>JBKBOJ010000049.1:0-24921 GCA_046294815.1 Roseateles sp. | reverse complement strand
TGCGGCGTTGCCGACTCGTTGTGGGGGATCCATCCCACGCCTCGTCGGCGCCTTGCCTCGCCCCGCAACTCTCCCCGGCGCGCGCCCGACCCAAAGCCCGACAGGCTCCTAGGCGGCCGCGCTGCTGGCGATGAAGGTCAGATCGGCCTGTTGGCGGCGCTGACCCCGTGTCAGATCGGCCTGGGCCGCGAGTCTGCGCCAAGCTTGTGCGTCATGGTGTGACGAGCACCCGGCCGAACAGTGGCGGCACGCTGAGTTGCAGGCGACCGCCGGTGACGGCGACCGCCTCGCCGCCCAGCGCGTCGCGCAGCGACTCGGCGCCGAAGGGCAGGCGCAGCGTCACGGTGCGGGCCGTGCTGCTGTTGTTGGTGGCCGTGATGGCCCAGGTGCTGCCCATCTGGCGTGCCAGCACGACGACGTGCTCGTCGACATGCAGCGGCGCGGTCAGCGTGCCGTGGCGCAGCACCGGCAGCTCGTGGCGCAGCCGGGTCAGGCGGCGGAAGTCGGCCAGCAGCGCTTCGTCGGGCTGGCCGCCCTCGTCGGCCCAGGGGTAGGGCGCACGGTTGAAGGGGTCGTCGCCGCCGCCCAGGCCCACCTCGTCGCCGTAGTAGATGGTGGGCGCGCCGGGGTAGGTCATCTGGAAGAACACCGCCAGGCGCAGGCGCTGCTTGGCGAGGGGCAGGTCCTGGTCTTCGCCGAAGTGGTGCAGCGCGCGCGGCTGGTCGTGGGTGGACAGCAGGTTCATCAGCGCTGCGAAGGCCTGCGGCGGGTAGGCCTCGCGCATCAGCTCCAGGTTGGCGACCATCTGCCGGCCGCTCTTGCCGGCGGCGTAGTCCAGCACGGCGTTGCGGAAGATGTAGTTCATGGTCGAGTCGAACATGTCGCCGAGCAAGTACTTGCTGGCATCGAACCAAGTCTCGGCCACCGTCAGGGCGTCGGGCTTCTTGGCTTTGACGGCCTGGCGCCATTCGCGCCAGAAGTCGTCTGGCACCCAGGGCACCACGTCCATGCGCCAGCCGGCAGCGCCGCGGTCCAGCCAGAGCTTGGTCACGGAGTCCTCGTCGCGGTAGGCATAGGCGCGGAAGGACGGGCTGTTCTTGTCGATCTCGGGCAGGTCGGCCACGCCCACCCAGCCCTGGTACTGCTTGGTCGGGTCTTTCTCGTCGGGCTTGAACTTGAACCAGCTGTAGTACGGCGAGTCAGGGTTGGGCTTGCCGTTGTCGAACGCGCCGCCCGCCGGGAAGTTGCCGAAGCGGTTGAAGTAGGGCGAGTCCGCGCCGACATGGTTCAGCGAGGTGTCGGGGATGACGCGGATGCCGCGCTTGGCGGCCTCGGTGCACAGGCGCACGAAGTCGTCGTTGCTGCCGAAGGCCGGGTCGATCTGCTTGTAGTCGGCCGCGTCGTACTTGTGGTTGCTGGGCGCGCGGAACACGGGGGTCAGGTACAGCGCATTGGCGCCCAGACTCTTGATGTAGTCCAGCTTGTCGATCAGGCCTTGCAGGTCGCCGCCAAAGAAGTCGTTGTTGAAGAGCGCGTCCGAGCCGTCGCCCGTGCCTGGCTTGAACGGCTTCTCGTTCCACCGGGCGTGGTGTTCCACGTCGCGGTCCTGGTAGCGGTCCTGTGCTCGTCCGCCACCGGGGCGCGGGTCGTTGCTCTTGTCGCCGTTGCGGAAGCGCTCGGGGAAGACGTAGTAGTAGACGATGTCGCGGGCCCAGTCGGGCACCTGGAAATCCGGCGCGTAGATGGTCTGGCGGTAGCGGCGCACGCGCTTGAGGTCGGCCGGCAGCCGCTCGACGCTGGCCGTGCCCATGGAGCCTTTCTCGCGGGTCCAGTAGATGCTGTCGCGGTTGTTCTGCAGCGCGTACTTGCCCTGGGGCGTCTCGATCTCGAACCAGTAGCCGAACACGCCCACTTCGTCGAAGCGGTAGCGGGCCGTGAAGCTGCTGCCCCGGCCGCGCGGTGTGGGCGTCATCGCGATGCGGGCGACTGGTTCGTAGGCCAGCTGCTCTTGATTGCCGACCAGGCGGCGGCGCTCGATGACCAGCGTGGCGCGCTTGAGGCCCGGCAGGTCGTTGCTGATGCGAAAGGCGATCTCGGTGCCCTGGGGCTGGGCGCCGAAGGGCGTCTTGGCCGCCGCGTCGCGCGAGTCGAAGCGGGTGGCCAGCGCGGCGCGGTCGCTGATGGGGCGGGGCGGCGTGGGCTGGAAGCTGCGCGGGCCCACGGCCAGCGTGGCGCGGCCGTCGGCGGCGATGACCAGGCGCAGCGTGTGCTCGCCGCTGAATTCGCGCCGCAGGTTGTCGCCTGCACCGCGCGCGGGCTGGCCGTCGTCGCCGCCGCCGAAGGTGAGGGCGGGGGTCCATTCTTCGTCGGCAAGCTTGAACTCCTGCGTGCCCTGCGCCTTGAGGTTGAGGTAGTAGGCGTCGCAGCGGTACTCGAAGGCCTGTTCGTCCTGCGCGGCCCAGTTGTTGAGACCACCGCGCAGGTAGAGCGTGGCGTCGCCCAGCGGCGCAGGCTTGCAGGGGGCGGCGTGGGCCGCAGGGGCGAGCCAAAGCAGCGCTGCGAGCAGCGCGGTGATCTTGGACATGGGAGTCAGCCTTTCACGCCGCCAGCGGTCAGGCCGGAGACGATCCAGCGCTGCGCGAGCAGAAACACGAGGGTGATGGGCAGGCCCGACAGCACGGCCGCGGCGGCGAAGTCGCCCCACAGGAAGCGCTGGTCGTGCAGGAAGTACTTGGAGCCCACGGCGAGCGTCAGGTTGCCCTCTTCGCGCAGCAGGATGGATGCCACCGGGTACTCGATGATGGTGCCGATGAAGGCCAGCACGAAGACCACCATCAGGATGGGCACGGCCATGGGCAGCAGCACGCGGCTGAAGGCCTGCCAGTGCGTCGCGCCGTCGACCTTGGCGTTCTCCTCGATCTCGACCGGGATGGTCTCGAAGTAGCCCTTGATGGTCCACACATGGGTGGCGATGCCGCCCAGGTAGGCCAGCACCAGGCCTGCGTGGGTCTCGACGCCCAGCCATGGCACGTAGGTGCCGATGGTCTCGAAGATGGCGAAGATGGCAACGAGGGCCAGCACCGGTGGGAACATCTGCAGCAGCAGCATGCCGTTGAGCACCGGCTTGCTGAAGCTGAACTTCAGCCGCGCGAACGCGTAGGCCGCGGTCGTGGAGATGGCGACGATGAGGAAGGCCGACGCGGTGGCGATCTTGATCGAGTTCCACAGCCAGGTCAGCACGGGAAAGGGCGGCTGCACCAGGCTGCCGTCGGCGGCCTGGTAGGGGATGCCCAGCGCCAGCTTCCAGTGCTCCAGGCTGATCTCGGTGGGGATCAGGCTGCCGGTGGCGAAGTTGCCGGGCCGCAGCGAAATGGAGACGACCGCCAGCAGCGGGAAGAGGGTGATGGCGATGAACACCCACATCACCGCATGCGCGGCGAAGGTGCGCCAGCGGGCTTGTTTGCCGAGGACGATGGCCATGATTACTTCTGAGCTTTCGCGCTGAGGCGCAGGTTGATCAAGGACAGCGCCGCGACCAGGAAGAAGATCAGCGTCGAGATCGCCGCAGCCAGGCCGAAGTCCGAGCCCGAGTCGCGGAAGGCAATGCGGTAGGTGTAGCTGACGAGGATGTCGGTCTGGCCCGCCGGCAGCTTGGTGGACAGGAAGTCCGGCCGTCCGTCGGTCAGCAGCGCGATCAGCACGAAGTTGTTGAAGTTGAATGCGAAGGCGCTAACCAGCAGCGGCGCCAGCGGCTTGATGATCAGTGGCGCGGTGATCTTGAAGAAGTTGGTGGCGGGCGACGCGCCAGCCAGTGCCGAGGCCTCGTACAGATCGGCGGGGATCGCCTTCAGCAGCCCCGAGCACAGGATCATGATGTACGGATAGCCCAGCCAGACGTTGACGATGAGCAGCATCGTCTTGGCGAGGAAGGGGTCGGCAAACCAGGCGGGCTTGACGCCGAACAGCGCGTCCAGGATGGCGTTGATCTCGCCGAAGTTCTGGTTGAACAAGCCCTTGAACACCAGGATGGAGATGAAGCCCGGCACTGCATATGGCAGGAACAGCAGCGTGCGATAGGTGGTGCGGAACTTCATGCCCTCCCAGTTCAGCATGACCGCGAACAGCATGCCGATGGCGGTGGCGAAGAACACGGTCAGCGCCGAGAACACCACGGTCCACGTGAAGATGGACAGGAAGGGGCCGCGGAACTCGGCATCGAACAGCATGCGCGCGTAGTTGCCCACGCCGATGAAGGCCTTGAAGCCGGGCTGCAGCACCTCGCCGTTTGCGCCCTCGAAGAAGCCGGTGTCGCGGTTGGGTTTGAAGATGGCGCCATCCGCGCTGCGCGTCAGGCTGCCGTCGGCATTGGCCGTCCACAGCGGCTTGACCGGGCCGAACTCGCGCAGGCCCAAGTAGTGCAGCTCGGTCTTGTCGGGCAACACCAGCACCAGCTTGGCCAGCGCCTCGCGGTGGCGGATCAGCTCGGCCAGCGGCAGGGGCGGGCCGGGCGGAGTCGCGTCCGGCGCGGCCAATTCCACGCGCAGCGGCTTGGCACCGCGCAGCGCCAGCGGCGGCGACATCCAGCGCGGTGCGGCGTCGCCCTCGGCGCTCAGCACCAGCCGGTACTCGGCGCCGCTGGCATGCAGCGTGTAGGCGAGCACCTGATCTTCGACGGCGTCGCGCTGCTCCAGCAGGTACTCGCGCACGCGGCTCTCGCTGAGCAGATGGGTGCTGGAGTAGTTGGTGAAGCCGATCTGCGCGGTGTAGAGCAGCGGGAAGGCGATGAAGATCAGCATGCCCGCGACACCCGGGAACAGGTAGCGCCAGGCAAAGCCGCCGCGGCCGAGGTAGACGTAGAACCCCGCCGTGAACAGCACCAGCAGTCCGGTGGCCCAGGCAGCCTGGCCGGCGGTGTAGACGGCAAACACCAGGTAGAGCGCGCCCAGCATCAGCAGAACAGCCGCAGGCCAGTACAGCGCACGGGACAGGCGCTCGGCCAGCGACGGGGGCAGCGTGCTGTAGCTGCCCTGCCCGAGAGAGGAGGTTGCGTTCATTTGTTCAGCAGCATCCGCGCAGCGGCGCCGTCGAGTGCGGCCTTGGGCGCTTGCAGACCGTTGGTGATGGCCTCCAGCGCCGCGTCCATCGCGGTCCAGAAACGGCCCACCTCGGGGATGTTGGGAATGGGCTGACCGTTGCGCGCGATAGCCATGCTGGCCGCGATCAGCGGGTTGACGGACAGCTCGGCATAGAAGGCCTTGTGGGCCGGCACGCCTATGGGGACATCGGCGTCCAGCACCCTCAGCGCCTCGGGCCGCATCAGGTGGTTCTCGATGAACTCCTTGGCGATGTCCTTGTGCTTGCTGGGCGCCGCGATCATGCAGCCCAGCACGCCCACAAAGCTCTTGCTGGGCTTGCCCGGGATGACGGCCGGGATGGGCGCGACGCCGAAGTCGATCTTGGCCTTCCTGGCGTTGTCCCAGGCCCAGGGGCCGGAGATCATCATGGCCACCTCGCCGCGGGCGAAGCCCGACTCCATCTCCGCATAGGTCGCGCCCTTG
Source organism: Roseateles sp. (assembly GCA_046294815.1). Lineage (GTDB taxonomy): Bacteria > Pseudomonadota > Gammaproteobacteria > Burkholderiales > Burkholderiaceae_C > Pelomonas. The sequence continues at coordinate 19,363 of JBKBOJ010000049.1, read as the reverse complement.
GGCATGTGACCGTCCTTGATGAGACGCTCCATCATCTGCGCTCCGGCCAGCGCACCGGCGTTGTTGACTCCGACCTGTCGCGGATCGAAGTCGCCCTGCGCGTCGCGGCCGAAGATGAAGCCGCCGGCGCCGGCCAGCAGCGGCCAGCTGAAGAAGCTCTTGTTGTAGTGCCACAGGATGGCGCTCTTGCCCTGGGGCTTGAGCTGCTTGTCCAGCGCGATGACCTCGTCCCAGGTGGCGGGCGGCTTGGGCACCAGGGCCTTGTTGTAAATCAGGCCGGTGGTTTCGATGGCCAGCGGATAGCCCCAGATGCGGCCGCGGTAGCTCAGCGCTGCCCAAGCCGTCTCTTCGGTCTCGGCCTTGAGTCGCGCCGACGGACGCAGCGGCGTCAGCAGGCCGGCCTTGGCCCATTCCCCGACGCGGTCATGCGGCCAGCAGAAGATGTCGGGGCCCTTGCCGGCGCCGGCGGCCTGCTGGAACTTGTCGGTCGGGTCGACCGGGTGCTCGACGACGACCTTGACGCCCGACACCTTCTGGAAGGCGTTGCCAACGGCCTGCAGACCGTTGTAGGCCTTGTCGCCGTTGATCCACACCAGCAGCCGCGGCGTCTCGGCCAGCGCGGGCGCCGTCAGCAGGGCGGTGGCAGCAAGCACTGTGCGCAGCTTCATGCTTGCAGCTCCGGCGCAGCCAGACGACGCAGGGCCAGGCCTTGCGCGTTGAACACGTACAGCGCCTCGGCCGGCAGGTGCAGGTCCAGCGCCTGGCCGGTGCGCAGGCGGTCGCTGCCGTTGCGGCCCTCGAACTGGCAGGTCAGGGGCTCGTCCAGGCCGGGGTAGGGGCAGTAGGCGAAGGTCAGGCCGCCCAGCGACTCGACGAAGGCCACGGTGCTGTGCAGCAGGTTGCCGGGGCCGCCCTGGCGGATGTGCTCTGGCCGCACGCCCAAAGTGACCTTGTCGCCCACCGCAGAGCCGCTGCCGTCGACGCGTGCCTGCAGCACGACACCGCTGCCGGCCAGCTTTACGTCCACATGCTCGGGCGTGATGGCCACCAGCTCGCCGGCCATGAAGTTCATCTTGGGGCTGCCGATGAAGCCCGCCACGAACAGGTTGCAGGGATGCTCATAGAGCTCCAGCGGCGCGCCGACCTGCTCGACCTTGCCGGCCGACAGCACCGCGATGCGGTCCGCCAGCGTCATGGCCTCCACCTGGTCGTGGGTCACGTAGATCATGGTGGTCTTCAAGTCCTCGTGCAGCTTCGCGAACTCGTAGCGCATGCGCACGCGCAGCGCGGCGTCCAGGTTGGACAGCGGCTCGTCGAACAGGAAGACCTCGGGCTTGCGCACGATGGCGCGGCCGATGGCGACCCGTTGGCGCTGGCCGCCGGACAGGTCCTTGGGCTTGCGGTCCAGCAGGTGTTCGATGTGCAGGATCTTGGCCGCGTTGCGCACGGCGGTCTCGATCTCGGCCTTGGGCACCTTGGCCAGCTTGAGGCCGAAGGCCATGTTGTCGAACAGATTCATATGCGGGTACAGCGCATAGGACTGGAACACCATGGCAATCCCGCGTTCGCTCGGCGGCACGTCGTTGACGACGCGCCCGCCGATGCTCAGCGTGCCGCCGGTGATCTCCTCCAGACCGGCAATGGAGCGCAACAGCGTGCTCTTGCCGCAACCCGAGGGGCCGACGAAGACCATGAATTCGCCGTCGCGGATCTCCAGGTCTATGCCGTGCAGGATGCGGATGTCGCCATAGGCCTTCTCCACGCCGGTCAGTCGAACGTCTGCCACTTCTAACCTTTCTGTTGCCAAGGCCGCACGGGGTGTGGGTGTGCGCCGGCTTGTCTCGTCACATGACGGCTGAATTTTCGATCGGCGGCCGTCTTTGTAGACAATATACATTTCCAAGATGCCGACAACAACAGCAAAGTCCCGCTCGTTCCTTGATGAAACCATTGCAAATCAATGATTTGCAAAACACACCGGGTTTTCCCGATGTAGTCAAACTACACAACGAGTCGGAGCTGGCCGATACTTCGGCCAACGCTGCCGCCGCGCAGCATTCTTCCCCCGTCGCCGGGGGCTGGCACCGATGAACACCCCCACCCGCCTTCCCGTCCAACGCAAGTCCAGCACCAAGGTCTCCACCGCGATGAAGAAGCCCACTGCACTCTCCGCCGAAGACAAGGCCTTGCGCGCCGCCTTTGAGGCGGCCTACGAGCGCGAGCTGGCGCAGAGCAGCCACGGCCCCACGCCGCAGGCCGCGCTGCATGCCGCCGCCATTGCCTGCCGTGAGACGCTGGCGCGCCGCTGGGCCAAGACGCAGGCTGAGGACGCCCAGCGCGGCGAGGGCGCCGAGGTGCGCCGCGTGCACTACCTGTCGATGGAATTCCTGATGGGGCGTGCGCTGTCGAATGCGCTGGCCGCGCTGAAGCTGACCGCGCCACTGGAGGCCAAGCTGGCCGAGCAGGGGCTGTCGCTGGGCGACGTGCTGGAGCGCGAGCCCGACGCTGCGCTGGGCAACGGCGGCCTGGGTCGCCTGGCGGCCTGCTTTTTGGACTCGTTCGCCGAGCTGGGGCTGCCGTCCTTTGGCTACGGCCTGCGCTACCGCTATGGCACTTTCGCGCAGGTCATCCAGCAGGGTCGGCAACTGGAGCAGCCCGACGACTGGACCCGCGACTCGCCCGCCTGGGAGCTGCCGCGTCATGACCTGCGCTATGTCGTGGGTTTTGGCGGCCGCGTGGAGGTCGATGCCTCCGGCGTGCGCCGCTGGCTGCCGGCCGAGACCATCGAAGCCCAGGCCTTCGACTTCATCGTGCCGGCCCACCACGGCGAGCGCGTCTCGACGCTGCGCCAGTGGCAGGCCACGGCCGCCCCCATCGCCTTCAAGCCCTTCTGCGAGGGCGACTATGTCCGCGCTGCCCGCCACCAGGTGCTGGCCGATGCGCTGAACTGGGTGCTCTACCCGGATGACTCCACCGAGGCCGGCCGCGAGCTGCGCCTGAAGCAGGAGGCCTTCCTCGTCAGCGCGTCGTTGCAGGACTTGATTGAGCGCCACCTGCGCGAGTTCGGCTCGCTGCACAACCTGGGTCGCACCAACGCCATCCACTTGAACGACACGCACCCCGCGCTGGCGCCTGCCGAGCTGATGCGCCTGCTGCTCGACGAGCACGGCATGGGTTGGGACGAGGCTTGGAAGATCACCCGCCAGGCCGTGGCCTACACCAACCACACGCTGATGCCCGAGGCGCTGGAGACCTGGCCGGTGCGCATGTTCGAGCAGCTGTTGCCGCGCCACCTCGAAATCATCTATGAGATCAACCACCGCTTCCTGCAGGATCTCAAGGCGCGTTTCCCAGGCGACGATGCACTGGCTGCACGCGTGTCGCTGATCGACGAGGGCGGCCATGGCCACGGCGAGCGCCGCGTGCGCATGGCGTCACTCGCGCTGGTGGCCTCGCACCGCGTCAACGGTGTGGCGGCGCTGCACTCCGAGCTGATGGTGCAGACCATCTTTGCCGACTACGCCCGCATCTGGCCTGAGCGCTTCCACAACGTCACCAACGGCGTCACGCCGCGGCGCTGGCTGCAGCAGGCCAACCCGCAGCTCTGCGCGCTGCTGGACCGCCGCATCGGCGACGGCTGGCGTCGGGATCTGGCGCAGCTGGGCGAGCTCAAGGCGCAGGCCGCCGACCGCGAACTGGGGGAGGAGTTCCTGGCCGTCAAGCGGGCCAACAAGGAGCGGCTGGCTGCCGTCATCCGCCGCGAGCTGGGCCTGGTGGTCAACGTGGACAGCCTGTTCGACATCCAGATCAAGCGCATCCACGAGTACAAGCGCCAGCTGCTCAACATCCTGCACGTCATCAGCCGCTACCAGGCCATCCGTGACAACCCGGGCGCGAACTGGGTGCCGCGCACGGTCATCATTGCCGGCAAGGCCGCGTCGGCCTACCAGATGGCCAAGAGCATCGTGCGCCTGGCGCACGACGTGGCCCGCGTCGTCAACAGCGACCCGCGCGTGGGCGACAAGCTCAAGCTGGTCTTCCTGCCCAACTACAGCGTCACGCTGGCCGAGAGCATCATCCCGGCGGCCGATCTGTCCGAGCAGATCTCCACCGCCGGCACCGAGGCCTCGGGCACCGGCAACATGAAGTTCGGCATGAATGGCGCGGTCACCATCGGCACCTGGGACGGCGCCAACATCGAGATGGCCGAGGCGATGGGGGTGGAGAACATGTTCGTGTTCGGCCTGCGCGCCGATGCGGTGGCCAAGATCAAGGCGCTGGGCTACGACCCGCGGCTGTATGTCGAAGAGAATCGCCAGCTCAAGCGCGTCATCGACGCCATCGCGGCCGGCGTGTTCAGCAACGGCGACACCGAGCGCTACCGCGCGCTGGTGGACAGCCTGCTGCACCGCGACGTCTACCTGCTGATGGCCGATTTCGCCGACTACGTCGCGACGCAGGCCAAGGTCGATACCCTGTTTGCCGACAGGGCTGCCTGGGCCGAGCGCGCATTGCGCAACATCGCCGGCATGGGCCAGTTCTCGTCCGATCGCACGATCGCCGAGTACGTGGACCGCGTCTGGGCCCAGAAGACCTTGAACTGATGATCACTGACGCCGACCTCGACGCCCTGCTGGCGGGCCGCCACGCCGATCCCTTCTCCCGGCTGGGCCTGCACGCGGACGACGCGGGTCGGCTGTGGGTGCGCGCGCTGCTGCCCGGCGCGGCCGAGGTGGCGCTGGTGGATGCCGCCAGCGGCAAGCGGCTGGTCGAGCTGGGGGAGCGGCGCACGGGCTTCTTTGAGGCCATGGTGCCGCGGCGCAAGCATCGCTTCGACTACCGGCTGGCCGTGCGTTGGGCTGGGGGCGGGGAGGGCGTCTATGCCGATCCCTACGCTTTCTACCCGCAACTGTCCGACGAGACGCTGAGAGCCTTTGCCGCGGGCCGTGACGTGCGTCCCTGGCTGAGCCTGGGCGCGCACGTGGTGCAGCACGGTGAGGTGCGCGGCGTGCGCTATGCCACCTGGGCACCCAATGCGCGGCGCGTCAGCGTGGTTGGCAGCTTCAACAACTGGGACGGCAGGCGCCACCCCATGCGGCTGCGCCACGAGGCCGGCGTCTGGGAGATCTTCGTGCCGCATGCGGCCGAGGGCGACCTCTACAAGTTCGAGATCGTCGCTGGCAACGGCGCGCTGCTGCCGCTGAAGGCCGACCCCTACGCGCGCCAGGCGCAACTGCGGCCGGACAACGCCAGCGTCGTGGCGCCGCTGCCCGAGCCCACGCCGCTGCCGCGTCAGCGTGAGCGCGCCAACCGGCGCGACTCGCCCATCAGCGTCTACGAGGTGCATGCCGCCTCCTGGCGCCGCGGCGTGGCGGGCGACTTCCCCACCTGGGACGAACTGGCCGAGCAGTTGCCGGCCTATGCGGCCGACCTGGGCTTCACGCATGTGCAACTCATGCCCATCAGCGAGCATCCCTTCGACGGCTCCTGGGGCTATCAGACGCTGGGTCTGTACGCGCCCAGCGCCCGCTTCGGCCCGCCCGAGGGCTTCGCGCGCTTCGTCAAGGCCTGCCACGACCACGGCCTGGGCCTGCTGCTGGATTGGGTGCCGGCGCATTTCCCGACGGATGCCCACGGCATGGCCGAATTCGACGGCACGCGGCTGTACGAGTACGCCGACCCCAAGGAGGGCTTCCACCGCGACTGGAACACGCTGATCTACAACTTCGGCCGCACCGAGGTGCGCGAGTTCCTGATCGGCAGCGCGCTGTACTGGATCGAGCGCTGGGGCGTGGACGGCCTGCGCGTGGACGCCGTGGCCAGCATGCTGTACCGCGACTACTCGCGCCCGCCTGGCGAATGGATTCCCAACATTCGTGGCGGCCGCGAGAACCTCGAAGCCATCTCGCTGCTGCGCGAGATGAACGAGCATGTCGGCGAAATCGCCGGCGCCATCACCGTGGCCGAAGAAAGCACCGCCTTTCCCGGCGTCTCCGCGCCCACCTACGCGGGCGGCCTTGGCTTCCACTACAAGTGGAACATGGGCTGGATGAACGACACCTTGCGCTACATGGCCGAGGACCCGATCAATCGCCGCTGGCATCACGACAAGATGACCTTCGGCCTGATCTACGCCTTCAGCGAGAACTTCATGCTGCCCATCTCGCACGATGAGGTCGTGCACGGCAAGGGCAGCATGCTGGCCAAGATGCCCGGCGACGACTGGCAGAAGTTCGCCAACTTGCGGGCGTACTACGGCTTCATGTGGGGCCACCCGGGCAAGAAGCTGCTGTTCATGGGCCAGGAGTTCGCCCAGCGCAACGAGTGGAACCACGCCGAGGGCCTGCCCTGGGGGCTGCTGGAGGACGACCGCCATGCCGGCGTGCAGCGCCTGGTGCGCGACCTCAACAAGCTCTACCGCGAGCACAGCGCGTTGCACCGGCTGGACTGCGAGGCCGGCGGCTTCGAGTGGATCAGCGCCCACGACGCCGAGCACTCCATCTTTGCGTGGGTGCGCCGCGACGGCACCGGGCACATGGTGGTGGTGGTTTGCAACATGACGCCGGTGCCGCGCGAGGGCTATTCGCTGGGCGTGCCGGACGGCGTGACGGCCTGGAAGGAAGTCCTCAACACCGACTCCGCCTACTACGGTGGCAGCAACATGGGCAACGGCGTGGCCGTGGCCGGGCTGCCGGTGCAGGACCAGCCGGCCCACGGGCGGCGGCTGTCCATCACGATCAACCTGCCACCTCTGGCGACCCTCTTCTTCGTCCCGATCTAAGGCGCTCCGACGCAGCAGTACCGCATGGCGCACCTGCCTGACCTCCAGCCCGGATGGCACGAGCCGCTGGGCGCGCTCGCCCGCGACGGCGGCGTCAACTTCGCCGTCTTCAGCGAGCACGCGACGCGCATCGAGCTGTGCATCTTCGATGCCCAAGGCCAGCTCGAGCTGCGCCGCTATGCGCTGGACGGGCCGCACGACGGCGTCTGGCATGGCTTCCTGCCCGGCGTCGGTCCCGGCCTGGTCTACGGCCTGCGCGCCCACGGCCCCTATGCGCCGGAGCAAGGCCACCGCTTCAACCCGCACAAGCTGCTGCTAGATCCCTACGCCCGTGAAATCGTGGGCCATTTCGGTTGGCGCGCCGAGCACCATGGCTACGAGCTGGGCCACCCGGATGGTCCGCGCTCGCTGGACACGCGTGACAACGCCACGCAGGCGCTGAAAGCACGGGTCGCAGCGCCGCCGGTGGCGCATGCTCGCGCCCACCGGCCGCGCCGCGCGCCGCACGAGCTGGTGCTGTACGAGGTGCATGTGAAGGGCTTCTCCAGGCTGCTGCCCGGCGTGCCTGAAGAGCTGCGCGGCACCTATGCCGGCCTGGCGCATCCGGCGGCCATCGCCCACTTCAAGCGGCTGGGCATCACCACGCTGTCGCTGCTGCCGGTGCAGTACTGCATCGACGAGCCCCACCTGGTCGAGCGGGGCCTGCGCAACTACTGGGGCTACAACACGCTGGGCTTCTTCTGCCCCGACCCGCGCTGGGCGCAGGCCCGACACCGCGACGACCCCAGCGCCGTGACCGCCGAGTTCCGGGCCATGGTCGCGGCGCTGCACGAAGCCGGCCTGGAGGTGGTGCTGGACGTGGTCTACAACCACACGCCCGAGGGCAACGAGTTCGGCCCCACGCTGTCGTTCCGCGGCCTGGACAACAAGACCTGGTACCGGCTGGTGGCCGACGACCAGAGTCGCAACGAGAACCTCACCGGCTGCGGCAACACGCTGAACTGCGCCCATCCGCGCGTGACCCAGTTCGTGCTGGACTCGCTGCGCTACTGGGTGGCCGAGATGGGCGTGGACGGCTTCCGCTTCGACCTCGCGCCCGTGCTCGGTCGCACCCACCATGGTTTCGACCCGCATGCCGCCTTCTTTACCGCGCTGCGACAGGACCCGGTGCTCGCCGGCGCCCACCTGATCGCCGAGCCCTGGGATGCGGCCTATGACGGCTACCAGGTGGGCCGCTTCCCTGGCCGCTTCCTGGAGTGGAACGACAAGTTCCGCGACGCCGTGCGCGGCTATTGGCTGGGCGTGTCCCACAGGGTGAGCCGTGGCGAGTTCGCGCGGCGCTTCCTCGCCTCCAGCGACCTGTTCCACCACGGCCAGCGCCGGCCCACCGCGTCGGTGAACTTCGTCGCCGTGCACGATGGCTTCACGCTCGCCGACCTGACGAGCTACAGCACCAAGCACAACCACGCCAACGGCGAAGACAACCGCGACGGCCGCGACGGCGAGCTGTGCACCAACTTCGGCGTCGAAGGGCCGACCGACGACGCGGCCATCAACGCCACGCGGGACCGCGTGCGCCGCGCCATGCTGGCAACCACCCTGCTGGCGCAGGGCACGCCCATGCTGTGCGCGGGCGACGAGATCGCCAACAGCCAGGGCGGCAACAACAACGCCTACTGCCAGGACAACCCCACCACCTGGCTGAACTGGGAGCGGGCCGACATGCGGCTCACCGAGCTGGTGGCTGAACTGCTCGCTCTGCGGGCGGCCGAGCCGCTGCTGCGCCACCCGCGCTGGTTCGCCAACGGCCAGGGTGATGCCAGCATCGCCTGGTACGGCCCCAGCGGCCACGAGATGACGCCCAACGACTGGCACGACGCCGGCCAGCGCGCCTTCGGCGCCCAGCTGCGCGAGGCCGGCGCGGCCCAGCCGCGGTTGATGATCGTCTTCAACCCCGACCCCGCACCGCTGCCCTTCCTGCTCTGCAACGGGCCCTGGCAGCTGGTGTTGGACAGCAGCGGCGAATCGGCCGCGCCCCTCGTCCTCCCCGGCCAGCCGCTGAACGTGCCTGGCCGCTCTCTCCTCGTGTTGAGGCATCCATGAACCTGAACCAACGCTCCTCGGGTGTGCTGCTGCACATCACCTCGCTGCCCGGCCCGCACGGCATGGGCGACTTCGGCCCCGATGCCTACCGCTTCGTCGACTGGCTTCAATCCGCGGGGCAGTCGATCTGGCAGCTGCTGCCCACCACGCCCATCGGCCCCGGCGACAGCCCCTACCAGGGCGTGTCGGCCTTTGCCGGCAGCCCCTGGATGGTGGCCTTGGAGCCGCTGATCGCCAAGGGCTGGCTGGCCCAGCCGCAGGTCCCCGATTTCAACGGCCGCCACGTGGACTACGGCCGCGTCACGCCCTGGCGCGAGCAGCAGCTGCGCGCCGCGGCGGCGGGGTTCTTCGCCCACGGCGCCGCCGCGGACCGCCAGGACTTCGCCGCCTGGTGCGAGGCGCAGCAGCGCTGGCTGGACGACTATGCGCTGTTCATGGCCATACGCTCGCCGCTGAACGGCCAGCCCTGGTGGACCTGGGATGACGGCCTCAAGCGGCGCCAACCCGCGGCCATGGCCCAGGCGCGCCGGGACTACGCTGACGAAATCGGCTTCTGGCAGTTCGTGCAGTGGCAGTTCGACGTGCAGATCCTTGCGCTGAAGGCCTACGCCAACGCGCGCGGCGTGCACATCATGGGCGATCTGCCCATCTTCGTCGCCCACGACAGCGCCGACTGCTGGTCGCGCCCCGACCTGTACTACCTCGACGACGACTTCCAAACCACCGTCGTGGCCGGCGTGCCGCCCGACGACTTGGGGCCGCTGGGTCAGCGCTGGGGCAACCCGCTGTACCGCTGGGATCGCATGGCCGCCGAGAACTACGCCTGGTGGAAGGCCCGCATCCAGCGCGCACTGAGCCAGGCCGACGTGTTCCGCATCGACCACTTCCGCGGCTTTGCTGGCTACTACGAGATCCCTGGCGACAGCCCCGACGCCAAGCGCGGCGAGTGGAAGGCTGGTCCCGGCATGGCCCTGTTCGAGGCCATCAAGGCCGAGCTGGGCGAGCTGCCCATCGTGGCCGAGGACCTGGGCTTTATCACCGACGACGTGCACGCGCTGCGCGACGGCTGCGGCTTTCCCGGCATGAAGATCTTGCAGTTCGCCTTCGGCGCCGAGGCCGACCATGAATTCCTGCCGCACAACTGGCCCAGGGCCTCGGTGGCCTACACCGGCACGCACGACAACGACACCGTGCGCGGCTGGTGGAACCAAGCCAAGCCGCGGGAGCGCGCCTTCGTGGGCTCCTACCTCGCCTGCGGCGAGCACGACATCCACTGGGCCATGATCCGCGCCTGCGCCAACTCGGTGGCCAACCTGGCCATCTACCCGCTGCAGGACGTGCTGGGCCTGGACAGCGCCCACCGCATGAATGTGCCCGGTGTGCTGGGCGGCAACTGGGGCTGGCGCTTCGGCTGGGACATGCTGGGGCACGAGCCGACGCGGGTGTTGGGCCTCATCACGGCCGCCGCCGGACGGGGGCCGTTCGGGCTGCTGAAGCTTCCCGATTGAGGCCGACGCGGCGGCAGGGCGGTCATCGCCGTGCCAACCCCCGCGAACCAGGGGGTGTTTTCTCCCCCCTAGGATGACTTTTCCGGGGGGCTGCATCACCTCACGAGCCGGGCGTCGCTAGCATTGCCCCGCTCCCCGAGGGCCTTGCGCCCAGGGCTGGTTTGCTGGAGGTAGTGCCATGAAGTTGAAGTCCATCACCGCAGCGGTTGCTCTGCTGGCCTCGGGTCTGGCGGGTGCCACGACCACGCTCAACGCGGGCGCCTACTCGGTCACGTACGACGAGACGACTGCGGGTTTCGGCTGGATCAGCAGCTGGTTCTCGAGCGGCAGCAATGTCGGCTTCGAGTGGTCGGTCGATCCGTCGGTGAACGTGACGAGCATCGGCGGCGCGGCGGTCAGTGCGACCTTCGCGATCCCCGACTTCACGATCACCGTCAATCCGGGCTACACGCTCAGCGGGCCGCTGACGGGCAGCCTGGGCAACATCGTCTACTTCCTCAACGGCTCGGGTGCCACGGCCTCGCTGACGGCGACGGGCACCGTGTCCGTGGATGGCGGCCCGGCAACGACGCTGCCTTCTGCGCCCCTGTCGCAGACGGTGATCACGCCGTCGTTCGGCTACTTTGTCGGCTCCAGGACGGTAGCGGCGAGCACCTTCACCAGCTTTGCGCTCACGGGCGCGTCCATCACGCTGAGCGCATCGGGAGGCAGCTTCGCCTCCATCGGCGCCCAGCCGCAGAACAAGCTGAAGTTCGAGTTCGCCGCCGCACCGGTGCCGGAGCCTGAAACCTACGCGCTGATGCTGGCCGGTCTCGGCCTGGTGGGTTTCGTGGCGCGTCGTCGCCAGCCACGCTGAAGCCGACGCCGCCGATGCGCGGCAAGCGCCCAGAGAAGCCCAGAGAAAAGGCCCCCGCGGGGGCCTTTGTCATTGGGGCGCGTTGCGCGCGATCAGCGCTTGATCTCCAGGATGACCGGGCTGCGCGCCGGCACCGCCAGCGTCGCGCCCAGCGTCAGGTCCTGCCCGCCGAGCACGTCGCGTGCCCGCTCACCGCCCCGCAGGCGCTCGGTGAAGCGATCCAGGGCGAGCTCCACCGGCTTGTCGTTCTTGTTCATGACGACCATCACGCTGCGCTTGTCGTCGTAGCGGAAGAACACGTAGACGCCATCCAGCGGTGCGTACTGCATCAGCTTGCCGTCGTGGATGAGGCGCTCGCCCTTGCGCCAGTTGAACAGGCGCCGCGTCCAGTCCTGCATGTCGCGCTGCGCGGGCGTCAGGCCCTGGCCAGTGAAGGCGTTGACCGCGTCGCCAGCCCAGCCGCCGGGCATGTCGCTGCGCACCCGGCCGTCGTCGCGTTCGATGGGGCTTTCCATCAGGATCTCGCTGCCGTAGAAGACCTGCGGAATGCGTCGCGTCGTGGCGATGTAGGCCAGCGCGAGCCGGGTCAGCCCCACGTCCTTGCTGAGTAGCGAGTACAGCCGTGGCGTGTCGTGGTTGCCGTCGAACAGGACCAGATTGGCCGGGTCGGGGTAGACGAAATCGTGGGCCAGTCCCTCGTAGAGCCGTGTCAGCCCGGTGAATGCGCCGTCGTTCTCGGTCAGCGCGGCCAGCAGGTTGGACTGCAGCGGGAAGTCCATCATGCTCGGCGTGTAGGAGACATAGCCGTCGTGGTTGCGCTTGCCGCGCTGCCAGTAGGCGACGACGGCCGGATGCGGGCTCCACTCCTCGCCGACGATGTTGAGCCGCGGGTACTCCTGCATCACGCGGGCGGACCAGCGGGTCAGGAACTCGCGGTCGGAGTAGGAGTAGGTGTCGGTGCGTATGCCCGACAGCCCGAAGTTCTCTATCCACCACAGCGTCATCTGGGTCAGATAGGTGGCCACCTCGGGCCGGCGCTGGTTGAGGTCGGGCATGCCGGGCACAAACCAGCCGTCGGTGAAGCGTTTGCGGTCCTCGGCCGACGCGTAGGGGTCCTGCAGCGTCATGCGGGCGTGATGGGTTTCCGTGTACTGCGGCCAGGCGTTGATCCAGTCCGGCGCGGGCAGATCGGCCATCCACCAATGGTTGATGCCGATGTGGTTGAGCACGATGTCCTGGATGACACCCACGCCCCGGGCGCGCGCCGTGGCGACGAAGGTGGCGAAGTCAGCGTTGCTGCCGAAGCGCGGGTCGATTTTGTAGAAATCGGTCGCTGCGTAGCCGTGATAGCTGTGCCGGTCCCCGTCGTTCTCCACCAGCGGCGTAGCCCAAACCTGGGTGAAGCCCAGGCCGGCGATGTAGTCCAGATGGCGGGTCATGCCGGCCAGGTCGCCGCCGTGGCGGCCGCCGGGGTCGGTGCGGTTCAGTCCTTCCTTCATGCCGGCCCGGCCCAGGTCGGCGGCCTTGGCGAAGCGGTCGGGCACGAGCAGGTAGATCGCATCCTGGGGGCCGAAGCCCTGGCGCTCGGCCGAGCCGGGCAGGCGCGCCAGCAGCGGGTAGCGCAGCGTGCGGCCGCCCAGCGTGAGCTGCAGCTCGCCGGGCTTGGCATCGGGGGCGATGCTGAGGTCGACGAACAGGTAGTTGGGGCTGTCGACGCGGTGGCTGCCCTTGAGCGTGACGCCGCGGTAGGGCGCCAGCGTGGGCCGGGCATCGGCCACGCCGGGGGCGTGGATCATCAGCTGCAGCGCGGTGTCGCGCATGCCGACCCACCAGTTCGGCGGCTCGACTCGGGGGGCGGATTCAGTAGCCAGCGTGGGCAGGGTCATGAACAGCGCAGTGGCAAGGGTGATCAGGGTCTTCATCGCGCTTGCAGTCGGTAGACGCGCACGGACAGCGGCGGCAGTTGGGCCGAGGCGGGGGCGGCCTTGGGATGCAGGACACGCGCGCCGCGCGGCAGCGCGATGCGGGCGGGCTGGTCGCCGTAGTTGATGGCCACCAGCACGCGCTCGTCGCCGTGCACGCGCTGGAAGGTCCAGACCGGGCCGTCGACGCGGTCGGCTTCGTAGCGGCCCAGCGTCAGCGCGGGCGATGCGCGTCGCAGCGCGATGAGTTCGCGGTAGAAGTTGAACAGCGAGCCGGGGTCGCGCTGCTGCGTCTCGGCGTTATGGCGGCTGCGGTTCAGGGCCAGCGGTCGGAAGGGTTGGCCCGTGGTGAAACCGCCGGCGGGTGTCCAGCTCATCGGCGAGCGCAGCGGCGCGTCGCTGCCGGGCTCGGCGTCGATGCCGGCCTGGCCGATCTCCTCGCCGTAGTAGACGAAGGGCGTGCCGGGCAGCAGCAGGTAGCTGGCCGCCGCCAGCCGGTAGCGGGCCTCGTCGCCGCGCAGCTGGTCCCACAGGCGCTGGCCGGTGAAGATGTCATGGTTGTGCAGGAAGGTTGCCATCGTGGGCGACATGCGCCGGTAGTAGTCGGCCACGCGTTGCACGGCGTCGGCCTCGCCCTTGGCGGCGCGCACCAGCTCGTAGTTGTGGTTGAAGGCGAAGGCGCCGCCGCACAGGCCGGGGTCGCCGTAGGCGATGGGCTCGGCCGTGGCCTCGCAGACGACGTAGCGGCCGGGATAGGTCTTGATCAGGTCCTGGAAGCGCTTGGTCAGCGCGCGGCTCTCGGGCTGGTCGTTCCAGTCTTTGGCGTTGTTCTCGATGAAGTGGGGCACGGCGTCCAGCCGGTAGCCGTCCAGGCCGCGGTTGAGCCAGAAGCGCAGCGAGTCCTCGTGATAGCGCACGACCTCGGGGTTGCGCATGTTGAAGTCGGGCATGTGCGGCCCGAAGGTGCCGAAGTAGACGTCGGGCGCGCCGGGCTTGGGCGGCGGCAGGTCCTTCAGCGCAGTGGTCCAGGTCCAGGGCTGGGTGGCGGCGTCGTACCAGGGGTATTTGCCCCAGATGTCCCAACCCGGGCCCGGGTCTGGGTTCCAGACGAACCAGTTGCGCCAGGGGCTGGCGCGGTCCTTCAGCGCCGCCTGGAAGGGCGGGAACTGCCAGGACGAATGGTTGATCACGTAGTCCATCACGATGCCGATGCCGCGCTTGTGCGCCTCGCGGATCAGCGCGTCGAAGTCTGCCAGCGTGCCGTACTGCGGCTCGACGGCGCGGTAGTCGGTCGTCGCATAGCCGTGGTCGTGGTCGGAACTGGCGGTGATGGGCATCAGCCAGATGCCGCTGATGCCCAGCTTCTGAAGATAGTCCAGCCGGCTCGTCAGCCCCTTGAGGTCGCCGATGCCGTCGCCATCGCTGTCCTGATAGGCGCGCACGAAGATTTCCATGAACACGCCTTGTTGCCAGTTCGCCGGCAGGCTGCTGGCGCGCGGCTGGGCGGTCACGGGCGAGGTGTCGATGACCGGCTCGGCCTGGGCGGCGCCGGCGGCCAGCGCGAGGGCTGCCAGCAGGCACTTGGCGGACGGCTTGGCAGCGCGGCGAATTGGGCTTGTCTCCGTGTTCATGTAATCAAACTACTCGTTGTTTTGGCCCGAGCATAGCGAACTGTCTAGAAGAAGTGCTTTGGTAATTGCTATGAATGTAGTTTTGCTACCATGCAATCACAAACTAGGAGACACCATGCCCCACCGTCTTACGCTGCTCGCGTTGCTGGGCCTGACGCTGCTGGCCGGCTCGGTCCGGGCCGACGATCTGGACGCCTGCAACGCCGAGGTGGCGCAGCCCGCAGCCCCCGCTCACCAGCCGGCGCAGGCCTATTGGCTGGACGGCCGCAGCGTGCAGTGGCCGGGCCTGAAGCTGCAGCCGGGCGAGCGCGTGCGTCTGCATCATGCGCTGGCCGCGGGCCTGCGGGCGTCCGTCGGCGGTGTGGTGACGGGGGCCGACGGCGCGCTGGAGCTGGCGCCCAGCGCGGCCGCGCTGGCGCCGCGCTGGCGCTTCATCGGCGACGGGCCGCGCTTGGCTGTGCCGGCGGGTGTGGACGTGGCCGCGCTGCTGAAGGCGCAGCTGCTGCTGGTGCATGAGGCTGCGGACGGCCGTGTGCTGGCGGCCACCGGGCTGCAGCTGCCCGGTGCGCTGGACGATCTCTATGCGGCGGCCGAGCAGGTGAGCGACTTGGGCGCGCACCCGACCCGTGCGCGCACCCGCTTTGCCGTCTGGGCGCCCACGGCGCAGCGCGTGATGTTGTGCCGTCACGCGCGCAGCGATGGCCCGGCCGTGGCCGCCGAGCCCATGCGGCTGGACGCCGCCACCGGCGTCTGGCGCGCCGAGTTGCCGGGGGACCTCAGCGGGCAAGCCTACCGCTACCTGGTGGACGTCGTGACGCCCTCGCACGGCCGGGTGCGCAATCTGGTCACCGACCCCTATTCGGTCGCGCTGACGGCCGACTCCCGCCTGTCCGTTGTCGCCGACCTGGCCTCGCCGCGCCTGAAGCCACCGGGCTGGGACCGCAGCCGCGTGCCCGCACGCGTGCAGGCCGCCACCGATCAGATCATCTACGAGCTGCATGTGCGCGACTTCTCGCGCGACGACGCCAGCGTGCGCCCGGCCTGGCGTGGCAAGTACCTGGCCTTCACCGAGCCCGCCTCCCGCGGCATGCGCCACCTGAAGGCACTGGCCCGCGCCGGCTTGACCGACGTGCACCTGCTGCCGGTGTTTGACATCGCCAGCGTGCCGGAGCGGGACTGCAAGACGCCCGCCGTGCCCGAGGCGCCGCCCGACAGCGAGGCCCAGCAGGCCGCCGTCATGGCCGTGGCGGCCGAGGACTGTTTCAACTGGGGCTACGACCCCTGGCACTTCAACGTGCCCGAGGGCAGCTACGCCAGCAACCCGGCCGAGCCGCTGCAGCGCATTGTCGAGTTCCGCCGCATGGTCATGGGCCTGCATGCGGCCGGGCTGCGCGTGGGCATGGACATGGTCTACAACCACATGGGCGCCGCCGGCCAGCATCCGCAGTCGGTGCTGGACCGGCTGGTGCCGGGCTACTACCACCGCCTCAACGCCCAGGGCGAGATCGAGCGCTCGACCTGCTGCGACAACACGGCCACCGAGCACCGCATGATGGCCAAGCTGATGATCGACTCGGCCGTGCTGTGGGTGCGCGAGTACAAGATCGCGTCGATGCGCTTCGACCTGATGGGCCACCAGCCGCGCGAGGCGATGGAGCGGCTGCAGGCGCGCGTCAACCGCGCAGCCGGCCGGCCGGTGCAGTTGCTGGGCGAGGGCTGGAACTTTGGTGAGGTGGCCAACGGCGCGCGCTTCGTGCAGGCCGCGCAGCTGAGCCTGGGTGGCAGTGGCATCGCCTCATTCAGCGACCGGGCGCGTGACGCGGCCCGCGGCGGCGGGGCGGGCGAGGGCGGCGACGCCAGCGTGCGCAACCAGGGCTGGCTCAACGGCCTGGTCTATGCGCCCAACGCGCTGGGCGGCGAGAAGCCGCGTGAAGACCTGCTGGCCGCGGCCGACCTGATTCGTGTGGGCCTGGCCGGTTCGCTGCGCGACTTTGAGCTGACGACCTGGACCGGCGCGCGCAAGCCGCTGGCGCAGATCGCCTACGCCGGCCAGCCTGCCGGCTTCGCCAGCCAGCCCGGTGAGGTCGTCAACTACGTGGAGAATCACGACAACCAGACGCTGTTCGACGTGCACGCGCTGAAGCTGCCACGCGACACCTCGCGCGAGGACCGTGCCCGCGTGCAGATGCTGGGCGCGGCGCTGGTGGCCTTCAGCCAGGGCATTGCCTATTTCCATGCCGGGCAGGACATCCTGCGCAGCAAGAGCATGGACCGCAACAGTTACGACAGCGGCGACTGGTTCAACCGGCTGGACTGGACCTACCGGACCAACCACTTCGGCAGCGGCCTGCCGCCGCGGCGCGACAACTTCGGGGCCGACGGCCGCGATTGGGCGCTGGCGCGCGAGCGCCTGGCCGATCCGTCCATCGCGCCCGGCCCGGCCGAGATCGCCTGGGCGCGCGACGTGTTCCGCGACCTGCTGAGGATGCGCGCCGGCACGCCGCTGCTGCGGCTGGCCAATGCGGCCGAGGTACGCGCCCGCGTCAGCTTCCCCGGCAGCGGTCCGGACCAGAATCCGGTGCTGATCGCCACCCGCATCGATGGCCGCGGAAGGCCCGGCTATAAGGCCGTGATGACGCTGATCAACGTTGCGCCGACCGCGCAGTTCCTGGAGCTGCCCGAGGAGGCGGCGGCACGCTGGGAGCTGCACCCGGTGCAGCAGCAGGGGGCGGACGCGCGTGTGAAGCACGAGGCACGCTTCCAGGCCGGGCGCTTCCAGGTGCCGGCGCGCAGCGCGGCGGTGTTCGTGCTGCGCTGACGCAGCGCGTCAGCGCAGGTCTTCCGCCCTGAACCTCAGGCCGTAGCGCTTGAACAGCCGCTCGGTGCTGCCATCGGCCAGCAGCGCGGCATGGGCGCGCTGCAGCGGCTCCTGCTCGGCGGCGGTGCTGCCGCGGTGCCCGGCCAGCCAGACCTCGGGGGATTCCAGCGCCAGCCCGGTCTGCAGCTGGGCTGGGCTGCGGCCGCCGCGGCGCCAGGCGTCGAGGTGGATGAGCTCGCTGCCGCAGAGCGCGTCCACCAGGCGGCGCTCCAGCGCGCGATGCATGTCGCTGACGCTGGCGGACTGGTAGATACGGCCTGGCTGAACGCCCTGCTGCTGCAAGGTGTCCAGCGTGGACGAGCCGCGCAGCACGGCGATCCGCAGCCGGCGTGCCTGTTCCAGCGACTCCACGCGGGCCAGTCCGACCAGGGAATGGAAGCTGATGCGCTGGGTGTAGAGCTTGACCAGCCACTGGAAGCGCGCCTCGCGCTCCGGCGTGCGGTTCAGCGGCATGATCAGCGTGCGCGGCTGCTCGGCCGCCAGCAGCATGGCCCGCGCCCAGGGGAAGAACTGCGGCTGCACGGCCAGGCCGGCACGGGCCACCATCTGCTCCACCAGGTCCAGCAGCGCGCCGCGCCGGCCCGGCTCGCCGGCCATGGACATGGGCGGCAGGTCGCTGGTGACCAGCGTCAGCGGCGCGGGTGGCGTGTCGGCCTGCGTCAACGCAGGCCAGCTCAGCGCGGGCAGCAGGGCGAGGGTGGTACGGCGGCGGGGGTGAAGCACCGCCGCATCCTCTCAGCGTTAGGCCGAGGCGGCAAGGGGGCGGCCGTGGCGCCGGCGCAGCGCCAGCAGGCCCAGGCCCAGCAGTGCCAGCGACGCCGTGGCGGGCTCGGGCACGGCCGACACGCCCAGCGTGAACTGGCCGCTGACCCATTCACCCTCGGCCACGCCGATGGCGAAGTCCTTGTAGGTCTCGCTGAACTCGATGCGCAGCAGGCCGTCCGCGCCGGCGCCCAGCCCCAGGCCGCTCAGGTCCAGCGTGCCGCTGTAGCCCAGCAGCTCGGGCGCCAGGTTGATCATGTCCAGGCCGCTGGCGCTGCCGAAGCTGACCTGCATGTCGGCCAGGCTGCTGGGCGCGAAGGCGTTGAGCGCGACGGCCCAGTCCAGCGAGGTCAGCTGCGCATGCGCGCCGATGTTGACGAACCAGACCGTGTTGCCGACCTCGCCCTGCAGGTTGACGCTACGCGCGCCGGCCACGTCGACGACGACGGTCGCGGCCTGGCTGGCCAGGCAGGACAGGCCCAGCAGGGCGGCGGCGCCGAGGCGCTGGAGATGGGTCATGGCGGGGCTCCTCATGGGGCGGTGGCGACGAAGACGACGGCCGTGCGGGCCGGCAGGCTGAAGCTGCCGGTCGCGCGGTCGAACGTGGCCTGGCGGGCGCGCAGGTCGGCCGCGTCGGCGGCGGTGTGCACCGGGTGCAGCGCCAGCGGGCGGCCGGCCAGCGCGGGCAGCGTCAGCGTCTTGGCCGTCTTGTCCACGTTGATCAGGTAGACCAGCTCGCTGAAGTTGGCGCCGGGGTAGCCCACGCCGTTGAGCCGGCCGACCAGCACGGTCGGCTCCTGGGCCGAGCCGGTGTTCAGGAAGGACAGCCGCGCCTTGATGTCCTCGGCCGTGCGCAGGCGCAGCAGCGTCGTGCTCTTGCGGATGCGCAGCAGGTCGCGGAAGGCGTCGCGGGTCCAGGCGA
>JBKBOJ010000048.1:0-25874 GCA_046294815.1 Roseateles sp. | reverse complement strand
TAGAGCAGGCCGGCGCGGTCGCTGGTGGAGATGGTCAGCAGCCAGGCGGTGGCTTTCTCGTCGGGGCGCAGCGAGATGCGCGGCGAGTAGGGGAAGCTCTTGACGCGCCGCGACAGCCGCCCGCGCTTAGGCTCCGGCAGCGGGCCGCTGGCCTGCAGCGCGGCGGCCAGCTTGGTCTCGACTAGCGGCACGAGGTCGCGGTGGTGCAGGTCGGCCTCGGGGCGGATGACCTGGAAGGTGTCCAGCGCATAGCCGTCGCGCGTGGTGTGCACCTTGGCGTCCAGGATGTTGAAGCCGGCGGTGTCGAAGTAGCCGCAGATGCGGGCAAACAGGTCGGCCTGGTCGGGCGCGTAGACCAGCACCTGCAGGCCTTCGCCGATGGGTGAGGGGCGGGCGCGTACGACCGGCACCTGGGTCTGCACATGCCGCCACAGCGAGCGCGCATGCCAGGCCAGCTCGGCGGCGTCGTGGCGCGCGAAGTAGCTGATGGCCAGCTTCTGCCACAGGGGCTCCTCGGTGCCGGGCAGTTGCGAGTGCAGGGCCAGGTCTTGCCTGGCCTCCTGCTTGCGGGCCTCGATCTCGGCGTCCATGTTGAGCCGCGCGCCGCCCAGGGCGCGCAGCGTGATGCGGTAGAGGTCTTCCAGCAGCTTGCCCTTCCAGGCATTCCAGACCTTGGGGCTGGTGCCGCGGATGTCGGCCACCGTCAGCAGGTACAGCGCCGTGAGCCGGCGCGCGTCGCCCACCTTGGCGGCGAAGGCGGCGATGACGGCGGGGTCGGACAGGTCTTCCTTCTGGGCCACGCGCGACATCGTCAGGTGGTGCTCGACGAGGAAGACGCACATCGCCGTGTCCGCGGCGCTCATGCCGTGCTGGCGGCAGAAGCGCCGCACCTCGGCGGCGCCCAGCTCGGAGTGGTCGCCGCCGCGGCCCTTGGCCACGTCGTGGAAGAGGGCCGCGATGTAGAGCAACTCGGGCTGGTCCCACTGTGAGGCCAGCTGGGAGCAGAACGGGTACTCGTGCGCATGCTCGGGCACGAAGAAGCGGCGCACGTTGCGCAGCACCATCAGGATGTGCTGGTCCACCGTGTAGACGTGGAAGAGGTCGTGCTGCATCTGGCCGACGATGGCGCGGAACACCCACAGGTAGCGGCCCAGCACCGAGGTCTGGTTCATCAGCCGGAAGGCATGCGTCTGGCCCTCGGGTGCGCGCAGGATGGCCATGAAGGTGGCGCGGTTGACCGGGTCGCGCCGCCAGGCCGCATCCATCAGGCCGCGGGCGTTGTAGAGCGCGCGCAGCGTGCGGGCAGACAGCCCTTTGATGCCGCGCGTCTGCTGATAGACCAGGAAGGTGCGCAGGATGGCGTGCGGGTCGCGCTGGTAGAGGTCGTCGGTGGCGACCTCCAGCATGCGGCCGCGGTCCAGGAATTCGGGCTGGCCCTCCAGCGGCCGCAGCGGGTCGTGCTGGGAGCCGTTGATCTGCTCCTCCAGGTTCAGCAGCAGGATCTGGTGCAATTGCGAGACCGCCTTGGCTGCCCAGTAGTAGCGCCGCATGAGCACCTCGGAGGCGCGCTGCGAGGCGCTGTGCTCGAAGCCGAAGCTCTGCGCCACGGCGGTCTGCAGGTCGAACACGAGGCGGTCCTCGCGGCGGCCGGCCACCGCGTGCAGGCGGGCGCGGATGAGCTTCAACTGGCCCTCGTTGCGCTGCAACTGGCGGCTCTCGAACGCGGTGATCAGGCCGCGGGCGCTCAGGGCCTTCCAGGTGTTGCCCAGGCCGGCCGCGCGCGCGATCCAGACCAGCATCTGCAGGTCGCGCAGGCCGCCGGGGCTTTCCTTGCAGTTAGGTTCCAGCGCGTAGGGCGTGTCGTCGAACTTGGTGTGGCGCTGCAGCGTCTCCAGCGTCTTGGCGCGCAAGAAGGCGCGCGCATCCATGGCCTGCATGAAGCGCTTGTGCATCAGCCGGAACAGCTTGGCCTCGCCGGCCAGCGGGCGTGCTTCCAGCAGCGCGGTTTGAATGGTCACGTCGGCGGCGGACTCGCTCAGACACTCGCCCAGCGTGCGCACCGAGGAGCCGATTTCCAGACCGACGTCCCAGCAGGCGGTGATGAAACCCTCCAGCGCTGTCTTGACCGCGCCGGGCTGGTGGGCCTCGACGCCGTCGGGCAGCAGCACCAGCACGTCCACGTCGGAATACGGGAATAGCTCACCGCGGCCATAGCCGCCCACGGCCGCCAGGCAGCTGCCCGTGGGCATGCCAGCCTGGGCCCACAGCGTGCGCAGCGTGTCGTCCACATGGCGGGCCAGCCGGCGCAGCAGCCGCTGGGCGCTGGCCTGCGTGGGACGCTCGGCCAGGAAGCCGTCGACCAGCGCCTGCTTGCCGGCCTTGAACTGCTGGCGAAGGTCGGCGAGCGTGGCCACGTCAGGCGGAGGGAACTGCGGCGGGCGCGATGAAGGCCGGCGGCGGCGGACTGCCGGCGGAGAGCGTCAGCACTTCGTAGCCGGTCTCGGTGACGGCGATGGTGTGCTCCCACTGGGCGGACAGCGAGCGGTCCTTGGTGACGATGGTCCAGCCATCGCCCAGTTCCTTGATCTCGCGCCGGCCGGCGTTGATCATGGGCTCGATGGTGAACACCATGCCGGGCACCAGTTCGTCCAGCGTGCCGGGGCGGCCGTAGTGCAGCACCTGCGGGTCCTCGTGAAAGACTTTCCCAATGCCATGGCCGCAGAACTCGCGCACGATGGAAAAGCCCGCGTTCTCGGCAAAGGTCTGGATGGCGTGGCCGATGTCGCCCAGGCGCGCGCCGGGCCTGACCTTGGCGATGCCCCTCCACATGGCCTCATACGTGAACGCGCACAGCCGCTTGGCGGCGATGGAGCCCTCGCCGACGACGAACATGCGGCTGGTGTCGCCATGCCAGCCGTCTTTGATCACGGTCACGTCGATGTTGACGATGTCGCCGTTCTTGAGCGGCTTGTCGTTGGGGATGCCGTGGCAGACCTGCTGGTTTACCGACGTACAGATGGACTTGGGGTAGGGCGTGTAGCCGGGCGGGCAGTAGTTCAGCGGCGCCGGAATGGCCTGCTGCACGTGCACGATGTGCTCGTGCGCCAGCCGGTCCAGTTCGTTGGTCGTGACGCCCGGCTTCACGTATGCCGTGAGCATGTCCAGGACTTCGGATGCCAGGCGTCCGGCGATGCGCATGCCTTGGATGTCGGCAGCGGTCTTGATCGTGATGGCCATGGCGGATTATTCAGTCTTTCCAGATGTCCATGCCCGCGTAAGCGGTGGCCAGCACGATCAGGCCGAAGGCGATGCGGTAGTACGCGAACACCTTGAAGTCGTGGCTGGACACGTAGCGAATCAGCCAGCGGATGCACAGCAGCGCGCTGAAGAATGCGAACACCAAGCCCACGGCGAATAGGGGTGCGTCTTCCCAGGCGAGCGCGTCGCGCTGCTTGAGCACCGAGTAGGCGCCCGCGCCCATCAGCGTCGGGATGCCGAGGTAGAAGCTGAACTCGGTGGCCGCCTTGCGCGACATGCCCAGCACCAGGCCGCCGATGATGGTGGCGCCCGAGCGGCTGGTGCCGGGGACCATCGCCAGGCATTGCAGCAGGCCGACCTTCAGGGCGTCCAGCGGGCGCATGTCGTCCACTGTCTCGACGCGGGCGCGGCGGTCGCCGGCGAGGTCCATCGCCCCGTACAGCCGCTTGTGGCGTGCCTCCACCCACAGGATGATGAGGCCACCGACGATGAAGGCCGTCGCCACCGGCACCGGGTGAAACAGGTGTGCCTTGATGTACTTGCCGAACGCGAGGCCCAGCACCACGGCGGGCACAAAGGCAATCAGCACGTTCAGCGCGAAGCGCTGCGCCTGCGGCTCGCGGGTGATGCCGCTGACCGTGCGCGCCAGCCGCTCGCGGTACTCCCAGACCACCGCGAACATGGCGCCGGTTTGGATCGCGATCTCGAACACCTTGGCCTTCTCGCCGACGAAGTTCAGCAGCGAGCCGGCCAGGATCAGGTGGCCGGTGGAGGAGATCGGCAAAAACTCGGTCAAACCCTCGACGATGCCCAAGACGGCGGCTTTGATCAGAAGGATGACATCCACGGCGACTCCAAAAATTGCATGGTCCAAGAGGCGGCGCAGTGTAGCGAGCCGGCTTGTTGGGGCTGGCGACGGGGCGCTACATTACTGACTCTTCGGTCATTAACTCCGCCCGCCTTGGCCACCGCCACCCCCCGCCAACGCCGCAAGGACGCCCGCCCGCAGGAGCTGCTGGATGCGGCCCTGGCGCTGTTTGTCGAGAAGGGCTTCGCCGCCACGCGCAGCGAGGAGGTGGCCGCGCGCGCCGGCGTGGCCAAGGGCACGCTCTACCGCTACTACCCGAGCAAGGAAGAGCTGTTCAAGGCCATGGTGCGCGAGAGCCTGTCCGATCACATCGTGGCCTCGGCGGCCCAGGCAGCGCAGCACGAAGGCCGCATTGCCGAGCTGCTGCGCCGCATGATGCAGGCCTGGTGGGCCCAGGTGGGCCATGGCCGGGCCGGCGTGGTCTGCAAGATCATGATGGTGGAGGCGCGCAACTTCCCGGAGCTGGCGCGCTTTTATGTGGACGAGGTCGTCACGCCGTCGCAGAACCTGGTCGCTGGTCTCATTGAGCGTGGTATCCGCAGCGGCGAATTCCGCGCCGTGTCCGTCGAGGCCACCGTGCACCTGCTGATCGCGCCCATGCTGCACATGATGTTGCACGAGCACGCCTTCGGCAATCTGCAGCCCTGCCATCCGACGATGAGTGCCGAGGCGCTGCTGGACGCCCAGCTGTCGCTGCTGCTGCATGGCCTGCTGGCTGCTCCGGCGTGACCTCTAGAATTTTGTCTTTCAGCCCGCTGTACCCGCTCCGGAGAACTAGATGAACGTCGAACAAGCCCGCTTCAACATGATCGAGCAGCAGATCCGCCCCTGGGACGTGCTCGACCCCGGCGTGCTGGAGCTGCTGCGTATCGTGCATCGCGAGGACTTCGTGCCCGAGGCGCACAAGGCCCAGGCCTTCGTCGACTTCGAGCTGCCGCTGACGCCTACCCGCCGCATGCTGGCGCCCAAGGTCGAGGCCCGGCTGCTGCAGGAATTGAAGGTGCAGCGCCACGAGAAGGTGTTGGTGATTGGCGCCGCCACGGGCTACCTGGCCGCGCTGTTGGGCCATCAGGCCCAGCGCGTCATCGCGCTGGAGGCGGATGCCGGCCTGGCCGCCCAGGCTGCTGCCAACCTCAAGCGCGCCGGCGTGCCGAACGTCAGCGTGCAGAACGCCGACGGCACGGCCGGCCAGCCGGGCGAGCAGCCCTTCGACGTCATCCTGCTCGCCGGCTCTGTCGCCAGCGTGCCTCAGGTGCTGCTGGACCAGCTCAAGGTCGGCGGCCGCCTGGCGGCCATCGAGGGTGTGGAGCCGGTCATGCGCGCCGTGCTGATCACGCGCACCGGCGCCAGCGATTTCCGCCGCGTCGAGCTGTTCGACACCGTCGCCGCCCGCCTGCCTGGCTTCGCCGAAGCGCCGGCCTTCAGCTTCTGAGGTTCCGCGCGCGCATGCAGCCCGTCGCCTTCAGACGCCGCTTGCCCCCCACCGCAGCGCAGGTCGTCGCATGGCTTCAGTCACCGGCGGGCTTTGCGTCTATAACCCGGGCCGCTGCTTAACTCACCGCTCCAGCCAAGGAACCCCATGTCCCACGTCAACGCCTACCGCCTGATCCTGCAACCGCTGGCCATCGCCGCCAGCTTTGTGCTCGCCGGCGCGGCCCAGGCGCAGAGCCTGCAGGAGCTCTACGACGCGGCCCGGGGTTACGACGCCACCTATCTGGCCGTGCGGGCTGCGGCCGACGCTGCGGCCGCGCGCGCTGCCCAGGCCGAAGCGCTGCTGCGGCCGTCACTGGGTCTGTCGGCCTCCGGCACGCAGGCGCGCACCGACCCGCCCAGCGGTACGGCGCTGAACAGCCGCACGCTGACGGCCGGACTGCAGGGCAAGTACTCGGTCTACAACGCCGCCAACCTGCCCACCATCGACAAGGCCCGCCGCGCGCTGGCCATCGCTCAGGCCGATCTGGAGAACGCCGAGCAAGACCTCATCGTGCGGCTGGCCACGGCCTACTTCGACGTGCTGGCCGCCAAGGACGCGCTGACCACCTCGCGTGCCAACAAGGCCGCCATTGCCGAGCAACTGGCCTCGGCCAAGCGCAACTTCGAGGTCGGTACGGCCACCATCACCGACACCCGCGAAGCCCAGGCCCGCTACGACCTGGCCGTGGCCCAGGAACTGGCGGCCGACAACGACCTGCGCGTCAAGCGCGTGACGCTAGACCAGTTCGTCGGCCGTGTCGGCGTGGAGCCCAAGGGTCTGGCCCAGCCGGTGGCGCTGCCCGCGCTGCCCAGCGACAACGTGGAGACCTGGGTGGCCACCGCCGACGAGCAGCATCCCGGCGTGCGCAAGGCCCGTCTGGCCCTGGAAATCGCGCAACTGGACACCGAGATCGCGCGTGCCGGTACCAAGCCCACGCTGGACGCCAGCGCCACGCTGGGTGCGAGCAACCTGCACAACGGCCTGACCGGCGCTGCCGCGGCGGCCACGGGTGTGGGCACGTCCAAGAGCGCCACCATTGGCCTGACGCTCACCTATCCGCTCTACACCGGCGGCCTGACACAGAACCGCATCAAGGAGACCCTGGTGTTGGAGGAGAAGGCCCGCAACGATTTGGACTACGTGCGGCGCAGCGTCGCCGAGGCCACGCGGCGCGCCTTCTTCGGCGTGCAGTCACTGAAGGCCCAGGTCAGCGCTTACGAGGCCGCCGAGTCGTCGACCAAGCTGGCGCTGGAGGCCACGCAACTGGGCTACAAGGTCGGCGTGCGCGTCAACCTGGATGTGCTGAACGCCCAGACCCAGCTGTTCTCGACCCAGCGCGACCTGGCCAAGGCGCGCTACGACGTGGTCGTCAACAGTCTCAAGCTGCGCCAGGCCTCGGGCCAGCTGCGCGTCGAGGATCTCAGCGCCATCAACGCGTTGCTGGCGCGCTGAGCCCGTTCAGGCCCGGCCCAGCACGTTGAGTGGGATCTTCAAGTAGCTGATTCCGTCATCCTCGGGCGGCGGCAGCTGGCCGGCGCGGATGTTGACCTGCATGGACGGCAGGATCAGCGTGGGCACGTCCAGCGTCGCGTCGCGCGCCTGGCGCATGCGCACGAAGTCCTCCTCGCCGATGCCGTCGCGCACATGGATGTTGTGCGCGCGCTGCTCGGCCACCGTCGTCTCCCAGGCAGGCGCGCGCTGCGTTGGCGGGTAGTCGTGGCAGACGAAGATGCGCGTCTGCGGCGGCAGCGCCAGGATGCGCCGCACCGAGCGGTACAGCGTGTGCGCGTCGCCGCCAGGGAAGTCGGCGCGCGCCGTGCCCACGTCAGGCATGAACAGCGTGTCGCCGACGAACGCCGCGCCGTCCACCACATAGGCCATGTCGGCCGGCGTGTGGCCGGGCACCAGCAGCGCCTGCGCCTGCACCTCGCCGATGTAAAACACCTCGCCGTCCTGGAACAAGTGGTCAAACTGTGAGCCGTCGGGCAGGAAGCTGCGCTCCAGGTTGTAGA
Organism: Roseateles sp.; assembly: GCA_046294815.1. Classification (GTDB taxonomy): domain Bacteria; phylum Pseudomonadota; class Gammaproteobacteria; order Burkholderiales; family Burkholderiaceae_C; genus Pelomonas. Next base: position 18,262 of record JBKBOJ010000048.1, on the reverse strand, counting down.
GCTTCTTGAAGGTGGCCTGCACCTCGCGGATGCGCTCGCCGATGGCGATGCGCCCGCCCACCTTGTCGCGCAGGTAATGCGCTGCCGACAGATGGTCGGCATGGGCATGGGTTTCGAGGATCCATTGCACCGTCAGCCCCTCGGCCTGGATGTAGGCCCGCAGCCGATCTGCCTGGACCGTGCTCGTGCGGCCGGATTTGAAATCGAAGTCCAGCACCGGATCGACCACGGCGGCCTGCCGGCTGGCCTTGTCTGCGATGACGTAGGAGACCGTGCCGGTGGCGGCATCGAAGAAGGCCTGGACGGATGTGGCGGTGGACATTGGGGGACTCCTGTGGATTCAGTTTGTTGACTGATATTATATTTATTGGTAAAGTGTGGTCAACTTGAAGGAGCCATCCTCATGTCTCACCTTGTCATCGATCCGGTTGCGCTGCGCCAGTCCGCCGGGCAGGCGGTCGGCGCACTGAAGTTGCTGGCCAACGAGGACCGGCTGCTGCTGCTGTGCCAGCTGTCGCAGGGCGAGATGTCGGTGGGCGACCTGGAAGCGGCGCTGGACATCCGCCAGCCCACGCTGTCGCAGCAACTCGCGGTGCTGCGCGCCGAGGGGGTGGTGCAAACGCGCCGCGACGGCAAGCGCATCTTCTACAGCGTGGCGGACGACCGGCTGCTGCAGGTGCTGGCGGTTTTGCATGGGCTGTACTGCCCCAAGGAGTAATGGATGAACATCGACTGGCAAGCTTTTACACCCTGGACCGCATTGGCCGGCGGCGCGCTCATCGGCCTGGCGGCCGGCCTATTGGTGCTGCTGAACGGCCGCATCGCCGGCATCAGCGGTGTGCTGGGCGGGCTGCTCAGGCCGGTGCGCGGCGACATCGCCTGGCGTGCAGCCTTCGTGCTGGGCCTGGTGGCGGCGCCGCTGGCGTATGCCTGGTTCGCAGCCGTGCCCGCGCCGCGTATCGACGCCGGCTGGGGCGTCCTGGTGGCGGCCGGCCTGGCGGTGGGCGTCGGCACCCGCTACGGCTCGGGCTGCACCAGCGGCCACGGCGTCTGCGGGTTGTCGCGGCTGTCGCCGCGCTCGCTGGTTGCGACGCTGAGTTTCATGGCGGCGGGTTTCGCCACCGTCTTTGTGCTGCGCCACCTGCTGGCTGCTTGAGGAGTCGTCATGGCCATTCTTTCCGCTCTGTTCGCCGGCCTGTTGTTCGGCTGCGGTCTCATCCTCTCCGGCATGGCCGATCCGTCTCGGGTGCTGGGCTTTCTGGACCTGGCCGGCGCCTGGAATCCCTCGCTGGCGCTGGTCATGGTCGGCGCGATCGCTGTCGGCACGGTGGCGTTCGCGCTGGCCCGGCGCGCCGGCGTGAGCTTGCTGGGCCTTGAACTCAAGCTGCCGACGGCGCGTCATATCGACCGCCGGCTGGTGGGCGGCAGCCTGCTGTTTGGCATCGGTTGGGGGCTGGCGGGCTTCTGCCCCGGGCCGGCGCTGGTGGCACTGGGGATGGGCGAGGCGAAGGCAGCGGTGTTCGTGCTGGCCATGCTGGCTGGCATGGGGCTGTTCGAGCTGCTGGAGCGCCGGCAGGGCTGAGTGATGGGCGCGCAAGCAGCCTGGATCGCTGTCGGCCTGACGCTGGCCGTGCTGCTTGGCTACGAGGCCTTGCTGTTGCTGCTGCCGCGCCGGCGCCCGCAGCGCTCGACGCCAGCGCGGCATGCCGGGCTTCGCGAGGCCTGGTTCCGTGCGGTGTCCGAGCAGAAAGGGTCGGAGTTGCTGGCGGTGCAGACGCTGCGCAACTCGTTGATGTCGGCGACGTTGCTGGCGTCCACCGCGGCGCTGGCGCTGATGGGCACGGTGTCGCTGGCGGCGCCGTTGCTGCACGCGCTGGACGGCGCGGCGGGCCGCGCGGGCATCGGCCCGCGACTGGCGCTGGAGCTGGCGCTGCTGGCGTTGCTGCTCGCATCGCTCGTCTCGGCGCTGATGGCCGTGCGCCTGTTCAACCACGCCGGCTTCATCGGCGGCATGCCGGTGGATTCGGACGCGCGCGCGCGCTGGACCGAGGCCGGCGTGCGCTATGTGCGTCGGGCCGGGCTGCTGTACGGCGTGGCGCTGCGGCAGCTGGTGCTGGCCGTGCCGGTGGTCGTCGCCATCCTGCTGCCGGCCGCAGGGCCGCTGGCGGCGGCGCTGGTGGCCGGCGTGCTGCACTCGGTGGACCGTTTCGACGCCGACCAGGCCGGCGGCTGAGTGGCGCCCCGGGGTCGGCTCATGCCCCAAAATCCGCGCCCATGTTGTTCTTGCTTTCGCCAGCCAAGTCGCTGGACTACGACACCCCCACGCCGCCCGAGCTGGCTCCGGCGCTGACCCTCCCGCAGTTCCTGCAAGACACTGCCGCGCTGATCGACATCCTGCGCGGCAAGAGCGTGGCCGAGGTGCGCGAGCTGATGGACTTGTCCGAGCCGCTGGCCCGGCTCAACGTGGAGCGCTACCAAGCCTGGCGGCCGCGCTTCACCGACGCCAACAGCAAGCCGGCCGTGCTGGCTTTCAACGGCGATGTCTATGACGGGCTGGACGCCAAGACGCTGTCGGTCGATGACCTGGCCTGGGCCCAGCAGCATGTGCGCATGCTCTCCGGCCTGTACGGCCTGTTGCGGCCGCTGGATCGCATGCAGCCCTACCGGCTGGAGATGGGCACGCGGCTGGCGACGCCGGCCGGCGCCAGCCTGTACGACTGGTGGGGCGATCGCCTCGCGCTGCACCTCAACAAGCTGGCAGCGGCCGAGAAGGTGCCGGTCATCGTCAACCTGGCTTCGCAGGAGTACTTCCGTGCCGTCGACCGCAAGGTGCTCAAGCCGCGCGTCATCAACTGCCAGTTCGAGGACTGGAAGAACGGGCAGTACAAGATCATCAGCTTCTTCGCCAAGCGCGCCCGCGGGCTGATGGCCCGCTACTGCGTGCAGCAGCGCATTGAGACGCCCGAGGGCCTGCAGGGCTTCGACCTCGACGGCTACCGTCTCGCGCCCGCGGCCTCCACCGCCGACCAACTCGTGTTCCGCCGCAAACCATGAGCGAACAAGTCATCACCACCGAACTCTGCGAGTGGATCGCCGAGCAAAGCCGCGTGGGGCACGCCTCCGAGACCATTCTCGCCGCCATGCTGGGCAGCGGCTGGGACGAGCGTATCGCGCGCCAGGCGCTGGCCCGCGTGCTGGGGCAGGCCGCCACGCTGACCGCGCCGCCGAGCGCCGCCATCGCGCTGCCCGAGCCTGACCTGAGCCGCTTCGCGCCCGTCATCGACGCGGGCGATCGGCAGGTCAAGGTGGTGATGGCGCTGCGTCAGCCACGCGTGGTGGTGTTTGCCGACCTGCTGTCCGACGCCGAGTGCGACGGCATCATCGCGCTGGCGGCCAAGCGCCTGGCGCGCTCCGAGACGGTGGCCACCGCTGCCGATGGCAGCGAGGTGAACGCAGCGCGCACCAGTGACGGCATGTTCTTCGAGCGCTGCGAGACCGAGTTGATCCGCCGCGTCGAGGCGCGCATCGCGACGCTGCTGCGCTGGCCCCTGGACCATGGCGAGGGCTTGCAGGTGCTGCGCTACCGCCCCGGTGCCGAGTACCAGCCGCATTACGACTACTTCGATCCGTCCCATGTCAGCACGCCCAACATCCTCAAGCGCGGCGGCCAGCGCGTGGGCACGCTGGTCATCTACCTGAACACGCCCGAGGCCGGTGGCTCCACCATCTTCCCGGACATCGGGTTGGACGTGGCGCCGGTCAAGGGCAATGCGGTGTTCTTCAGCTACGAGCGGCCGCATCCGTCCACGCAGACGCTGCACGGCGGCGCGCCGGTCATTGCCGGCGAGAAGTGGGTGGCGACCAAATGGCTGCGCCAGGGCGTGTTCAACTGAGCTTGCTCAGGCTGTGGCCGCGATCAGCGCCACCAGCGCCAGCGCCACGGCGGCCAGCAGCAGGAAGTAGCAGGCGCTGAGCAGCAAGCCGCGCCACAGCGCGCCCCACCAGCCCAGGTTGTAGACGCGGCGCATGGCCAGCAGTCCGTGGCCGAACACGGCGAACAGGATGGGGCCCTCGGCCTGCGTCGCCAGCGCCAGCAGCAGCGCCAGGAACCACAGGCTGTGGCTGTGCAGCGAGAACACGAAATGTTCGGCATAGCGCCGGCCGCTGCCGGCGAAGGTCGCCAGCAGCAGCGCCGCGAAGATGGGCTGCATGGCCAGCATCGCGTAGGGCGCCAGCGCGCGGCCGCGCGCCGTCCACTGGGCAAAGGTCATGGACTGGCCCTTGTCGGCAATGCGCGCGATCCAGCGCTCGGTGGCGGTGCAGTGTTGCGGCCGGGTCGGGGCGCAGTCGCTCAGCCGGGTGCTCAGCTTGACGCGCTCGTCAGCGCCGGCGCCAGAGGCCACCGCGCTGGCCGCCAGCGCCGCGGCCTGGGCGGGCGTCATGTCGGGGCGGACCTGCACCGCCTCGCCGACCTCGATGACGGGCTTGCGTGTCTGTTGTGGCCCGTGCTGCAGCAGCGCCCAGCCGACGAAGAACACGAAGCTGGCGCTGAGATAAAGCCGCAGCGGCAGCAGGTAGCGCCGCCGCGCGCCATGGAAGTAGGCGTTGCTCAGGTGGCCTGGCAGGCAGATCAGCACCCACAGCGTGCGCCACAGCGGGCCGTCCAGGGCGACATAGTGGCCCACGTACTCGGTGAGCATCTCGCGCACCGACGGCGGGTGCAGGTCGGTCTCCTGCCCACAATGGCCGCAATAGGCCGGGCGCGGCGTGGCCAGCGTGTAGTGACAGTTGCGGCAATAGGGCAGCTCGGGGGCGTGGTGCGGTTGCTTCATGCGCAGAGCAGCTTGTGGATGAGCTCGGGCGTGCTGCCCGCCTGGTACTTCTTCATCAGCCGGCCGCGGTAGATGTCCACCGTGCGCGGGCTCACGCCCAGGCGTCGGCCGATGGCCTTGCTGGTCTGGCCTTCGACCAGCAACGCGGCGATCTCGCGCTCGCGCGGCGTCAGCTCGGCGCTGATTTGCCGCCGCGCCGACAGGTCCTCGAAGCTCCAGATGCCACGCGCATGGGGGTCGGCCGGGTCCAGTGCGCGCCCTGTCACATGGCACCAGAACAGCTCGCCATCGCGCAGCCGGCGCATCACGCGGTCGTCGGCATAGTGGCCCAGTGCATCCAGGCTGGCGACGATGCGCGCGCCGGTGCGCTCGAACTCGGCCGTGCTCGGGTACATGACGGCGAAGCTCTGGCCCACCAACTGCTCGCGCGTGGCGCCGAACATGGCCAGCACCCGCTCGTTGCAGTCCACGATGCGGCGCTGAGCGGACAGCACCAGGCCGATGGGCGCGAGCTGGAAGGCGCTGCGGTAATCGAGGGCGGCGGGTTCCACTTAGGCGAATTCGCGTAATCGACTTTGCAAGGCGCGCGATAGTACCCTTGCGGCCATTGTCAAAAGCCAGGAGACGATGGCATGAACAAGCTGTACCCGAGCGCCGATGAGGCGCTGCGCGGCATCGTGAGGGACGGGCAGTTGCTCGCCGTGGGCGGCTTCGGCCTGTGCGGCATCCCCGAGGCCTTGATCGCCGCGCTGCGTGACAGCGGCGTGAAGAACCTGACGGTCATCTCCAACAACGCTGGGGTGGACGGCTTCGGCCTCGGCCAGCTGCTGGAGACGCGCCAAATCAAGAAGATGATTTCCAGCTACGTGGGCGAGAACAAGGAGTTCGAGCGCCAGTACCTGGCCGGCGAGCTGGAGCTGGAGTTCACGCCTCAGGGCACGCTGGCCGAGAAGCTGCGCGCCGGCGGCGCGGGCATTCCGGCCTTCTTTACGAAGACCGGCGTGGGCACGGTCGTCGCCGAGGGCAAGGAATTGCGCGAGTTCGACGGCGAGACCTATGTGATGGAGCGGGCGCTGCTGCCCGAGGTGTCGCTGGTCAAGGCCTGGAAGGCCGACAGGTGCGGCAACCTCGTCTTCCGCCGCACCGCGCGCAACTTCAACCCGGCGGTGGCGATGGCCGGCAAGCTGACCGTCGCGGAAGTCGAGCAGATCGTCGAGAACGGCGAGCTGGATCCGGACAGCATCCACCTGCCGGGCATCTACGTGCACCGCATCGTCGTCAACGCCAACCCCGAGAAGCGCATCGAGAAGATGACTCTCCGCCCAAAGAAGGAGGCCTGAGCATGGCCTGGACCCAAGACCAAATGGCCGCCCGTGCGGCCCAGGAGCTGGAGGACGGCTTCTACGTGAACCTCGGCATCGGCATCCCGACGCTGGTGGCCAACCATGTGCCGACGGACAAGGAAGTCTGGCTGCAGAGCGAGAACGGCATGCTGGGCATAGGCCCGTTCCCGACCGAGGACGAGGTCGACGCCGACCTCATCAACGCCGGCAAGCAGACCGTCACGACGCTGCCCGGCTCCAGCATCTTCGGCAGCCACGACAGCTTCGCGATGATCCGCGGCGGCAAGATCGACCTCAGCATCCTGGGCGCCATGCAGGTCAGCGCCAAGGGCGACCTGGCCAACTGGATGATCCCCGGCAAGATGGTCAAGGGCATGGGCGGCGCGATGGACCTGGTGGCCGGCGTCAAGCGCGTCATCGTGCTGATGGAGCATGTGGCACGCAAGAAGGACGGCACCGAGGACTTCAAGATCGTTCCGCACTGCACGCTGCCGCTGACCGGCTTGGGCGTGGTGGACCGCATCATCACCGACCTCGGGGTGTTCGATGTGACGCCGAATGGCATCAGCATCGTCGAGCTGGCCGACGGCGTGACGCGCGAGTTCGCGCAGAGCAAGACCGGGGTTCCCCTGCTCTGAGGTGTTTCCGGCGGTAAGCGGCAGGGCGTTTGTCACACCGGCGCCCTGAGCGGCGCGCACAAGGCGGCGGTCTTGGTCATCATGCGGCCCGCCAACCTTGAGAGGCGCCATGTCCGAGTCCATCGCCGTCCCCGCCCTTGACCGCCCGCCGGCGCCCGCTGCTGCGGGCGCCGCGCTGGCCGCTGCCACGCTGCTGAGCGCCTGTGGTGGCGGCGGTGGCGACGCTGCCCCTGGCGCCTCACCCGCGGCCCCGACGCCCGCACCGCCCGCGCCGCCCACTGATGCCGAGGCCGCGCGCTTTTTGGCGCAGGCGGGCTTTGCCGCAACGGCGGCCGACATCGCCAGCGTCAAGGCCAACGGCTACGCTGCCTGGCTGGACGCGCAGTTCGCGCTGCCGCTCAGTGGCGGCCACTACGACTGGATGGTGGCACGCGGCTATGCGGTGGAGGCCAATCGCAACAGCTTCGCCGGGCTGGACAACACGCTGTGGCGCAAGCTGATGTCTGCGCCTGACGTGCTGCGCCAGCGTGTGGTGCTGGCGCTGTCGGAGATCTTTGTCGTCTCCATGAACGGCCTGCCGGTGTCCTGGCGCGGCTTGATGGGCGCGGCCTATGTGGATCTGCTGGAGCAGCATGCCTTCGGCAACTACCGTGCGCTGCTGGAGGCGGTGACGCTGTCGCCGGCCATGGGTGTCTACCTCAACCTGCGCGGCAACCAGAAGGAAGACCCCCGCACCGGCCGTGTGCCCGACGAGAACTACGCCCGCGAGGTCATGCAGTTGTTCAGCATCGGCCTGGTGCAGCTCAACGCCGACGGCAGCCCCAAGCTGGGCAGCGATGGCAAGCCGCTGGAGACCTACGGGCAGGCTCAGATCACCGAGCTGGCGCGCGTGTTCACCGGTTGGGACTACGACGGTGCGAGTGCCACCGATCCGGCCTATGTGCGCCGGCCGCTGGTCAACAACCCGGCGCGCTTCGCCACCGGGCCCAAGCGTGTGCTGGGCGTGGACATCCCGTCCAGCGCCGACGGCCCCACCGCGATGAAGATCGCGATGGACACGCTGGCCAACCATCCCAACGTCGGCCCGTTCATCGGGCGGCAGCTCATCCAGCGCCTGGTCACCTCCCACCCCAGCGCGGCCTACGTCGGCCGCGTGGCCGCGGTGTGGGCCGACAACGGCGCCGGCCAGCGCGGCGACCTGAAGGCCGTCGTGCGCGCAGTGTTGCTGGACCCCGAGGCCCGCAGCCCTGCCACGGCGCTCTCGGCCGGCAAGCTGCGCGAGCCGGTGCTGCGCCTCGTGCAATGGGCGCGCAGCTTCGGCGCCACGTCGCCCACCGAGCTGTGGAACATCGGCGATACCAGCGACCCCGCGAAGCGGCTGGGCCAAAGCCCGCTGCGCAGCCCGTCGGTGTTCAACTTCTTCCGCCCCGGCTATGTGCCGCCGGGGTCGCAACTGGGCAGCAATGCCATCACGGCGCCCGAGTTCCAGCTCTGCAACGAGAGCACGGTCGCGGGCTATCTCAACTTCATGCAGGCGGCCATCGCCAGTGGCGTCGGCGAGGTCAAGGCGAGCTACACGACCGAGTTGGCGCTGGCCGCCGACCCGCCTGCGCTGGTTGCCAGCCTGGCCCTGCGGCTGGGGGGCGGCGCCATCTCGGCCGGCACCGAGTCCACCATCGCCAACGCCGTCGCGAGCATCGCCGCCACCACCGACGCCGGCAAGCTCAACCGCGTGCACGCAGCCATCCTGATGCTGATGGCTTGCCCCGAATACCTGGTTCAGAAGTGAGGCCGGCATGAAGCTCAACAAACTGCCTGAGTTGCAGCGGCGCGAATTCCTGCGCCGGGCCGCGGCGCTGGGCATCGCTGGCACGGCCGCGCCGTGGGCGCTGTCGCTGGCCGGCATCGGCGAGGCGGCCGCGGCCACCGCGCCGGGCGACTACAAGGCCCTGGTCTGCGTGTTCCTGTACGGTGGCAACGACTACGGCAACACGCTGGTGCCGTATGACGCCGCCAGCCATGCCGCCTACGCCAGCATCCGCCAGGCGCTGGCCACGCCGCGCGAGGCGCTGGCGGCGACGGCGCTGCCGGTGGGCGAGGGCGGCCGCCAGATGGCGCTGGCGCCGCAGCTCGGCAAGCTCAAGACGTTGTGGGACGCGGGCCGGTTGGCGGTGCAGCTCAACGTGGGCCCGCTGGTGCAGCCCACCACGCTGGCGCAGTACCAGGCCAAGAGCGTGCCGCTGCCGCCCAAGCTGTTCTCACACAACGACCAGCAGTCGGTCTGGCAGGCCAGCTCGCCCGAAGGCGCGACCTCCGGCTGGGGCGGCCGCATGGGCGACATATTCCAGTCCGGCAACGGCAGCGCCACTTTCACCTGCATCAACGTGTCGGGCAACGCCGTCTTCATGTCTGGCCGCCAGGCGGTGCAGTACCAGGTGTCCAGCGGCGGCGCCGTCGCCATCAACGGCATCACGCGGCCGCTGTTCGGTTCGCAGGCCTGCGCCGATGCCTTGCGCACGCTGATCACGGCCGAGCGCACGCATTGGATGGAGGCCGAGCTCAACCGCGTCGTCAAGCGCTCGGTGGACGCCCAGGCCCTGCTGAGCACCGCGCTGGCTGGCGTGCCGGCGCTGGGCACGCCCTTCGACACCTCGTCCTCGCTGTCCAGCCAGTTGCTGATGGTGGCCCGGCTCATCGCCGCGCGGCAGGCGCTGGGCGCGACCCGCCAGGTGTTCTTCGTGTCCATCGGCGGCTTCGACCTGCACGACCTGCTGGTCACCCAGCACCCGGGCCTGCTGAAGCAAGTCAACGACGCGTTGGCCAGCTTCTACGACGCCACCGTGGAGCTGGGTGTGGCCGAGCAGGTCACTGCCTTCACCGCCAGCGACTTTGGCCGCACGCTGACCAGCAACGGCGACGGCAGCGACCATGGCTGGGGCAGCCACCACTTCGTCGTGGGCGGCGCCGTCAAGGGCGGGCGCTTCTACGGCCAGTTGCCGTCGGTCAGCGTCAACGGGCCGGACGACGTGGGCCAGGGGCGGCTGCTGCCCACCACCGCGGTGGACCAGTTGGCGGCGACACTTGCCACCTGGATGGGCGTGCCCGCGAGCGATCTGCCGCTGGTGCTGCCCCAGATCGGCAACTACTCGACCCGAGACCTCGGCTACTTCACATGATGCTCCGGCTGCTGCTCGTTGCGCTGGCCCTTGCGCTGACCCAGGCCGGCGCCGTCGAGCAGCCCGAGGCCGCCACGACCCGCACCGCCCGGCCCGTCGGGCTGACGGCCGCGGCCCAGCGCTTCGTCGTCACCGCCGCCAACCCGCTGGCCGCGCAGGCCGGGCTGGAGATGCTGCGTGCTGGCGGTTCGGCCATGGATGCGGCCATCGCCGTGCAGCTGGTGCTGGGGCTGGTGGAGCCGCAGAGCAGCGGCATTGCCGGCGGCGCCTTCCTGCTGCACTGGGACGGCCGCGAGGTGCAGGCGCTGGACGGCCGCGAGACCGCGCCGGCCGCGGCCACACCCGCGCTGTTCCTGAAGGGCGACGGCAAGCCCATGGCCATGCGCGAGGCGGTGCTCAGCGGCCTGTCCACAGGCACGCCAGGGGTGCCGGCGCTGCTGGCCGAAGGCCACCGGCGGCACGGCAAGCTGCCCTGGGCACGGCTGTTCGAGCCGGCCATCCGGCTGGCCGAGCAGGGCTTTGCAATCAGCCCGCGGCTGCACGAGCTGGCAGCCAACGAACCGGCGCTGCGCGACGATCCCCAGGCCGGGCCCTACTTCTTCGCTGCCGACGGTCAGGCCAAGCCCGTGGGCACGCGGCTGAAGAACCCCGCCTATGCCGCCGTGCTGCGGCGCGTCGCGGAGCAGGGCGTCAAAGCCTTCTACGAGGGAGCGGTGGCCGAGGACATCGTGCGCCGCGTCAGAAACCATGCGCGGCCCGGGCTCTTGGCCCCGGCCGACTTGGCCGGCTACCGCGCGCTGCAGCGCCCGCCGCTGTGCAACGAATGGCGCGCCTACCGCATCTGCGGCCTCGGCCCACCGACCTCCGGACATCTGACGCTGATGCAGATCCTGGGCCTGCTGGACACCCAGCCGGCCGCCCGCTCGGCCCCGGGGCTCACGGTCGACTGGCTGCATGCCTATGCCGAGTCCGCCAAGCTGGCCTTTGCGGACCGCGCGCAGTTCATCGCCGACCCGGCCTTCGTCACGGCGCCGGGCGGCGACTGGCTCATGCTGCTGGCGCCGGCCTATCTGAGCCAGCGCGGCGCCCTGATCGGCGAGCGCGCCATGGCCCGTGCCGAGGCTGGCGAGCCCGCCGCAGTCCGGCAGGCCTGGGCGCCCCAGGCCGAGCAACTGGAGCGCGGCACCAGCCACATCAGCGTCGTCGATGCGCAAGGCCATGCGGTGGCCATGACCACCAGCATCGAGTCCGCCTTTGGCAACCGCGTCATGAGCGACGGCGGCACCGGCTTGGCCGGCGGCTTCATGCTGAACAACCAGCTGACCGACTTCTCACTCAACCCCACCGGCGCCGACGGTCGGCCGGTCGCCAACCGCGTGGAGGCCCACAAGCGGCCGCGCTCCAGCATGGCGCCGACGCTGGTGTTCGACCCGGAAGGCCGGCTGGTCATGGTGGCCGGCTCGCCGGGCGGTCCGGTCATCATCCATTACGTCGCCAAGGTGCTGACCGGCGCGCTGGCCTGGGGCCTGCCGCTGCAGCAGGCGGTGGACCTGCCCAACTTCGGCCACTTCAACAGCGGCGCGCTGTTCGTCGAGCGCGACGCGCTCGCGGCCGAAGCGCTGGCCGCGCTGCGCGGCCGTGGCCATGTGCTCGTGGAGACCGACCTGACCAGCGGCCTGCAGGTGCTGATGCGGGTGAAGGATGGCTGGGTCGGTGGCGCCGACCCGCGGCGCGAGGGCATCGTGCTGGGCGACTAGCCCGGATGTGTCGCGAGGTTGGCCCGGATCGACCTGCAACACCGATGAACACGGGGCTTGCAGCCATTCAACAAGCGATCCAGTTGGGCTTTCGGGGTCTACGCGCCGCTGGCGCGGCGCCGGGCGGGCGCGCTGGCCCGCAACTCCTCGCCAATGCCCATGGGCATTGGCTGCGGCCGTCTCGGGCCATCCCGCCTCACCCGCCATCCCCGCCCCTCCCGCGTCCCCCCGCGAAGCATCCGGGCTAGCGACGGCAACGCATGGCAAGGGGCCGGTGACGAATACCGGCAATCGGGCGGTCCAGTTTGATAAAGCGGGGAACCTGCGAGCTGCTGCTCGCGCAGGCCGGCAATCGACCCGGTGCCGTCGTCCCAAAGAGCCAGAGCAGTGATTTCCCGAATCAACGGTCAGTCACCGCGCCACTCGACAGTCACCCGCAGCCCCGGCCCTCCATTTCTGTCTTCCAATCGAACCCGTGCCCCCAGCAACCTGGCAGCTTCATTCACGATCGCCAGGCCCAAACCCGAGCCGGGGCCGGCCCCCTGTCCTCGGAAGAAGCGCTCGAAGGCCCGCTCGCGCTCTGCGGACGGCATGCCTGGCCCATCGTCTTGCACCTCGATCCGGAACCGACCGTCCTGCCGCGAGAGCCGCAACTCCACCAGCGAGCCGGGCGGGCAGTGGTTCAGGGCATTGCGCAACAGGTTGTCCAGGATGGAGTGCAGCGCCGGCGCGACCACGTTGGCGGAGCAGCGATCCGGCGACACCAGGGCCATCTCGATGCCGCGGGCATCGGCCAGGGGTGTGAGATCGATCAGGTGCTGGCGGCACACCGCCGCCAAGTCGATGGGCTCGGTGGCCCGCGGCGCGTCCGGGGACTCCAGCCCAGCCAGCGTCAACAACTGCTCCGCCAGATGCGATGCGCGCTGCACGCCGCGCTCTATGCCCTGTCGCGCCGCCTCGGCCGCTGCGGCATCGGGCGCGACGGCCAGCGCGTGCGCCTGCGCAGCGATCACCGCCAGTGGGGTGCGCAGTTCATGCGCGGTGTTGTGCGCCAAGGCGCGCGCGTGCTCCAGATGCTGGCGGGCGCGCGCCAGCAAGCCGTCGATCGCGCCGACGATGGGCTGCAGCTCGGCATGGCGCAGATCGAGCTGCAATGGCGCCAGCGTGGCGGCATCACGTTGGGCCAGGACCGAGACGAGCCGGCGCAATGGCGCCAGCCCGGTACGAACCGCCCACCAAAGCGGCAACCCTAGCAAGGGAATGGCCACAAGGACGGACGGCAGCAAGCCACCGCCCAGCCAGCGCAGCACGAGGCTGTCTTGCACCACCGGCTCCAGCAGGATGACGCGCCAGCGCGGGGTTTCGTGCAGCCAGGGCCAGTAGCCTTGTCCGCGCAGCTGGATGACTTCCTGCTGCGCCTGCACCGGCGTCAGCGCCGCCTGTCCCTGTAGGGGCGCGGACGCATAGACCTGCCGGCCGTCGCGCGTCTGCAGCACGAAGGCCAGGTCTTTGATGCCGGGCAAGCCGGAGTCACGCCGCGATCGATTGAACTGCAGCTCCGTGGCGCGGACGATCGCTGCGGCGACGGGTTCATCGACGTCGGCAAGCGCCTCGCCCAGGCCCTTGGCCGCAGAGCGTTGGGCCACTCGATCGGTAACACTGGACCGGAATGCGAGGTAGTCCAGGCCCACCAGCACGGCAGCAATCATCGCCACGGCTAGCAGCAGCACACCCAGCAGCCGCCCCTGCAGCGATGCCTGCCGCTTCATGGCCTGAGCTGGTAGCCCACGCCACGCACGGTGCGGATGCGCTCGGCGCCGATCTTGCGGCGCAGGTTGGACAGGTGCACCTCCACCGTGGCTGCATCCACCGGATCACCCAGCGGCTGCAGCAACTGCCCCAGCACCTGCTTGGGTACCACCGCGCTGCTGTCCTTGGCCAGGGCCACCAGCAGCTGGAACTCGCGCGCCGACAAGGCCAGCAGCTCGCCCTTCAGCCAGGCCTGGTGCGAACGTGGCGACACCGTCAGCTCGCCCAGCTCCCACAGCTCGCTGGCCTGCTGCCGGTGGCGGCGGTGCACGGCCCGCGCACGCGATAGCAGTTCTGGGATCTCGAAAGGCTTGACGAGGTAGTCGTCGGCGCCTTCATCCAGGCCTTCGAGCCGATCCGTCAGCGTGGACCGTGCAGTGATGACGATCACCGGCGTCGTGATGCGCTTGCCCCGCCAGTGGCGCAGCAGGTCCAGCCCCTCCTGGCCGGCCAGGGCACGATCCAGCAGCACGAGATCCACCTCGGGCCCGAGCGCCGCGCGGGCATCGGCGGCACGCCGCACCCATTGCGCGCTCAGGCCTTCGGCCTTCAGGGCGGACAGCAAGGCGGGGCCCAGATCGAGGTCGTCTTCGACCAGCAGAATGTGCATGGCGGCCACTGTAGCGCCGCGACCTTTGGGAAAGCCAAAGCTGCCGGGCGCAACACTTTGGGTCGTGCGGCCGGTTCGCGGCCGCGCAGCTGCGAACACCCCATTCGATCGCAATGCATCTTGCTCATCAGCCATCGCAACCCCATTGCCGCCGGATCACCGTGCTTGCCGGCCTGCTTCTGCTGACTGCTTGCGCGCAGGTTCCAACGGCGGGCCATACGTCGGCATCTTCCGGCACTATGGCCTACGCGCTGGGCGGCCTCGAGAAGGCGCCCGCCGTGGTGCTGCAAAGCGGCCTGGGTGACGGCCGCACGACCTGGAACACGCTCTGGGCTCAGCTGACGTCGCGTCAACGCGTGTTCACGCTGGACCGCCCGGGCTACGGCGACAGTCCTGCGACCGCCGCGCCCCGCGACCCTTGCCAGGTCGCCCGTGAACTGCATGCCGCGCTGCACGACGCCAAGGTGTCGCCGCCGTACCTGCTGGTGGGCCACTCGCTGGGCGGCCTGTACCAGTTCGTGTTCGCGCGTCTGTACCCGAACGAGACTGCCGGCTTGCTCCTGCTGGACCCCACCCACCCCGAGCATTGGGCGACGCTGCAGCGCGATACGCCGAAGACAGCCGCCATGGTGATGGGCCTGCGCAGTACCCTGTTCACCCCCACCATGCGCGCCGAGTTCGACGCCCAGGCGCAGTGCCTCGACAAGCTCCCGCCGTGGCCGTCGAAAGTGCCGGCCAGGCTGCTGTTTTCAGGTCGCTTCGGCCCGCTCGACAATGCGCAGTACCAGCGCGCGCTGATGCGGTTGCGTGCGGACTGGCAGCAACGCCTGGGCGCTGCTGCGGAAACTGTCTCCGACTCTGGGCACTACCTGCATCGCGATGCGCCCGATCGCGTTCTGCAGGCGCTGGAGCGGCTGCTGGATGCCGTTGATGCGCAGCCGCGCCGCTGACGTTCAGCGGCCGCCGGAACCGCGCGCTTTGGGTTCTCTTTGGGGAGCGCCTCGCACACTGACTGGCATCGCAACTGCCAATGCCATGCCATGTCGGATCACATCACCCACCCGCCCTTGCGCCGCCGTGCCATGCTGCAACTGATGCTGTCCAACGGCCTGGGCCTCGGCGTTTCAGCCTGCGGCGGTTCAGACGATGCGCAGCAGCAAGAAACCACGGCGTTGCTGCAACGCCAAGTGGATGCCGCGATCACCTCCGGGCTGGTGGGCCTGGCATTGGGCCAGGTGAGAGGTGCATCAGACAGCGTGGCCGTCGCCGGCAAGCGCCGGCTCGGCAGCAGCGCGCCGATCGCGACGCAAGACCGCTTTGCGATCGGCTCGAACACCAAGGCCATGACCTGCGCCGCCGTGGTCGCGTTGGCCGAGCGCGGGGGGCCTTCCTTGTCGCTGACCTTGCCGCAGGTGTTCACGGCCTGGGCCGCTGACATCCACCCCGCTTATGCGCAGGTCACCCTGGCCGACCTGCTGCATCACCGCAGCGGCTTGCCGGCCTTCGACGGCAATGGCCAGGATGAGGAGGCCTTCATCGCGGCCGTGGCGGCCGACACCAATCCCTTGCCGGACGCCCTGGCGGGACGGCGCGGCTACTTCGCCCGCTGGCTGCTGGCGCAGCCCCCTGTCGCTGGCCTGTCGCCCGGCCGCGACTTCCACTACTCGAACGCCGGCTATGCGCTGGCGGCCGCCAGCGTCGAAGCGCGCACGGGCAAGACCTTCGAAGCCGTGTTTGACGAGATGCTGGTTCAGCCGTTGGCGCTGCAAGGCGTCTGGCGCTCGCAGGTGCCCGCGTCCACCGACCTGCTGTGGGGGCACGAGGGTGCGGCGGGGGCATTGACCGTGGTCGAGGCCACCGCAGAGTTGCTGGCCACGAAGGACTGGTTGGACGTGATCGGCCCCGCCGGGGGCTGGGCCTGCAGCGGTTCGGCCTATGCGCAATGGTTGCGCTGGCATGTGCGGGCGTTGCAGGGGCAGCGCACACCGCTGCCGCAGACCTATGTGAACGACCTGCGCGCGGCGCCTGGCGAACGGTATGTCTGGGGCTGGCAATGCCTGGCCACGCCCAAGCGGACGCTGCTCACCCACACCGGCCACGTACCCGGCTTCATGGCCGAAGTCGTGGTGGATCGCAGCGGCGAGTTCGCCGTCTTCGGCCTGAGCAACACGGGCCACTTCGCTCAGGACGGCACCAGCTGGGTGCTGGGCCGTATCGATCAGGCGCTGGCCGAGGTGCTGAAGCAGCAGGCGATCACGCTTTGAGCGCAGGGCGATTCGCCGATGGCACGGTGAAACATCCGGGCTAGCGCCTCGCCAACACGACCAGCCCCAGGCCTGCCAGGCCCGCAAACAGCAGCCCGCTCCAGACCTCGTAGGGAAGGCCCAGCAGCCGGTAGGCCGCAGCCTCGGCGCAGTTGGCCGTGATCATGAACATGGCCGGCCAGAGTTCTTCCAGCCCCAGCGCCGTGACGATCTGGTCGGCCAGGCCCATCGCGCAGCTGGCGCTCTGTGAGGCCACTTCGTGCTGGAAGACCGCGGCCGTCAGGCCTGCGGCGCACGACACCAGCACCAGCAGCAGCAGCGCCTGGCGCAGCATGCGCTGGCGGCGGGCCAGCCAGCCCAGCAGCGCCAGCGTGCCAATGGCCAGGTAGAGGGCGCGCTGCAGCACGCACCAGGGGCAGGGCTTGACGCCGAACTGGTGCTGCGCGACGAAGGCGATGGCCACGCCGGCAAAGCTCAGCCCGGCCATGGCCAGCAACGCGCGTGGCGCCAGTTTGGAGGCGGCTGGCTGCATCAGTCGCGCACTTCGGCGATGAGCTCGATCTCCACGCAGGCGCCCAGCGGGATCTGCGCGACACCGAAGGCGCTGCGGGCATGCTTGCCGGCCTCGCCCAGCACCGCGGCCAGCAGCTCGGAGCAGCCGTTGGTCACGAGGTGCTGCTCGGTGAAGTCGGCGGTGCTGTTGACCAGGCTCATGACCTTGACGATGCGCACCACCTTGCCGAGGTCGCCCGTGGCGGCCTGCAGCGTGCCCAGCAGGTCGATGGCGACGGCGCGCGCGGCGGCCTGGCCGGTGGCGGTGTCCACGTCGCGGCCCAGCTGGCCCACCCACGGCTTGCCGTCCTTCTTTGCAATGTGGCCGGACAGGAAGACCAGGTTGCCCGTGCGCACGAAGGGCAGGTAGGCGGCGGCCGGTACGGCCATGGGGGGCAGCGTGATGCCCAGTTCGGCCAGCTTGGCCTGGATGGCGGCGGAGTTGCTCATGCGGAGAAGCGCGGTGGCGCAAGCAAAAAACGGCGGCATGCTACACCCCGTCAACTTAACGGGACGGGGCAGGGAGGGGCTTTGGCGCGAGCGCCCTGGGGCATGCGCGAGCTGGTGGCGGTGGGCCTGGCCTGGCTCGCCGGCCTGGCCTTGTTGCACCGCTGCGAGCGGCTGCCCAGCGGCGCTGAGTATGCGGCGCTGGCCGTTGCCGGCGCCGTCTTGTTCGCACTGCGGCGGCGGCACTGGCTGGTGTGGGCCGCGCTGGTGGCGGTGCTGGCCTTCACGCAGGCCGCGCTGCGCGCCCAGTGGCGGCTGACGCCTGAGCTGCATCCGGCCTGGGAGGGCCGTGACTTGCAGCTCACCGGGCGCATCGACTCGCTGCCCGTGGCCGTCACGGGGCAGGCGGGCGTGCCCGGCTGGCGCTTTGAGTTCGCCGTCGAGGCCGTTGGCGACGCCGGCACCGCGCTGCCCCCTGAGGTGCCGCGCCGGCTGATGCTGCTGAGCTACGACGGCCCCCCGGTCACGGCCGGCGAGCGCTGGCGCTTGACCGCGCGGCTCAAGCGCGCCCATGGCTTGGCCAACCCGGGCGGCTTCGACGCCGAGCTGTGGCTGTTCGAGCAAGGGCTGCGCGCCAGCGGCGTGGTGCGCGCCGCCGAGCGCCTGCAGGCGGCGCCCTGGTGGACGCTGGACGCCGCACGCCAGCGGCTGCGCAGCGCGATCGCCGCGCGCGTGCCGGACGCCGGCTTGGCCGGCGTGCTCGCCGCGCTGAGCCTGGGCGACCAGAACGCCATCACGCATGGCGACTGGGCGCTGTTGCGCGACACCGGCGTG
>JBKBOJ010000047.1:0-25962 GCA_046294815.1 Roseateles sp. | reverse complement strand
TGCCCAGCGTCGTGGACAGGTCCGCCGTCGGCACGACGCGCAGGTAGTCCTTGAAGCCCAGGGCCGGGCCGGCCGTGTGCCAGATCTGCGGCAGGAAGTCCACCGGCAGCATGTCCATGAAGTTCATCAGGAAGATCCAGACGAACACGGTCAGCGCCAGGGGGGCGACGAAGGCGCGGCTCTTCGGGTTGTCGATGACGCTCTTGGCCTGGTTGTCCACCATCTCGAACAGGATCTCGACGGCAGCCTGAAAGCGCCCAGGCACACCCGACGTCGCCTTGCGCACACCGAGCCACAGCAGGAACACACCCAGGAAACCCAGCACCGTGGCGAACACCAGCGAGTCGAGGTTGTAGAGGCCGAAGTCGACGATGTCCTTCTGCTTCACGCTCTCGAACGCAAAGTTCTTCTGCAGGTGCTGCAGGTGGTGGGTGATGTATTCACCGGCGCTGGGCGCGTGCTGTTCGCTGCTCATCGTCTTTAGTGACTCAATTCGTTCTTCGAACGGCCCGGCTCAACCACCACCAGGCCCCCAGATGTACCTTCAGGCACGCAATCAGCGCCACCAGCAGGGCCGGCCAGCTCAGATCCCGCACCAGCCACGCCGCCGCCACCAGGATGGCAACCGCGAGGCCCACTTTGATCAGTTCCCACGCGAGGAACGACAGGAACGCCGCCTGGGCCTGGACGGCCGGGCGACGCAAGCCCCAGGCCATGAGCGCATGGGGCAGCACCACCGCAGCCGCGCCCCAGACCGTGGAGCGCACCTGCTGCGCAGGCGCGGTGCCGAACAGCCACCACACCAGCGCCAACAAGCCGCCGACCACCGCCTGAAGGGCCACCACCCGCCAAGGCGAGAGGGGCTTGTCGCGCGCCACCAAGGCTTGCACCTGCTGGGCGGTCCAGGGCGGCGCGGGCACGGAGTCGGGCGCTTCGTCACCCCATTTGTCAACGGAGTCGCCGGCAGGACGGACCTCGGGAGTGGCAGTCATGTCGACGTTGACGGGACGATTGGGCGCCGACACGGATGCCGGCCGGCAAAACCACGGGAGTATATGTGGAAACCCGTACTTTCCAAAAAAGCACCCGGCCAACCGCTTGCCCTCCCCCGTCCACGCGGGGCGGCGCCGGGTCTGGCGCCTAAAGCCTGCAGCGGTGGGCCGGCAGGCCTGGCACGTCGACGCGCAGCGTCAGCACGGCGCCCGCCCAGGGCTCCTGCGCCAGCTCGTCGGCCGGCCGCTTGTCACGGGCCGTCGTGACGAACAGCGTGCGCAGGTCCGCCCCGCCGAAGCAAGGCATGGTGGGGCAGCGCACCGGCAGCGCGATGTCCTCCAGCAGTTCGCCGGTCGGGGCATAACGCAGCAGTCGCCCTCCTTCGAACATGGCCACCCAGTAGGCGCCAGTGGCATCCACCGCCGCGCCGTCGGGCCGACCGCCGTAGCTCGACAGCGGCTGATCCGTCGCGCGCGGCGTGAAGCGGGCGAACTCCTGGGCCGCGCCCAGCGTGCCGCTGCCCACGTCGAAGGCATGGCGCCAGATCACATGCGCCTTGGTGTCGCTGCGGTAGAGCCAGCGGCCGTCCGGGCTCCACGCCAGGCCGTTGGACGTGGCGATGCCGCCCAGCTGCGCCTCGGCACCGGCGGCGCAGATGCGGTAGAGCGCCGCCTCCGGCTCGCGGGCATCGCTCAGTGCACCGATCCAGAAGCGCCCGGCTGCGTCGGGCTTGCCGTCGTTGTAGCGCTGCCGCGCCGGATCGTAGGGCGGACCCGACAGCTGCTGCAGCCGCCCGCTGGCGGTGTCCAGCGCCCACAGGCCGTCGCGGCGCGCCACCACCAGGCCGCCGCCCTCGCGCGCCGCGATGCAGCCGGGCTCGGCATCCTGAGGGAACACATCGGGCGCGTCGGCGCCGGCGCGCCAGCGCAGCACCTGGCGGCCAGGAATGTCGACGCAGTAGAGCTGCTGCTCGTCGGGATGCCAGAGCGGCGATTCGCCCAGCAGGCAGCGATGCGAGCCGAACGCTTGGATGTCGTAGGAAGTCATCCGGGCACTCTAGGCCGTTATCCGAAGTAACTGGGGCGCATGCCGCCCAGCTCGGCCTTCAGGTAATGCGCACCGGGGATGGGGTTGAAGTAGAACGGCGGCACCTCGACGAAGCCCAGGCTTTCGTACAGGCCGCGCGCTGCCTCCATGTCGTCCAGCGTGTCCAGCAGCATGGTTGAGTAGCCCGCTTCGGTGGCACGGTCCATCAACGCCTGGGCGAGCAGCCGCCCCAGGCCGAAGCGCCGGAACGCCGGCCGCACGAACAGGCGTTTCATCTCGCAGGCATTGGCGTAGTCGACGTCGGGCAGCGGCCGGAAGGCGCCGCTGCCGGCCACCGCACCGTCGACCAGCGCGAGCAGCATCAACCCCTGCGGCGGCGCATAGGCGCCGGGCAGGCTGGCCAGTTCTTCTTCGAAGCCCTGGAACCCAAGGTCCACGTCGAGGCTGTTGGCATAGTCGCGCAGGATCAGGCGGGCTTCCTGCCAGTCCTCGGGGGTTTCGGGAGTGATGAGCTGGATGTCGGGGCCGACCATAGGCGCCGCAGTGTAGCCAGCGGGCCGCCGCCGGAGCGTGGCCCAACCGGTCAGCCCTGGCCCGCCGCCGGCTCGGCAAAGCCGAGCACGACCCTGCGGGTCTTGGCTGACTTCTTCTCGATCTTGGTGACGACCACCGCGCCGATCTCGGCCGTGTTGGCCACATGCGTGCCACCGCAGGGCTGCAGATCCACCCCCTCCACTTCCAGCACCCGCACCCGGCCGAGGCCGCGCGGCGGCTGAACGCTCATGGAGCGCACCAGGCCCGGGTTGGCGTCGAGTTCCTCCTCGCTGATCCAACGATGCCGCACCGGATGTGCCTCGGCCACCAGCCGCTGCAGTCCGGCCTGGATCGCGTCTTTGTCTATGGGCTGGTCGGTATGGAAATCCAGCCGCGCATAGGCCTCGGTGATGGAGCAGCCGTCCACCGGGTAGGGCAGCAGCGCGCACAGCAGGTGTGTGGCGGTATGAAACCGCCGGTGCGCCTGGCGCCTGGCGGCATCGACCTCCACCGTCACTGCCGCGCCGACGGCGGGGAAGTCCTGGCCTTCGACGATGTGAACGATGGCGCCCGGCCGCTCCTTGCTCTTGCGGGTGTCGGCGATGCGCCAGCGCTGCACACCCGCTGCCAGCCAGCCCGTGTCGCCAGCCTGGCCGCCGCCGAGTGGATAGCAGACCGTGCGGTCCAGCAGCACGCCGCCCTCGCCGTGCCCGACGACGCGGGCGTCACACCGCAACAGCGAGGCGTCCTCGCGGAACAGTTCCTCGGTCATCACAACCTCACCTGGCCGTGGATCAGCGGGGTCACGTCGCCGCCTATCCAGGTCGCCTCGCCATCGCGCACCACATGCACGCGGCCGGCTCGGCCCAGCGCGGCGCCCTGCGCGGCCACGTAACGCTCGCCCGCTAGACCTGCGGCCTGCAACCACAGCGCCAGGGCGGCATTCAGGCTGCCGGTGACGGGGTCCTCGGGGATGCCCAGGTCGGGCACGAAGGCACGCACCTCGAACTGGCATTCGCTGCCAGCGGGATGCGCCCCGACGACGCCCAGCTTCAGCCCCTGCATGGCGACGAAGTCGGGCTGCAGCGCCAGCACGCTGGCCGCGTCGGGCAGGCGGGCCGCCATCCAGCCCGGGCCGTTGTCGCACCAGACCAGGTCCAGCAGCGCCTCGGGCGCGATGCGCAGCGCCGCCAACACCTGCGCACGCTCGGCAGCGCCGACCGGCCCACTGCGCTTGAGCGGCGGCGCGGCAAAGGCGAGCCGGGCGCCGTCACGCTTGACGCGCACGAGGCCGATGGCGCATTGCTGCACCACCTCGCCCGGCTTCTTCGCGTCGCCACCGCTGGCCAGGAAGGCATGCGCACTGCCCAGCGTCGGGTGACCCGCGAAGGGCAGCTCGCCGCCGGGCGTGAAGATGCGCACGCGGTAGTCGGCTGCGGGGTCGGTGGGCGGCAGCAGGAAGGTGGTCTCGGACAGGTTGGTCCAGCGTGCAAACGCCGCCATGTCGTCATCGGACAGGCCGGCCGCGTCGATGACGACGGCCAGCGCATTGCCCTTGAGCGGCCGGGCCGTGAAGACATCCACCTGGGCAAAGCGGCGCAATTCGGTCATGGTTGTCTCAGATAGATGCCGGGTTTGCCGATCTTCATGCCACGCTCCGGCGTGGTCATCAGGGCAAAGCCGACCTGGCCCGCGCCATCGGCCCGCAGCGCGATGCACAGCAAATGCCGGAGCGCGCGCTCGAGCGTCGCCAGCGCCATGACCGCGCACCAGCAGGCGCTGCGCAGAAGCGCGTGGGCTGCCTGCGCGGCGATGCCCTCGGGCGCAAAGCCGAGACGGCAGCCCTCCATCAGGGCGCATGCTCCATCGCGGGCTCCAGCGCCTCGTGCAGCAGCCGGCCCAGCTTCTCCACGCCCTCGGCGATGAGGTCGGGTGTGAGCGTGACGAACGACAGGCGCAGCGTGCGCGCATCGGGTTGGTGGGCATAGAAGGCCGCGCCGGGCACGTAGGCGATGCCGACGTCCACCGCGCGCGGCAGCAGCGCCATCGCGTCCAGCCCCGCCGGCAGGCGGATCCAGAAGAACATGCCGCCCTGCGGCGACTGCCATTCGCAGCCCTGCGGCAGGTGTTGGCGCAGCGCCGCGGCCATCGCGTCGCGGTTGGCCTTGTAGCGCGCGCGGATGGTCGGCACATGCTGATCCAGGAAGCCGTCACGGATGACCTCGTACACGACGCGCTGGTTGAAGCCGGGCGTGTGCAGATCGGCGGCCTGTTTGGCCTGCAGCAGCTTGGGATAAAGCTCGGGCGGCGCGATCAGGTAGCCGAGCCGGAAACCGGGCGTCAGCACCTTGGAGAAGGAGCCCAGGTAGAGCGAGCCCTCGGGCCAGAGGCTGGACAGCGCAGCCGGTGGCGCCTCGTCGAACCACAGGTCACCGTAGGGGTTGTCCTCGACGATGGGCACGCCAGCATGCCGCGCGGCTTCGACGACCTCCGCGCGGCGCGCCGCCCCCATCACGCGGCCGGTGGGGTTTTGGTAGTTGGGCAGCAGGTACGCGAAGCGCGTGCCCGGCGCGTCATGCGGCAGCTGGCGGATCGCCTCGGGCAGCGGGCCCTGCGCGTCGCTGGCCAGGCTGGCAAACAAGGGCTCGAACGGCGTGAAGGCTTGCAGCGCCCCCAGATAGGTCGGTGTCTCCACGGCCACCGGCGCACCGGCGTCGCACAGCACCTTGCCCACCAGGTCCAGGCCCTGCTGCGAGCCGCTGGTGATCAGCACCTGCTCGGGCTTGACCTGCATGCCCAGCGCCGCGACGCGGGCCGCCACCCATTCGCGCAGTGGCGCATGGCCCTCGCTGGCGGCGTACTGCAGCGCCTCGCGCGGCGCCTGCGTCAGCACGCGGTCGCAGGCGGCCTTGATCGCCTCCACCGGAAAGGTGTCCGCGCTGGGCAGGCCGCCGGCCATGGACAGCACGCCCGGCTTCTCGGTGACCTTGAGGATCTCGCGGATGATGGAGGGGTTCATGCGCGCAGCACGCCGCGCCTGGGTCCACACGTGGGTCATGGGTCGTCTCGAATTTCTTGAAGCGATCAGCCTAGCATCCAGTCGACCGCGGCGCGGGCCTGCAGTTCGGTGGTGTCGAACAAGGGCAAGGCCGCGGCCGAGCCCGCCGGCAGCAGCAGGCCCAGCTCCGTGCAGCCGAGGATGGCGGCCTGCGCGCCGCGGTCGGCCAGCGCCGCCACCTGGGCGCGCAACAGCTCGCGCGATGCCGGTTCAAAGCGGTTCTGGCACAGCTCCTCGTAGATCAGCCGGTGCACCTCGGTGCGGCCCGGCTCGTCGGGCACGATGGCCTCGATGCCGAAGCGCTCCCACAGGCGATCGCGGTAGAAGCCCTGCTCCATCGTGAAGCGCGTGGCCAGCAAGCCGGCGCGCTTCACGCCGGCCGCACGCAGGGCCTCGGCCGTCGCATCGGCGATGTGCAGCACCGGCAGGCCGGCCGCGCGTTCGATCTCGCCAGCCACGACGTGCATGGTGTTGGTCGCAATCAGCAGCGCCTCGGCGCCGGCACGGCGCAGCCCGGCCGCGGCCTCGCCCAGAAGCTGCGCCGCGTCGGCCCACCGGCCGGCGGCCTGCATCGCCGCGACGTCCGCGAAGTCCACGCTGTGCAGCACCAGCCGGGCGCTGTGCAGGCCGCCCAGCCGCGCCGCGACGCCGCGGTTGATCAAGGCATACAGATGCTGGGTGGAGGTCCAGCTCATGCCACCCAGAACGCCCAGCGTCTTCATCAGGCCCCCGCCAGCTTGAGCCGCGCGGCGGGCGCGGCAAGGCGGCGCGGCGCCGGCTGCAGCAGCTGGAAGGCAGCGGTGGGCCAGCCCTCCACGACGGCCGCACGGCCGAGCGGCAGCGTGAACCCCTCGCCGGCGCACAGCCAGTGGTCGTCACCGCCGCCGTCCAGCGTCAGCCACAGACGGCCATGGGTGACCTGCAGCCGGCGCGGTGCGCGCGTCGCGGCCAACGTCAGCGCCTGGCCGGCTGCCAGCCGGGTCGTGAATCCATCGTCCATGTGCGCCTCCTGTCAATTCACGGGCTGTCGCTTGCCCACCCACACCACCGCCAGCACCGCGGCAGCGAACAACGCCGTCATGCCATCCAAGCGCTCACCCAGCAGCGGCACGGCCAGCAGCATGGACAAAAAGGGCTGCAACACCTGCACCTGGCTGACGCGCAGCGTGCCGCCCAGCGCCAGGCCGCGGTACCAGGCGAAAAACCCGATCCACATCGAGAACAGCGACACATAGGCAAAGCCCCACCACGCCGCCGGCGCCACCGGCTCGACGGGCCGCGTCCACAGCGCCAGCGGCAAGGTGACGGGCAGGCTGAGCACCAGCACCCAGCAGATCACCTGCTCGGCGCTCATCGCATTCGACAGCCGTGCGCCGCTGACATAACCCGCCGACGCGCAGACCACGGCGCCCAGCAACAACGCGTCGGCCAGCACCAGCCCGCCCGCACCGCGCCAGGCGGCGAAGCCCAGCACCAGTGCCAGGCCGGCCAGCGCGCAGGCCCAGAAGCCGACGCTAGGCCGCTGGCGCAACACCAGCGCGCCGATGACGGCCGTGGCCAGCGGCAGCACGCCCGACACGACAGCCGCATGCACCGCATCCACATGGCGCACCGCATAGCCCGACAGCAGCGGCCAGCCGAATACCACGCCGCCCGCGGTGAGCAACAGCGCCCCCCACTCGCGCCGCTGCGGCCGGCGCGCGCCGGTCAGCACCAGATAGACGGTGGACAGCAGGCCCGCCACCGCCGCGCGGCCGAAGGCGACGAAGGCCGGGTCCAGCTGCGGCGCCGCCGCGCTGCCACCGGCGAGCCGCGTCATCGGCAGGCTGAGCGCAAACATCACGACGCCCGCCACGCCCAGCAGCAGGCCGCGCGTGGCGTCGGCGGACGAGGTCGTCGAGATCGCAGAGGAGGAGGTGGCGGATAACCCTGGCATGGATGCAGTCTAGGAACAGATAGCAATACAGCACCAGTACAGTCAGCCAATCAGGCAACGAATCTGTATCGCCATGCCCAGCGCTACACACCCGCCCCTGCTGCGCGGCGCCAACCAGCCGCTGGCCGTCCAGTTGGCCGAGCGCTATGCCCAGCGCATCCGCGAGCGCCTGCTGCTGCCGGGCGCGCGGCTGCCATCGGTGCGCGAGTGCGCGCGCCAGCATGGCGTCAGCCCGCACACCGTCGTCGCCGCCTACGACCAGCTGCAGGCTGCCGGACTGCTGGAGGCACGCCGCCAGCGCGGCTTCTTCGTGCGCGAGTCGCGCCCCGCCGCCGCGCGCAGCCACGGCCCGGCCACCGTGCTGCCGCGCCAGGCACCGATGGACGCGACGGCGCTGATCCGCGGCATGTTCGAGGCCGATGCGGCGCGCTCGCCCGGCCTGGGCACGCTGCCGGCCGACTGGCTGGACCCGACGCTGCTGCAGTCGGCACTGCGCCGGCTGCACCAGGGCGACGCCGACGGCCTGCAGGTCAGCTACGGCGAGCCCAGCGGCGATGCGCGGCTGCGCGCAGCGCTATCGCATCGCCTTGCCGACCTGGGCATCCATGCCGCACCGACCCAGATCCTGACCACCAACGGCGCCACGCATGCGCTGGACCTGCTGATCCGCACCCAGCTGCAGCCCGGCGACACGGTGCTGGTGGACGACCCGGGCTGGGCCATCATGTACGCCCGGCTGACGCAGGCCGGCGTGCGGCTGCTGCCCGTGCCGCGCGGCACGCTGGGCCCCGACCTCGACGTGCTGACCGCACTCGCCAGGCAGCACGCACCGCGCGCCTACCTGACCGTGTCGGTGCTGCACAACCCCACCGGCCACAGCCTCGACCTGGCCGGCGCGCACAAGCTGCTGCGGCTGGCCGACGAGCTGGACTTCCAAATCGTCGAAGACGACAGCTACGGCTTCCTGGCGCCCGACCACCTGCCGCGGCTGGCCGCGCTGGACGGGCTGCGCCGCGTGACCTACGTGGCGGGCTTCTCCAAGGTGCTGACGCCCGCCTGGCGCGTGGGCTACCTGGCTGCAGCGCCCGACAAGCTGGCCACGCTGACCGACACCAAGCTGCTGGACGGCCTGACCAGCTCGCCGGTGCTGGAGCGTGCCGTTGCGTTGTGCCTGGAGCAGGGTCGGCTACGCCGCCATGCGCAGCGCCTGCGCGAGCGACTGGCCCAGGCGCGCCAGCGCGTCGCGGCGCTCGCAGCGCGCCAGGGCTTCCGGTGGGCGGCGCCGCCCGATGGGCTGTTCGGCTGGCTGGACGTGGGCGTGGACACCGAGCGCGTGGCCCAGCCGCTGCTCGACGCCGGCTGGCTGGTCGCACCAGGCGCGCTGTTCAGCGCCACGCGCGCGCCCGGCTCGCTGATGCGCGTCAACATGGCCACATCACAGGACCCGGCCTTCTGGCGCGCGCTACGCGCGGCCGCCGACGGCATCAGTCCGACGACGCCACGCTAGGAGCCTGTCGGGCTTTGGGTCGGGTGCGCGCGACCCCAAGTCCGACAGGCTCCTAGGAGGCGCCATGTCCACCCCCTACCTGGGCGAACTCAAGCTGATGAGCTTCGTCTACCCGCCCAAGGGCTGGGCCTTGTGCCATGGACAGTTGCTGCCCATCAACCAGAACCAGGCCTTGTTCTCACTGCTGGGCACCACCTATGGCGGCAACGGCCGGACCACCTTCGCGCTGCCGGACCTGCGCGGCCGGGTGCCGCTGCATGCCGCCAGCAGCGTCTGGTTGGGCGAATCGGGCGGCCCCAGCACGGTGACGCTGACCGAGGCGCAGATGCCCGCCCACGTGCACACGCTTGCAGGCACCAGCGACCTGGCCAACGCCAACGTGCCTGGCGGCGCATTGCCCGCCACCAAGCCGCGCGGCGGCATCAACCGCTACGCGCCGGCTGGCGCGCCGACCCCCATGGGGGCCAGCGCCCTCGCCGCCGCAGGCGGCAGCCAGCCACACCACAACATGCAGCCCTATCTGACCTTGAGCTGGGTCATCGCGCTGCTGCCCGCCTGGCGCAACCGCGGCCTGGGCAGCCGCTGCCTGCTGGACCTGGCCGCGTGCGGCCGGCCACTGAGCATCCAGGTCGAAATCCACAACCCCGCCCGGCGCCTGTATGAGCGGCTGGGCTTTGTCCAAGAGGGCGAACCGCAGGGCCTGTATCAGGCCATGGTGCGGCCCGCTCGCCATCCCGAGGAGTGCCTGCAGTGAACATCAACAAGCGCGACTTCCTGAAGGGCGGCGCCGCAACCCTGGTGGCGGGCGCCGGGTCCACCTCGGCACTGGCGGCCGTGCCGCCCAGCCTGGACGCACTGTCCAGCCTGGCTGGCTGGCAGGCCCGACTGGGGCAATGCTTCGACGTGGACGGCCACCCGCTGACGCTGAGCGCCATCACGCCGGTCCCGGGTCAGGCCGCAAGCCAGCAGTTCAGCCTCAGCTTCAGCTTCGCCGGCGAGCTGCCGGCGCGGCTGGGGGACGCCATGCACCGCCTGACGTCGGCCCAGGGCCCGGCGCAGACGCTGTACCTGGCCCGCACATCGCAGGGCCTGCGCGCGGATTTCTGCAGGCTGATCGGCTGAGAAAACTTGCCGCCCGGCGCGGCCTTTGTCACGGCGGTGGCTGACGGCCGCCGGCAAAATTCCCACTTACAGGCAGCTGTGAGAACGCAGCTGTTGTCGTAGGACGTGAGTGATCCCGTGAAATTTCTTGTCGTAGACGCACTGGCCGGGGTGCAAACCTTTGCCCGGCAACTGCTGCAGAACCACGGTTTCCCGGCGGACAGCATCCTGTGCTGCGCCGACACCAACGCCGCGCTCGCGCAAGGCCTGGTCTTCAAGCCCCAGTTCCTGCTCACGGACTGGTTTCCCAAGGCCGACCTGAGCGGCGTGCAACTGTTCCAGCGGCTGCGCGAGTCGCTGCCGGATCTGCATCTGGCGCTGATGAGCTTCGAGGTCTCAGCGCTGCACGAGGCCGAATCCGTCGCGCTGGGCGCGCATTTCCTGCTGAAGAAGCCCTTCACGGCCGAGCAGCTCAAGACCGAGATGCTGCGCACGCTGGAGCAGATCGCGCCGGCCATGCCAGGCCGCGCGCCGAGCCGGCTGGCCACCCGGCCCGGCGGGCTGCGGTCCGTGCTGCCCATCCTGCCGCCCCAGCCCATCATCAAGCCGGGCGACCGGGTGCGCTACATGGGCGAGCTGCATTTGGCGCAGCATGTGGTGCACCGCCACGGCGAGACGGTGGTGCAGCTCAAGGGGCAAACGGGCTTTATCCCCGTCGAGAAGCTGCAGCCCGCTTGAACTCCTCGCCCAGATCGACGCGGGCGAGTCCGGACGAGGGGCTCTCAGAACAGCGCGACAAGCCCCATCAGCAACGGATAGGGCAACGCCACCGTGGGGCGCAGGGCGCTCCTCAGATACTGCAGCAGCAGGCCTGTGCCGCCGGGCCGGCTCTCCAGCCAGGCGCTGTGCATCTGCATCGCCGCGCCCTCGCCCGTGCGCAGCGCGGCCTCGATGCGCAGCAGCCGCTCGCCCAGCCTGGCCTGGAAGGTCTTCAGCACAGCTTCCTGCAGCCATAGCAGCGTCATCAGGGCCAGCGCCAGCATGGCATCCGCCACCCACGCGCAGGCCAGGAAGGCCGCCAGCTTGACGGCCAGCGCCAGCGCCTCGTAGCGCTCGTGCTGGCCCTGCAGCACCAGCCACTCGTGATGCAGCGGGCTCACTTGGACTCCAGTTCTTCCCAGCGCTCCATGAGCGCGAGCAGCTCGGTGTCGATGGCCGCCGCACGCTCGGTCACCTCGGCGATGCGCCTGGCACCCTGGGTGTAGAGCTCGGCGCCGTTGAGCAGTGCATTGAGCTGCGCCTGCTCGGCCTCCAGCGCGGCAATCTGCCGCGGGATCTCGTCCAGCTCGCGCTGCTCCTTGTAGCTGAGCTTGCGCCTGGTCGCGACGACTGGGGCCGGCGCGGGTGCGGGCGGCGTCGGGGCTGCGGCCTTGGGCGCCGCCTGGGCCTGCAGCGCAGCCGCGCGGCGGGACTGCGTCAGCCAGTCCTGCACGCTGCCCTCGTACTCGCGCCAGCGCGCATCGCCCTCGTAGACGATGGTGGACGTGACCACGTTGTCCAGGAAGCGGCGGTCATGGCTGACGAGAAAGACGGTGCCGTCGTACTCCGCCAGCAACTCCTCCAGCAGCTCCAAAGTCTCGATGTCGAGGTCGTTGGTGGGCTCGTCCAGCACCAGCACATTGGCCGGCCGCGCGAACAGCCGCGCCAGCAGCAACCGGTTGCGCTCGCCGCCCGACAGCGTGCGCACTGGAGAGTTGGCCCGTGCCGGCGAAAACAGGAAGTCGCCCAGATAGCTCTTGACGTGCTTCTTTTGCGTGCCGATCTCTATCCACTCCGAGCCGGGGCTGATGGTGTCGGCCAGCGTCGCGTCGAGGTTCAGCGTGTCGCGCATCTGGTCGAAGTAGGCGACCGTCAGGCGCGAGCCCAGGCGCACCGCGCCGCTGTCGGGCGGCAACTCGCCAAGAATCATCTTCAGCAGCGTGGTCTTGCCGGCGCCGTTGGGACCGATCAGTCCGACCTTGTCGCCGCGCAGGATGGTGCTGGTGAAGCCGCGCACGATGGAGCGCTCACCGAAGCTCTTGGACACGTCCTGCAGCTCCGCGACGATCTTGCCGCTGCTCTGCCCCGTGTCGATGTCCAGTCGCACCTTGCCCTGCACGTCGCGCCGCGCGGCACGCTGCTGGCGCATCTCCTGCAGCCGCTGCACGCGCGCCACGGAGCGCGTGCGGCGCGCCTCCACGCCCTTGCGTATCCACACCTCTTCCTGCGCCAGCAGCTTGTCGAAGCGCGCGTTGGCCAGCGCCTCGTTCTCCAGCTCGTAGGCCTTGGCGGCCTGAAAGGCGGCGAAGTTGCCGGGATAGCCGCGCAGCTGGCCGCGGTCGAGCTCGACGATGCGGTTGACGACGTTGTCCAGGAACTGCCGGTCGTGCGTGACCAGCAGCAGCGAGCCCTTGAAGTCGTTGAGCAGGCCTTCCAGCCAGGTGATGGCGTCCAGGTCCAAGTGGTTGGTGGGCTCGTCCAGCAGCAGCACGTCGGGCTGGGCCACCAGCGCGCGGGCCAGCGCCACGCGCTTCTTCAGGCCACCGGAGAGGCTGCCGACGATGCGCGAGCCGTCCAGGCCCAGGCGGTGCAGCGTCTCGTCCACACGCTGCTCCCAGTTCCACGCGCCGATGTGCTCGATGCGCTCCTGCACCCAGGCCAGGTCGTCGCCGTCGTCATGGCGCTCGTAACGCTCGCGCAACGCCTTGGCCTCGGCCACGCCCTCGCTGACGACGTCGAAGATGGTCGCGTCGCCGCGCAGCTCGGGCTCCTGCGGCACGTAGACGTTGGTGAGGCCCTGCTGTTGCTGCAGCAGGCCGTCGTCCAGCTTTTCGATGCCGGCGAGGATCTTCAGCAGCGAGGACTTGCCGGTGCCGTTGCGGCCGATGAGGCCCACGCGCTCGCCGGTCTCCAGCGCAAAGTTGGCGCCATCGAGCAGCGCGACATGCCCGAACGCAAGGTGGGCATTGGTGAGGGAGAGGACTGCCATGCGCCTATTGTCGATGGGACGGGTCGACGCGGCCGCCGGGTGGCGCAAGCGGTCGCCGTCGGTGCGGCAGATGGCGGTGGCCTTGACCTGCCGCCGCACCTCGCCGTCACGCGGGCTTTTCAGCCAACGGCGGCGCGGGCCTGGATGCTCATGCCCGGGGCCCTTGGGGTGTGAGCTGATCGAGCGCAGCGACGAACTCGCGCGCTTCGACGCGGCACAGCCGCAATCGTCGCAGCAACCACGGCGTCAGGTCTTGCTGGCCGAGGTGTTCGGGCCAGGCGCCGGCATCGGCGTCGGGGAGCCCGGCCGGGTCGGTGCCGGCGGCCGGCTCGCCGTTGAGTATCGACACGCAGGCCTGACGCGCCAGCGTCAAGGCCGTGCCTGCGCGTCCCGCGTCCAGCCGGTCGGCGCGGCGCTGCACCTGCTGCTGCACGGCGCCCAGCAGCGCCATCAGGCGGTAGCCGTGGCTCAACGCGGCCTCGATCTCGGCCTCGGGCAGGCGCACGCTCTCGGGCTCGACGCGGGTGCGCTGGGCCGCCGCGGCGAGTCCGGCCAGCGCGGTGTAAGCCTGCTGGCGCGACAGCCGCTGCGCCAGCAGCACCTCGGCGCTGGGCCGCCACTGCAGCATGTTTTCCGCATGCCGGGCCAGCGCGCCGCGCAGTTGCCGAGCCAAGCGCGGCACGGCGGCGCGCTCCCAGCTGGGCAGCACAAAGCTGAACAACCAGGCCAGGCCGGCGCCGATGACGGTGTCGGCCAGGCGCTCGCCGATGAAGGGGTCGCTGGTTGGATCCAGCATCAGTGGCTGCAGCAAGGCCATCAGCGTGGCTGCTGTCGCCGCGACGCGGTAGCGCCGGTTCACATAGGCATGGGCCACGCCCACGGCGGCGACGAAGGCCGCACTCAGCAGTGGCGTCCAGGTCAGCTGCGACAGCAGCATGACCAGCACGCAGCCCTGCACCGTGCCGATGATGCGTTCGTTGCGGCGCGCCAGCGTCTGCTCCAGGTTGCCGCGCAGCACCACGGCCACGCTGAGCATCAGCCAGTACGGGTGCGACGTCCAGGGCAGCATGGTGCCCAGCCAGTAGGCGAGAGACAGCGCCAGGCCTGAGCGCAGCGCATGCCGCATGACGCTGGACTGCAGCGTCAGGTGAGGCCGCAGCGCCGCCAGCGGCCAACCCTCGGGAGAGACGAAGGGCGCGAGCTTCTCCGGCGTCCAGGCGCTGTCCGGGTCGTCCGTGCGGGCCTGGCGCGCCACCATCGCGCAGACGTCGTCCATCATGTGGCCCAGCCGCGACTGCAGCGCCGACACCAGGTGGCTGCGCGAATCGCCGGGCGGCGCGCTGACATCGGCCAGCCGTGCGGCCAGCTGCGCCCGCCAATCCTGGGCCGAGACCTCGGGCAGCGGGCCGCCGTCGCGCAACGCGGTGGCCAGCTGCGCCAGCACGCCGGCCAGTTCGCGCAGCGCATCGGCCAGCGCTGAGCGCCATTGCCGACCGGGAAAGTCCTGGCCCAGCAACTCGGTGTCCAGCCGGCTGGCCAGCAACAGGTCGCGCAACTCGATCAGGCCCAGCACCAGGTCAGTCTGCTTGCGGCTGCGCGGCGAACGGCGCGCGGCGAAGACCTGGTCGCGCGCGGCCTGCAGCGCGTCGGCGAGCACCACGTCGTCGGCAATGGACGCGCGGATGCGCGCCTGCTCGCCGTCCACCGCACCGGCAATGCGCTCGGCACGCGAGCGCATGCGCCGCTCGGTGGCCTGCAACGCGCTCACCAGCGCCAGCTCGCGCAGCCGGTGCCGCAGCAGCACCGCCGCGGCGCGCGCCCAGCCCGCGTACACGCAGCCGCCCAGCCCCACCCAGCCCGCATGGGCCCAGGGCGAGGTGGCGCCGGTGCTGCGATCCCAGGCCATCGCGAACACCATGGCCAGCACCGGCGCGAACGACAGCGGCCCGGCGCGCGGACCCCAGGCCAGCGTCATCAGCGACAGAAACGCCACCACGGCCACCAACACGACGCTCCAGAACAGCGAGCCTCCCGCCAGCCCCACGCCGGCCGTCACCGCCGTGGCCGCAAACACCGCGGGCAGCACACGCGGCAACACGCGTTGCGGCGGATTGGGCACATCGGGAAGGCTGGCGCAGACGGCGCCACCCACGGCCGCCAGGCCGGCGGTCTCGCCAAAGGCCGCCGCCACCAAGGCATGCGTGGCGGCCACGCCTAGCGCCACGCTGAGGCCGTTCAGGTGGGCGGCATCCAGCCGCCTGAAGAAGGCCTTCACGCCACGAGCTGCGCCAGCACGCGGCGCATGTGGCGGTCCATGGCGGTGGCGTCGTCGCGGGCAAACAGCCATTCGTCGATGAGCGCGCCCCCAGCGGCATCCGAGCACGGCAGCGCGGCCAGCTCGGCGCGCACGGCCGTGTGCTGCTGCTCGTTCAGCAGCGCGCACGGGCGTGCGGTATCCGTGGTGGTGGCGGCCTGGGCAAACAGCCCCAGGCCAAGGGCAAAACACAGACCGTTCCATCGAACGGCTAGCCAGCGCAATGGCATGCGGCACTCCATCAGAGGGCGCCGATGCTAGCCCGGACGCTTCGCGGGGGACGCGGGAGGGGCGGGGATGACGGGCGAGGCGGGATGGTTCACGCAATTCTCAATCGGTGAACTCCGCCGCGATCAAGCGCACCGGCGCACTCCCGTAGCTGAGGAACTTCTCGTGGAAGGCCTTGAGCTGGAAGCCCGGCTTCGCCTTCAGCCGCTCGCGCAGCGCGAGAATCTCGCTGAACCCGCTGAAATAGCTGGTCAGCTGCACCGACGTGAGCTGCACGCGCCGCCACTTCTCGCGCGCCTCGCGCTCGGTCTGGAAGGCCTGGCGGGTCAGCAGGTCCAGCGCGTCCTGCTCGCCCATGCCCAGCACATGCACGCTGTAGTCCAGGATGGTGTTGGTGACCGAGCGCAGATGCCATTTGCCCCACATCAGCGTCATCTCCGGTGAGGCGCCATAGCCGCTCTCCAGCATCATCAGCTCGCCGTAGACGGCCCAACCCTCGACCATCGATCCGCTGCCGAACAGCGCCTTGACTTTGCTGGGCGCCTTGTTCGCGTAGACCAGCTGCGTGTAGTGGCCCGGGATGGCTTCGTGGATGTTGAGGATCTGCAGGATCCAGTGGTTGTACTCGCGCAGCGTGCTCTCGGCCTGCTCGGGCGTCAGGTCGTCCAGCGGCGTGACGTTGTAGTAGGTGCGGTCCTGCGGCCGGTAGGGGCCGGGCGCCTCGATGCTGGCGCCAGCGACGCCGCGCTGGTAGGCCGGCGTCTCGCGGACGGCCAGCGGCTTGCTCGCGTCCTGGGTCAGCAGGTCCTTCTCGCGCACCCAGGCTTCGAGCTGCGGGATCTGCGCGCGGATCTCGTCGACGAACTTCTCGCGGGCGACATGGCGCTCGCTCAGGCGGTCGATGACGCGGCCGATCAGCGCGAAGCGGTCGGCCGGCACGGGCTCGCTGCCAATGACGCTGGGCCACAGCGCCGTGGCCTGGGCCTGCATGCTGGCCAGCACGGTCTCGCGGCGCGCGAGCGCCAGCTCGTAGGTCTCGCGCGCGCTGCGGGCGGACTGGATGTCGTGCTGGAACTTGGCCTCGTACAGCGCGGCGCCGAGCCGCCAGGGGCGCTTGGCCGTGGGCAGCAGCGCCTTCAGGTGCGCCTGCCAGCCGGCCACGGCCGCGCGGGCCTTGTGCAGGTCGGGCTGCATCAAGGCGCCCAGGCCTTGCTGCTGCGCGTGAGACTCCAGGTCCTCCAGCACCGCCAGCACGCCTGGCGCCTGCTGCAGCGCCAGCTCGGTGTGCTCGCGCGTGACACCGGCCAGGCTCTGGCGCGCCGCGACGTAGAACGCCGGCAGCCAGCGGATGCGCGCATGCAGCGCCTGCACGCGCTGTTGCACGGGCGCCCAGTCGGTGTTGAGCGCCAGGTCGATGGGCGCGGCGGGGTTGTGCTCGGCTGGGTTCCAGGCCCATTCGCGCAGTTGGTCCAGCCGCCAGAGGTCGCTTTGCAGCTTGGCGACGAGCATGGCGCGGTCCATGCGCTGCGCGGGGTTCAGACCCGCGTCGGCAACGGCCTGGAAGCGCTTCAGCCAGGCGGCGAGGAAGCGGCGCATTGCAGCGCGCTGCGATGCGCTAGGCAGACGCAACCGATCGGCAAACTCGAAGCGGCCGGCCATCACGGCCGCATCGGGGTCTTGCTGCCATAGCGCTTCGAGGAAGGCGTCGACCATGGCGTCGAAGGAATGCCCAGCGGCCAGCGCCGGCAGGGCGGCAACGGCCAGCCCCGTGGCCGTGAAGTCGCGCCGCCTCACAGCGCGGCCTCCAGCGCGTCCACAAACATCTTGGCCACGTCGAAGCCGCTCTGGTCGGTGATCTCCTGGAAGCAGGTCGGGCTGGTCACGTTGATCTCGGTGATGTTCTCGCCGATGACGTCCAGGCCCACCAGCAGCAGGCCGCGGGATGCGAGCGTCGGACCGATGGCCTCGGCAATCTCGCGGTCGCGCGCGGTCAGTGGCCGCGCCTCGCCCTTGCCGCCCGCGGCGAGGTTGCCGCGCACCTCGCCGCCCTGCGGGATGCGGGCCAGGCAATGCGGCACGGGCCGGCCACCGATGATGAGGATGCGCTTGTCGCCCGCGCTAATGGCGGGGATGAAGCGCTGCACCATCACGGTCTGCGCGCCGTCCTTGTTGAGCGTCTCGATGATGCTGCCGAGATTGAGGCCGTCGTCCTTGACGCGGAAGATGCCCATGCCACCCATGCCGTCCAGCGGCTTGAGGATGATGTCGCGCTGCTCGGCATGGAAGGCGCGGATCTCGGCCGCGTCGCGCGTGACCAGCGTCGGCGCGATGTACTCGGGGAACTCCATGATCGCGAGCTTCTCGGGGTGCTCGCGCAGCGCGGCCGCCTTGTTGAAGACCTTGGCACCCTCGCGTTCGGCCTGGCTGAGCAGGTGGGTCGCGTAGAAGAACTCGCTGTCAAAGGGCGGGTCCTTGCGCATCAGCACGGCATCCACATCGGCCAGCGCGACGTCGGCGGTGGCGTCCAGCGTGAACCAGTCATGCGCCTCGCCGGTCAGCCTGATGTGGCGTGCGCCGCGCGCCGTCACGCGCCCGCCACGCCGCCACACCAGCTCGCGCGTCTCGCAGTGGACGATGTGGTGGCCACGCTTGGCCGCCTCCCTCATCATCGCGAAGGTGGAGTCCTTGTAGGTCTTGAAGGTGGCCAGGGGGTCGGCGACGAAGAGCAGCTTCATGGTGGGTTCATGCGAAGGAAGCGAGCCAGTTTTGCACAGCGTGGCTGGCCTTGGACGTTCAAGGGCGTCGCCGCCAGCCGGCCACCACGATCGCGATGCCCCCCGCCACCACGCCCCAGAACGCCGCGCCAATGCCGAAGGCACTGACACCGGACAGGCAGACGAGGAAGGTCAGCACCGCGGCATCGCGGTGGGCTTCGTCCTTCAGCGCGGCGGCCAGCGCGCTGCCTATGGTGCCCAGCAGCGCCAGCCCCGCGATGGCCAGCACCAGCTCGCGCGGGAAGGCCGCCAGCAGCATCGCGACGGCGCCACCGGCCAGGCCCAGCAGCAGGTAGATCAGCCCCGCGGCGACCGAGGCGGTGTAGCGCCGCGCGGGATCTTCATGCGCTTCGCGGCCCATGCAAATGGCCGCGGTGATGGCGGCCAGGTTGAACGCATAGCCGCCAAACGGCGCCAGCAGTGTGGTGGCAGCGCCGGTGACGGCCACGGAGACGGACACCGGCGTCTGGTAGCCATGGGCTCGCTGCGCGGCGACGCCGGGCAGGTTCTGCGAGGCCATGGTGACGATGAACAGCGGCAGCGCGACGCCCACCGCCGCATGCCAGGTGAACACCGGCGCGGTCCAAACCGGCAGCGCCAGCATCCGCGCGGCATCCAGGCCGTTGAAGTCCAGCCGCCCCTCGCCCAGCGCATAGGCAATGCCGACGAGCAGCACGCCGGGCACGGCATAGCGCGGCCACAGGCGTCGGCCGAGCAGGTAGGCTGCCGCCATCGCCAGCACCTGACCGGGCGCGGTTTTCACGCTGGCCACGGCGTCCAGCCCGAAGCGCGCCAGCACGCCCGCCAGCAGCGCCGAGGCGATGGCGACCGGGATGTGGTCCATCAGCTTCTCGAACCAGCCGCTCCAGCCGGCCCAGGCGATCATCAGGCCGCAAACGATGAAGGCGCCCACCGCCTCGGGCATGGCCACGCCGGACGTGGCCGCCAGCAGCGCCGCGCCGGGCGTGGACCAGGCCGTCAGCACCGGCTGGCGGGTCCACAGGCTCAGGCCCAGACTGGTCAGCCCCATGCCCAGGCCCAGCGCCCACAGCCAGGACGCGGTCTCGGCCGGCGTGGCACCCAGGGCCACCGTGGCCTGGAAGATGAGGGCCACCGAGCTGGTGTAGCCCACCAGCACGGCGACGAAACCGGCGACAACGGTGGAGGGGGAGAAGTCTCTGAGCAGGCGCGTCATCGGACGAATCTTCGCTCCAACCCGCACAGCAGCACGCCCGCCGCCAGCACCGCCACGCCCACCCTCATCAGCAGCAGGCCGAGCTGCCTGCGCAGGTGGGCCGCGAAGGCGCGGCAAGGCTCAAATCTCGACCTTGCTGCCCAGCTCCACGACGCGGTTCGTCGGCAGATGCAGGAAGTCCGCTGCCGCGGCCGCGTTGCGGTGCATGCTGGCAAACAGCTTCTCGCGCCACAGCGCCATGCCGGAGCCAATGGTCGGGATGACGATGTCGCGGCTCAGAAAGTAGCTGGTCTCCATGTCGTCGAGCTGCACGCCACGGGTCTTCAGCAGCTGCAGCGCCTCGGGCACGTCGGGTTCGTTCTTGAAGCCAAAGTGCAGCGACACCTGCCAGCAGTTGTTGCCCAGTGACTCGACCTCGCAGCGCTTGTCAAAGCCAATCCAAGGCACCTCGTGGTGCTTGACGGTCACGAACACGTTCTGCTCGTGCAGCACCTTGTTGTGCTTGAGGTTGTGCAGCAGCGCGTTGGGCGTGGAGCCTTTCTCGGCCGACAGGAACACGGCCGTACCCGGCACGCGGGTGGGCGGGTTGATGAACACCGCCTCCAGGAAGGCCGACAGCTCGATGGCGTCCTGGCGCAGCTTTTCCGCGAGCTGCCGGCGGCCCTGCTTCCAGGTCAGCATCAGCGTGAACATGCCGATGCCGATCAGCAGCGGGAACCAGCCGCCGTGCAGCAGCTTCAGCAGGTTGGAGGCGAGGAAGGTGACGTCGATGATGAAGAAGATGCCGGTGGCGGCGATACACAGCGCCAGCGGGTACTTCCAGCCGTAGCGGATGACGAAGAAGGTCATCACGGTCGTGATGGTCATGTCGATGGTGACGGCCACGCCGTAGGCACCGGCCAGCTTGCTGGACGAGCCGAAGAAGGCCACCGCGACGACCACCAGCGCAAACAGGCTCCAGTTGATGAAGGGCACGTAGATCTGGCCGATGTCGCGCACGCTGGTGTGCAGGATGCGCAGCCGCGGCAGGATGCCCAGCTGTATGGCCTGCTTGGTCACCGAGAAGGCCGCCGTGATCAGCGCCTGCGAGGCGACGATGGCGGCACCGGTGGCCAGCAGGAACAGCGGGATCTCGGCCCAGGACGGCGCCAGCAGGAAGAACGGGTTCTTGATGGCGGCCGGATCGTCCAGCAGCATCGCGCCCTGGCCGAAGTAATTGACGACCAGCGCCGGCATCACGATGCCGTACCACGCGATGCGGATGGGCCGCTTGCCGAAATGGCCCAGGTCGGCGTAGAGCGCCTCACCGCCAGTCACCACCAGCACCACGGCGCCCAGCGCGACGAAGGCCACCCAGCGATATTCCAGGCAGAAGTTCAGCGCATAGACCGGGTTGACCGCGGCCAGCACGCGCGGGTTGTCGATGATGTGGGGCAGGCCCAGCAGCGTCAGGCTGCTGAACCAAGCCAGCATGACAGGACCGAAGGCCTTGCCTATGCCGCCGGTGCCGAAGCGCTGCACCGAGAACAGGCCCGCGATTACCACCAGCGCCACGGGCAGCACGGCATCGTGGTACTCGGGCGCATAGACCTCGATGCCCTCGACCGCACCCAGCACCGTCATCGCGGGCGTGATGACCGCGTCGCCGAAGAAGATGGCCGTGCCGAACAGGCCCACCAGCATCAGCCCGCGGCGCAGCCGGGGCTTGTCGTTCACCGCGTTGGTGGCCAGCGCCAACATCGCGATCAAGCCGCCCTCGCCGTTGTTGTCGGCGCGCAGGATGAGCAGCACGTACTTGATGGAGACGATGACGGTCATCGTCCAGAACAGCAGCGACAGCACGCCCAGGATGTTGTCCGGCGTGGTGGCCACATGGCCGCCGTGGAACACCTCTTTGAGCGCATACAGCGGGCTGGTGCCGATGTCACCATAGACGACGCCCAGGGCGCCCAGCGTCAAGCCCGCCAACGCCGAGGGAGTGCGGGCCTTAGGGGAAGATCTCACTGCACAGATGCCACCGGTGACGGTGGCGTTGATTCGGAAGTCGGCATTCTGCGCCGGCTTTTGGGGATTTGTGCAGCGCAACAAACCCGCGGGTCAAAGGCTTGACGCCGCCCTGCACCCTGACCTGCTCGGGAATTCCGAGACAGGGGGCCATGTGCGGCCATGGCAGACTCCAGGTGGTAACGGCGGAACAGCCGTCCAACCAAATACCACGCCGCCCAGCTCGTTGAGCAGTAGCGTACGTGTCACCAATGCCGCATCCTGTTCGACCAGTGCCACAAAGCGACCGCGCGACCAGGTCCTCATGATCACGCAGCAGCGCGCGGGCTTGTACGCCATGCCCTTCGCGGCGGCGGCAAGCCTCGCCTCGGCCTGATGCCTTGCTCATCCAAGCACGATGGACAACCGATGGCAGTGACGCACGTGTAAGTGACGGCCACGAAAGGCCTTCTGCGAGTGCTCCCGCGAAGAAGTTGGCGCAGGTTTTGAGAGAAGAGAGAGCAAAAGAGAGTCGAACCGGGCGACTTCAGGACGCCGGGCCGCCACGGCGTGGCGCACGCAGATCTGCGCCGAACCCCGCGCGGTGTCGCGCAAGCCGGAAATGAAAACGCCCAACCGAGAGGGGTTGGGCGTGAAATGGTGGTGGCCAAGGGCGGAATCGAACCACCGACACGCGGATTTTCAATTCTCGCTTGAAAGCATTCGCCAGCGTAGATCGCCGACGATACACTCCACGTACATCAACGGGTTAGGTTCATAGAGCTGGATGTAATCACAGCTTCTGCGTTGATGGAAATTGGGCAAAACGGATGCGCTGCCCCTACACATCCCCTACACGGAATGGACGGCACTTGATGGCACGACCTCGCAGCTCTAACGCGCCCGACCTGACCAGGCCCTGCAATCTGACGGCAGGTGCCATTGAGCGGCTGATTTGCCCACCTGGTAAAGCGCAGGCGTTCCTGCGCGATGCCGAGGGCAACGGGCTGCGGGTTCGCGTCACGCCGACCGGGGCCAAGTCGTTCGTGTTCGAGCAGAGCCTCAAGAACAAGACCATCCGCCGCACCATCGGCAACGTCTCGGCGTACAGCATTGACGAAGCCCGTGCCGAAGCGAAGCGCCTGTCTGTGCTGCTGGATGCCGGTACCGACCCTCGCGAGCTCGAGCGAGAAAAAGCCGAAGCCCGAGCCACTGCTTTCGCAGAGAAGGCAGCACAGGCTGCCGCAGCGGCCGCCGAGCAAGCTGCCGCCGCGCTGACCGTGGGCGAGGCCTGGGTGCGTTATCTCGCAGAGCGTCGACCGCATTGGGGTGCGCGAACCTATACCGACCATCTGAAAGCCGCTCAGGAGGGCGGGCAAGACCGCAAGCGTATGCCTGGCGTAAAGACCAAGCCCGGCCCGCTGGCGCCTTTAATGCCGATGCGGCTGGTCGACCTTGACGCCGCCGCTGTGGAAGTTTGGGCAAAACGAGAAGCCGCAACCCGGCCGGCCCGCGTCAGATTGGCACTGCGGCTGTTGAAGGCATTCCTGCGCTGGGCAGCAGCCGAGCCTGACCTGAAGGGCCGCGCTGATCCGACCGCCGCCAGCGCGAAGAAGGCTCGCGAAGCAGCGGGCCGGCCGAAAGTCCGCAATGACTACCTGCAGCGCGAGCAACTGGCCGCGTGGTTCAAGCATGTTCGAGCCATCCCGAACCCGGTGATATCCGCCTATCTGCAATGCCTGCTGCTGACCGGAGCGCGTCGCGAGGAACTGGCCGCGCTCCGCTGGGAGGAAGTCAACATGCAATGGCGCGGGCTGGATCTGAAGGACAAGGTTGAAGGGCGCCGAGCTGTGCCTCTCACTCCCTACGTCGCGCATTTGCTGGCCGCGCTGCCGCGCCGCAATGGGTGGGTGTTTTCGAGCGCGCAGAGCCTAGCCGGCGACGCCAAAAACGCAGCCCGCCGCGCTAGGTATCACGCCCGGAAGGGCACCACGCCACCGCAAGGGGACATGAGCATAAGCAGCGCATCCGGGCGACTTGTTGATCCCAGCATTGCCCACCGCCGCGCTTGTGCCGCTGCTGGCCTGGAGGGGTTGACGCTGCACGGGCTGCGCCGCTCCTTCGCCAGCCTGTGCGAGTGGCTTGACATCCCGGGCGGCATCAGCGCGCAGATTCAGGGCCATGCGCCCCAGGGCGTCCGGGAACAGAACTACATCCGCCGCCCACTCGACTTGCTGCGCGTGCACCACGAGAAGATCGAGGCATGGATTCTTGAGCAGGCCGGCGTTGAGTTCCGCCCGGCGCGCGCGGATTCGAACGGCCTTCGCGCGGTAACGGCTGCATGACCACGTGGGGCACGGTCACCGCCGCGCTCAGCGGCAAGTGGCGCCGCGAACTGCGGATGGAGCTCGCGCCGCCAACAAGCAGCGAGGGAATGAACCGATGACTACATCGTCCGGGGATTCGAGTATCAACCCTCCAGAGCGTGACTTTGCGCTCGGTCGCAGTGCGCTTGAAAAGTTGGTTGAGCCAGATTCCCTTGACGACGCGTTCAGGTTTCACGAGGTCCGCCAGGACGGTGTTTGGCTGAAACCCTTCCAGGCGCAACCGGCTGAACTGAGAGCGTTCTACTACGATGCGGAGTTCCAGGTGCTAACTTGGACACCTTGCGGGGACCACTGTCCCGCGCTTCCCTTCCCGTTCAGCGCGCGCCAGCTTGCAGCCTTCCTGGTCTGGGGGCAGGGATCTGACGTCGTCGAGCGATGGAGCCGAGGC
Organism: Roseateles sp.; assembly: GCA_046294815.1. Taxonomy (GTDB): domain Bacteria; phylum Pseudomonadota; class Gammaproteobacteria; order Burkholderiales; family Burkholderiaceae_C; genus Pelomonas. Next base: position 1,489 of record JBKBOJ010000047.1, on the reverse strand, counting down.
GACGTAGAGGAGCGAATTGCAGGGGACGGCGCGCGAGTGCATCCCGTTTTCCTCATGTTGCGTGCAGCGCATGACCTGTTGGATCAGGCCTCAAGCCATTTCCCCGAGCGGCTTGCCGATGGGCGAGCCGTTGACGAGGAGGCAGTGGCCAACGACCGAGCTGATTGGTTACTGCAAGGTGAGAGGCAGGGCACTTCCCTTTTGCTGAAACGGCGCGCGAATACTGCTGGCATTGAGGAAGCCGTCGCGCTCGCGGACATGCCGTCGATAGCGTCGGCGAACGCGCATGAAGGGGCTCCGCTCCAACGGCGTGAGCAGCCGCAAGTCACCGATGCTGCGACCACGGCCGATTCACGCGAGAAGTTGGGCGGACCGACACCGGCGATGATGGATAGCGGCGCCGTTCCAGGCGCGCCTGTGCCGCTCACTCGCTTTGCTGCGCAAGAGCAGACCATCCTTTCGCAACTTGCGTCTCTGGGCTACGACCCTAAGAGATTGCCGAACGTCAAGGCCGGTACCCCAACGGCAAAACGAAGTTGCTGGGAGGCGGTTCGTGACAATCGCAAGGTCTTCCGCAGCAGGAAGGTGTTCGACAAAGCGTGGGCGCGGCTTCGAAGAGATGGCGAAGTTGGCAATAGCCCGCTCCCCCACGTTGGGGTAGGGGGGAGGGTTGTGGGGGAGGCCTAGGGGTCGAAAGGATGCGGAATCACATCAACAGGCAGCAATGCCGAAAGGTTGTGATTCATGAAAACCGCCATTTACCAGGGCAGCGAAGTCCGCGAAGCCGAAGCCGCTGCACCGTTCCCGCCGCTGGAGCTTGAAAACCGCCCGACCGTAGCGACCGACCAGGCCGCCTACTACCTGGCCCGTCAGCAGCAGACTCTGCGGGGCTGGGCCTGCCGTGAAGATGGTCCGCTGCGGCCGTTGCGCGTTCATGGTCGGCTCGCGTGGCCGACCGCTGAGATCCGCCGCCTTCTGGGGGTGGCATGAAAAAGGCCCCGACTCACGACCAAGCAAGCGGGGCCTTGGACACGATGCAGCCGACCGCGCCTGTGGCGGATTGTCAGGTGGCGCCGTCCCGGGCCGCAAGCCGCTTCTCGGGCCCGGGCAATCCGCGGCAGGCCCGCGTGCTCGACTCTCTGATGAACGGCGCCAGGCTCACGAATAGCGCCGTTCGCCGTATCGCCGGGTGCTTGAACGGGCCAGACGTCATTAAACGCCTGCGCAGGCAGGGCCTGTGCCCGGTCACTGAGCTGTGCATGGAATGGCTCAAAACTATCGACCGCGACGGCCGACACGTCCGGTTCGGCGTGTACTACCTGACCCCAAAGGGTCAAGAGACGGTGCTCGCTTGGCGGGAATCGCAAACCCCGGCGGCCACCCAAATTCCCCCGTCTCTGGCCACCTCAAACTCCCCCACCTGAGTTGATCGGGGACAGGAGGTAAGAGCCGGCGCCGCCGGCACCTGTAGGCAGGACATTGATCCGGT
>JBKBOJ010000046.1:0-26235 GCA_046294815.1 Roseateles sp. | reverse complement strand
ATGAGTCGATTCCAAGTCCGCAAGGTCGCCGTGCTCGGCGCCGGCGTGATGGGCGCGCAGATCGCCGCCCACCTCGTCAACTGCAAGGTGCCGGTCGTGCTGTTCGACCTGCCCGCCAAGGAAGGCCCGAAGAACGGCATCGTCACCAAGGCGGTCGAGGGCCTGAAGAAGCTCAAGCCCGCGCCGCTGGGTGACGCCGCCGAGGCCGCGCTGATCCAGCCGGCCAACTACGAGGAGCATCTGGAACTGCTCAAGGGTTGCGACCTCGTCATCGAGGCCATCGCCGAGCGCATGGACTGGAAGCTGGACCTCTACACCAAGATCGCGCCGTTCGTCGCGCCGCACGCCATCGTCGCCAGCAACACCTCGGGCCTGTCCATCACCAAGCTCAGCGAGGTGCTGCCCGAGGAAATCAAGCCGCGCTTCTGCGGCATCCACTTCTTCAACCCGCCGCGCTACATGGCGCTGGTGGAGCTGATCAACACGCCCACGACCAAGCCCGAGATCCTCGACCAGCTCGAAGCCTTCGTCACCACATCGCTGGGCAAGAGCGTCGTGCGCGCTCACGACACGCCCAACTTCGTCGCCAACCGCGTCGGCATCGCCGGCATGATGGCCACGATGATCGAGGCGGAGAAGTTCGGCCTGACCGTGGATGTGGTCGATGACCTGACCGGCAAGAAGCTGGGCCGCGCCAGCTCGGGCACCTTCCGCACCGCCGACGTGGTGGGCCTGGACACCATGGCCCACGTCGTCAAGACCATGCAGGACAACCTGAAGGACGACCCGTTTTACAGCACCTATGCAACCCCGAAGGTGTTGGCCGGCCTGATCGAGAAGGGGGCGCTCGGTCAAAAGACCGGCGCGGGCTTCTACAAAAAGGTCGGCAAGGACATCCTGCGGCTGGACTTCGCCACTGGCGAGTACGTCGCTGCCGGCAAGAAAGCCGATGAGATCGTTGCCCGCATGCTCAAGAAGGCCCCGGCCGAACGCCTGAAGCTGCTGCGCGAATCGACCAACCCGCAGGCCCAGTTCCTGTGGGCCATCCTGCGTGACAGCTTCCACTACTGCGCCGTGCACCTGGCCACCGTCGCCGACACGGCCCGCGAGATCGACTTCGCGATGCGCTGGGGCTTCGGTTCGCAGCAGGGCCCGTTCGAGCTGTGGCAGGCCGCCGGCTGGAAGCAGGTGGCCGAGTGGATCGCCGCCGACATTGCCGATGGCAAGGCACTGTGCAGCGCCCCGCTGCCCGCCTGGGTGACCGAGGGGCCGGTGGCCGAGGCCGGCGGCGTGCACACGCCCGAGGGCTCGTGGAGCGCCGCGGAAGGCAAGTTCAAGCCGCGCAGCGACCTGCCCGTCTACCAGCGCCAGGCTTTCCGCGAGAGCCTGTTCGGCACCGGCGCGGCCGATCCGCTGAAGAGTGGCACCGAGCTGTTCAAGAACGACGAGATCCGCGTCTGGACGCTGGACGGCGAGGTCGTCATCGCGTCCATCACCGCCAAGCTGCACCTGATCAGCCCGGCCGTCACCGAGGGTCTGCTCAAGGCCGTCGAGATCGCCGAGGGCGGCTACAAGGGCCTGGTCATCTGGAGCCCCGACGACGTGTTCTCCGCCGGCGCCAACCTGGAGTCCCTGATGCCCGTCTTCATGAAGATGGGCAGCAAGGGCATTGCTCCGGAAGAGAAGAAGCTGCAGGACGCGATGCTGCGCATTCGCTATGCGCAGGTGCCGGTGGTGGCCGCGATGCGCGGGCTGGCACTGGGCGGCGGCTGCGAGCTCGCCATCCACTGCGCGCGCCGCGTGGCGCATGTGGAAAGCTATGTGGGCCTGGTGGAAGTGGGCGTGGGCCTGGTGCCCGGCGCTGGCGGCCTGACCTACATCGCGCGTCGCGCCGCCGAGATGGCCGCGGCCGGCAATGCCGGCGCGGATATCCTGAGCTTCCTGAAGGACGGCTTCCTGACCGCCGCGACGGCCAAGGTCGCGACCAGCGCCCACGAGGCCCGCAAGAACGGCTTCCTGCTGGAGTCCGACATCATCGTGCCGCACAAGGACGAACTGCTGCACGTGGCCACCGCCACCGTCAAGGGCATGGCCGAGGCCGGCTACCGCCCGCCGCACAAGGCCGTGTTCCCGGTCGCCGGCCGCAGTGGCATTGCGACGATCAAGGGCCAGGTCGCCAACATGCGTGACGGCGGCTTTGTCAGCGCGCACGACTACCACCTGGCCGCGGCGATCGCCGACGTGGTCTGCGGCGGCGAGGTCGAGGCCGGCTCGCTGGTGACGGAGGAGTATCTGATGGCGCTGGAGCGCAAGCACTTCTGCGCGCTGCTGGACAACCCCAAGACGCAGGAGCGCATCATGGGCATGCTGCAGACCGGCAAGCCTGTGCGCAACTGAGGTTGATGTCGTGAACCGGCTTCAGCGCACCCTCGCCAAGCTGGACGGCCTGCCGTCCGCGCTGCGCGGGCCTGCGCGCAACTTTGCGTTGCGTCGCGCCGTGCCGCTGACGGGCACGGCGGGGCTGGATTTCGTCGCGCTCACGCCCGAGCGCAGCGAGATCCGCATCGCCAACAAGCGCGCGGTGCAGAACCACATCAAGGGTGTTCATGCGGCAGCGATGACGCTGGTGGCTGAAACAGCCACCGGCATGGTCGTCGGCATGAACGTGCGGGATGACTGCCTGCCGCTGTGCAAGAGCCTCAGCGTCGCGTTCAAGAAGCGTGCGACGGGAGCCCTGCGCGCCGAGGCGCATCTGAGCGCCGAGCAGCGTGCATTGCTCGCGTCGCAGACCAAGGGTGAAGTGAAGGTGGCCGTGACGGTCACCGACGAAGCCGGCATCGAGCCGATCCAGTGTGAATTTGTCTGGGCCTGGGTGCCCAAGGAAAAGCCCCAATCCCAAGACCTTGCGGGACAGACCGCAGCGCGTGCCCGCGCGTCGCGCCGTCCCCAACCGACCAAGGAAAGACCATGAGCAAGCAAGTTCAAGACGCCTACATCGTCGCCGCCACCCGTCTGCCCATCGGCAAGAGCGGCCGGGGCTACTTCAAGAACACCCGCCCCGACGAGATGCTCGTCAAGGTCATGCAGGCGGCCCTCGCGCAAGTCCCCGGCCTGGAGGCCCAGGCGATCGAGGACGCCATCGTCGGCTGCTCCTTCCCGGAGGCCGAGCAGGGCATGAACATCGCCCGCGTCGCCTCGGTGCTGGCCGGCTTCGGACCGACGGTGGGCGGCGTGACGATCAACCGCTACTGCGCGTCCGGCATCACCGCCGTGCAGATGGCGGCCGACCGCATCCGCGTTGGCGAGGCCGATGTGATGTTTGCCGGTGGCGTCGAGAGCATGTCCATGATCCCGATGGGCGGCAACAAGCCCAGCCTGTCGCCCATGATCTTCGAGCGTGACGAGAACATCGGCATCGCCTACGGCATGGGCCTGACGGCCGAGAAGGTCGCTGCGCAGTGGAAGATCAGCCGCGAGGCGCAGGACGCGTTTGCGCTGCAGTCCCATCAGCGCGCCATCGCCGCCATGCAAGCGGGCCACTTCGATGCCGAGATCACGCCCTTCGACGTCATCGAGCGCACACCCAACCTCGCGGACGGCACGGTCAACGTCAAGACCCGCACCGTCAAGCTCGACGAAGGCGCCCGCCCCGACACCTCGCTGGAGAGCCTGGCCAAGTTGAAGCCCGTGTTCGCCGCCAAGGGCAGCGTGACCGCCGGCAACAGCTCGCAGACCTCCGATGGCTCGGGCGGCCTGATCCTCGTCAGCGAGGCAGCGCTGAAGCGCTACAACCTGACGCCGTTGGCCCGCTTCGTGTCCTTCGCCGTGCGCGGCGTGCCACCGGAGATCATGGGCATCGGCCCCATCGAGGCCATTCCGGCCGCGCTGAAGATGGCCGGCCTGTCCGCCAAGGATTTGGATTGGGTCGAGCTGAACGAGGCCTTCGCTGCGCAGAGCCTGGCCGTGCTGAACGACCTGGACAGCAAGGGCATCGAACTGGACCGCGCCAAGGTCAACCCGAATGGCGGCGCCATCGCGCTGGGCCACCCGCTGGGCGCCACCGGCGCCATCCGCGCGGCCTCGGTCATCCACGGCCTGCGCCGCACCGGTGGCAAGTACGGCATGGTGACCATGTGCGTTGGCGCCGGCCAGGGTGCGGCGGGCATCTTCGAGCGGATTTGACCCATCCCCTGCCGGAGTCGCCGGCCCCTCACGGGGGCCGCGCGCCACGGCCTGGCGGAGCGAGATCGGTGAGGGCCGCTGGGCAAGCGAGTCGTCGACAACGCAGGCGTGCTTGCGGGCAGGAGTGGCCTTTCATGAACAGACGCAAACTGCTTAGATCGTCGATGGTGCTGCTGGCGGCGCCGCCGCTGGCCGGCTGCAGTGGCCGGCTCAAGACCTTCTCGACCTGGCGCGACGGCCAGCAGGCCGTGTTGGAACTGCTGTTCAGGGAGCGGGTCGTGCAGGGCAACCCTTGGAACATCAGCCAGGTGCTGCAGCACCTGGCGCAGAGCATCGAGTACTCGATGCAGGGCTACCCGCTGCTCAAGAGCCGCTGGTTCCGCGCGACGCTGGGCTCGCTGGCATTTGACGCGTTCAACGCGCAGGGCCAGATGAGCCATGACCTGGCCGAGCCTATCCCGGGCGCGCCGGCGCTGGATGCGGCCCAGGCGCTAAAGACCTCGGCTCAGCGCCTGCTGGACGCGATGGACGCGTTCGCGCAATTCAGCGGTACGCTGCGACCTCATTTCGCCTATGGCGAGCTCACCAAGCCGCAGTACGAGCGAGCCCATCTGATGCATCTGGCCGATCACTGGACGCAGTTCCACTTGAAGACGGCCACGGCCTAAGGAACGCACATGACCCTCAAGACCTACACCGTTAACGGCGTCGCGACCCTCGAGATCGCCCGCCCAGAGAAGAAGAACGCGATCACGCAGGACATGTACCAGGCGATGGCCGACGCGCTGCGCGCGGCCGACGCGGACAAGGCCGTGCGCGCCGTGCTGATCACCGGCCAACCCGGCATCTTCACGTCGGGCAACGACCTGGAAGACTTCATGGGCCGCCCGCCGCGCGGCGAAGATGCGCCGGTGTTCCAGTTCATGCACGCGCTGGTGGACTGTGGCAAGCCGGTCGTGGCGGCCGTGACGGGTGCGGCCATCGGTATCGGCACGACGCTGCTGCTGCACTGCGACCTGGTGTTCGTTGCCGACGACGCCCGCCTGTCCATGCCTTTCGTGGGCCTGGGCCTGGTGCCCGAGTTCGCGTCCAGCCTGATCGTGCCGCAGCTGATGGGCAACCGCCGCGCCGCCGAGAAGCTGCTGCTGGGCGACCCCTTCACCGGCGAGCAGGCCGTGGAATGCGGCATCGCCAACCTCGTGCTGCCGGGCAGCGAGGTCCTCAACCATGCGCGCCGTGTGGCCGAGCGCTTCAACCATCTGGCGCCCGGCGCGGTGCGGCAGAGCAAGCAGCTCATCCGCGAGCCGCAGCGCGACGCCGTCAAGGCGGCCATCGCGCGCGAGGCCGAGATCTTCAGCGCCCGCCTGCGCAGCCCCGAGGCCATGGAGGCCTTCCAGGCCTTCTTCCAGAAGCGCGCGCCAGACTTCTCCAAGTTCGACTGAGGTTGACGGCCAGCCCGCTCCGACAGGCTCCTGGCGTGCGGCTGATCCTGGCGAAATGGCTGCTTGGCCCGGTGCTGCTCTGGCAGGGGCGGCGTGTGCGGGCGACCGCCTTGCGCTTGCCGGAGGCGGCGGGCGAGCGCGTGGCGGACGGCGGCGCGCTGCGTGTGCTCATCGTCGGCGACTCGTCGGCTGCGGGTGTCGGCGCCGCGCATCAGCGCGAGGCACTGGCCGGCTGTCTGGCGCAGGCGCTGAGCGCGCGGCTGGGCCTGCCGGTCGGCTGGCAGCTGGTGGCCGCCAGCGGCCATCGCAGCGCGCAGGCGCTCGCCCAGTTGCAGGCCAGCGCGCTGGCACCGGCCGACGTGCTGATCACCGCGCTGGGCGTCAACGATGTGGTGGATCAGGTGGCGCCCGCCGAGGCCCTGGCGGCGCTGGACGCCATCGACGCGCTGGCCCGCCGACGGGCTGGCGTGCGGCTGAGCTTGCATTGCGCGGCGCCGCCCATGCACCGCTTCCCGCTGCTGCCGCAGCCGCTGCGCTGGTTCTTCGGCCGGCAGGCGGCGCAGTTCAACGCGGCGCTGGTCCGTCATCTGCAGGGGCAGGACGGACGCCGCGTGGTTGACCTGCCGCAGGCCATGCGGGGCGACGCCGCCGCGCTGATGGCCATCGACGGCTTCCACCCCGGCCCGCGCGGCTACGCGCTGTGGGCCGAGGCGCTGGCCGATCAGGTCGTCACGGGCCTGGGCTTGCCCTCGCGGTCGATGGCCACATAGGTCAGGTTGGCCTCGGTCACCTTGACCACGTGCAGGTTGGCCGGATCGCGCTCGGCCATCACCTCGACGTGCACGGTGATGGACGTGCGGCCCACGCGGGTGACGGTCGCGTAGAAGCTCAGCAGGTCGCCGATGGAGACCGGCTGCTTGAAGACGAACTCGTTGACGGCGACCGTCGTGACGCGACCCCGCGACAGCTTGGCCGGCAGGACGGAGCCGGCGATGTCCACCTGCGCCATGATCCAGCCGCCGAAGATGTCGCCGTTGGCGTTGGCGTCCGCGGGCATGGGCATCACGCGCAGCACCAGCTCGCGCTGGCCGATCTGGGTGGGATGAAGCGTGCAATCCTGGGACATGGCGTTCAGTGGGGACAATACGGCTTTTATTGTCGGTCCTGCGCTTGCGTTCCTTCCCCACCGCCTCACAAGTCCCCACGACCGCCCAAGCGCCCGCCGTGCGCGGCGACTGGGGCACGGTGCGCCGCCTGCTGCCTTATCTGTGGCGCTACCGCTGGCGCGTTGCCGCGGCACTGGCCTTCATGGTGGGCGCCAAGCTCAGCAACGTCGGCGTGCCGCTGCTGCTCAAGCAGCTGGTGGACAGCCTGGACGTGCAGCCCGGCCAGCCGCAGGCGCTGCTGGTCGTGCCGCTGGGCCTGTTGGTGGCCTATGGCGCGCTGAGGCTGTCCACGTCGCTGTTCACCGAGCTGCGCGAGCTGGTCTTCGCCAAGGCGACCGAAGGCACGGCGCGCAGCATCTCGCTGCAAGTGTTCCGCCACCTGCACGACCTGTCGCTGCGCTTCCACCTGGAGCGCCAGACCGGTGGCATGACGCGCGACATCGAGCGCGGCACGCGGGCGGTGCACTCGCTGATCAGCTACTCGCTCTACAGCATCGTGCCGACGCTGATCGAGGTCGTGCTGGTCCTGACGCTGCTGGGCGTCAAGTTCGATGTCTGGTTTGCCGGCATCACGGTGGTGGCGCTGGTCGTCTACATCGGCTTCACCGTCGTCGTCACCGAGTGGCGCACCAAGTTCCGCAAGACGCTCAATGAGCTGGACTCGGTGGCTCACAGCAAGGCCATCGACTCGCTGCTGAACTACGAGACGGTCAAGTACTTCAACAACGAGGACTTCGAGGCGCGCCGCTACGACGAGAGCCTGGAGAAGCTGCGCCGCGCGCAGCTCAAGAGCCAGACCACGCTGTCGCTGCTGAACACCGGCCAGCAGCTCATCATCGCCACGGCGCTGGTGCTGATGCTGTGGCGGGCCACCCAGGGCGTGGTCGACGGCCGCATGAGCCTGGGCGACCTGGTGATGATCAATGCCTTCATGATTCAGCTCTACATCCCGCTGAACTTCCTGGGCGTCATCTACCGCGAGATCAAGCAGTCGCTGACCGACATCGAGAAGATGTTTGGCCTGCTGGACCGCCAGCGCGAGGTGGCCGACGCGCCGGGGGCGGCCGAACTGCAGGTGCGCGGCGGCACCGTGGTGTTCGACGACGTGCACTTCGCCTACGACGCGGCGCGCCCCATCCTGCACGGCGTGAGCTTCGAGATCCCGGCGGGCAAGAAGGTGGCCGTCGTGGGCCCCAGCGGCTCAGGGAAAAGCACGCTGGCGCGGCTGCTGTACCGCTTCTATGACGTCGACGCTGGCGCCATCCGCATCGACGGCCAGGACATCCGCCAGGTGACGCAGGCCAGCCTGCGCGCGGCAATAGGCATCGTGCCGCAGGACACCGTGCTGTTCAACGACACGGTGGCCTACAACATCGCCTACGGCAGGCCTGGCGCGACCCAGGCCGAGATTGAAGCCGCTGCGCGCGCGGCCCATATCCACGCCTTCATCGCCGCGACGCCTTTGGGCTACGACACCATGGTGGGCGAACGCGGCCTGAAGCTGTCCGGCGGCGAGAAGCAGCGTGTTGCCATCGCCCGCACGCTGCTGAAGAACCCGCCTCTGCTGATCTTCGACGAGGCCACCTCGGCGCTGGACTCCAGCAACGAGCGCGCCATCCAGGCCGAGCTGGAGGCCGTGGGCCAGGACAAGACCGTGCTGGTCATCGCCCACCGGCTTTCCACCGTCGTGGATGCCCATGAGATTCTGGTGCTGGAGCAGGGCCGCATCGTCGAGCGCGGCCGGCATGACCAGTTGCTGGCACAGCATGGCCGGTATGCCGAGATGTGGAAGCTGCAGCAGTCAAGCAATTGAGCGCGCCGCCGCAGGCCGGCGCGACATCCAGCGGCTGTCGCTGATCCGGCTCCGCCGGGCAGTCGACAGCGCCCCCTTGAGGGGGCCGGCGAAGCCGGTAGGGGGTGGGAGAGTCAATGCGGCTTCTTGGGCTTGTCGAAGCGCTTGGGCCGGTACACGTTGCCCACCCATTCGCCGTCCACCCGCGTGTTCAGCGCCGACTCACGGGCGCGGCGGATGACGCGCTCGGCCTCCAGCGCAGCGGCACGCTGCTGGCGCCGCCGCCGCCGCCAGCCCACCGCGCGCTCGAACTGCCGCAGCCACCAGCCCTGCAGGCCGGTCAGCACGGCATCCACCCGCGCGCGCAGCCGGCGCGGCAGCACCATGTGGATCGCCAGCGCGATGCAGATGACCAGGCCGAAGGCGGCGAGCACAGTGTGAAGCATGGGCCGAGTGTGAACCAAAGCGGCGGTGGCTTCTACCTGCGTTGAGGGGATGCGTCAGGCCTTCTGGCGAATCGCCCACAACGCCAGCATGGCGTCAGGAATCTGGCGGCTGGCCGCATCGCGGGCCTTGGGGTCGGCCGCGGCCAGCGCACCGTCCTCGCCGCCCAGCGCCGCGATGGGTGCGAGCAGCGGCGCGGTGGGCTCGGCATCGAACAGTGGCGCCCAGGCCTCGGGCGCCAGTTCCACCGCCATCAGAAAGCCCGCTGCCCAGTCCTCGGCGTCGGCGTATTCGGTGTCTTCGTCCTCGCCGTCGGCAAAGCTGAAGACGGGCTCCCAGGCCTGCGGGCGCTCGGCCCAGGCCGTGGCGATGGAGTGCAGGTGCCGCAGCACCAGCATCTGCAGCTTCTTGCGCTGCTTGCCGCTGGCAAAGGGGGCCGGCTCGGGCTCCTGGTCGCCGCCCCAGATGATGGGCAGCCAGGCCTCGCCGGGCAGGCTGGACAACTCACGGCCCGGCGTCAGCAGCAGGCCGGCCAGGTAGCCGTCCAGCGCCTCGACATTCATCGCCGCGTCGGTCGGCAGCGCGGCCAGCATCTCGTCGAGGTCATTGAGCTCCTCGTCGGACAGCGGGCGGTTGTCGGAGGCGGGGTTGTATTGGGGATATTGCATGGGGCGTCGGTGGGTTCAGCCATGGCGGCCGTGGCGGCTCTTGGGTTTCTTGCTGTCGAACTCGGCAATCTGGGCCTTTAGCAGGGCCATCAGCACTCGGGCGTTTTCCTCCGTCATCACCAGCAGGCTGCTGGGCTCGATGCCCTCCACCGGCGCCCGCGGCGAGACCCACGCATCCATCTTGAACACGACCTGGCCGTGCAGGTTGTTGGCCGCGGCCTTGAACTTCTGGACTTCGATTTGATGCGTCTTCATGTGGCTATCTTGCCATTCCCGCCGTGGCACCTTAAGGTGCCGCATGGCCAGGCCTCCTCGTCTAGAGATTGCCGGTGCGGTCTACCTGATAGGCGCGCGCTGCCCGCCCGAGAGCGGCAGGCCGGCCTTCGCCGATGACGCGGACCGTGCCGAGATGCGTGCGCTGCTGGCTCAGGCATTGCACCGCTTTGACGCGCAGATGCTGGCCTATGCGCTGCTGCCCGACCACTATTGGCTGCTGCTGTTCACGCGCCGCGCCAATCTGTCGGCGCTGATGCGCCACGTCAACGGCGTCTACACCCAGCATCAGCAGCGCCGTCATGGGTTCAGCGGCCCGCTGTTCCAGGGGCGTTTCCGTGCCGTGCTGGTGGACCGCGAGCGGCATCTGCTGGATGCCTGCCGCTGGGTGGACCTTGCCCCTGTGCGCGAAGGCCTGACGCGCGGCGCTGCGGAGTGGGCCGGCTCCAGCTTCCGCGCGCTGGCCGCGCTGGAGGCTGCGCCCGACTGGCTGGACGTGGATGGCCTGCATGCCCACCTGCTGGGCAAGCCCGCCGTCACCGCGGCCCAGCACCGCTCGGCGGGCGACCGCTATGCGCGGCTGGTGGCGTCCGAGCCCGGGCTGCAGCTGTGGCCGGGCCGGTTGCGCGAGCAGATCTATCTCGGCGACGCCGACTTCGCACGGCGCATGCGTGCTGCGGCGATGGCGCCCCGGCGCTCGCCGCGCAATCACTGGGCCGACTGGCTGCGGCGTGCCAACGGCATCCGCGAGCATGCGCTGTGGCTGGCGCATACCGAAGGCGGCGTGTCGATGACGGAACTGGCTGCGCAGCTGGGCCTGTCGGTGTCGCGGGTCAGCCGCATGATTGCCGCGGCCGAGCGGGCGGTTTGAACCTAGGAGCCTGTCGGGCAATGGGCCGGGAGCGCTTGCCGCGCCGCTAAATGGCGCTCTGCGCCGGCCTCGGCCAGCGTGACCGAGGCGGTTGCTGCGACCTTGCGCGACACAGGCTCGACGAAGCGGATGGTCAGGGCGTAGCGCTGCGGCGTGCCGGCCTGGCATTCCAGCGAGTGCATCGCGATGCGCACCGGCGTGCGGTAGCGGCGCTCGCCCTGCACGGACAGCGGCTGGGCGCGTCCGTCGGCGCCCACCTCGAACTCCACGCGCACCTCGCCTTCGGCGCCCACGCGCTGCTTGGCGCTGGCGAGGTATTCGCTGAGTTGTTCGGCGGCCGTGGGGCAGCGGGCGGATTGGGCGAAGGCGGGCAGGGCGGTGACGAGCAGCAGGGCAAGCAGGGACTTCATGATCGGGCTCCTTCGAACGCGCGGTGGCGATGGCCCGAAAGCTATAGAAGCCGCCGCCGCCGGTCAGCCTCGGCGCGACGAAGCGCAGAAATCGGCGGATGGAGCGCTCTTGGCGGCCGACGCTGCGTGTGCGCCCTGCCAGCCCCCTGACTTCCGACACCGGCGGCATAGCGTCTTGCACCTACCATGCGCGCCATGCTGAAGATCCTCCTGCGGCGCCCCTGGCTGGGCGTGCTCGTTGCGCTGCCCCTGGTGCTGTTGCTGGTGGGGGCCATCGTGTCCGCCTTCATTTGGGTGCAGCTGCCGGCGCTGGACACGTTGACCGATTACCAGCCGCGCCAGCCGCTGCGCATCCTCAGCGAGGACGGGCAGCTGATCGGCGAGTTCGGCGCCGAGCGGCGCCGCTTCGTGCCGTTGAAGGACATTCCCAAGCCCATGCAGGACGCGCTGCTGGCCGTCGAGGACAGCGACTTCTGGACCCATGGCGGCATCGACTACGGCGGCATCCTGCGCGCCATGCTGCACAACCTCACGCACCGCGGCCCGCTGCACGGCGCGTCCACCATCACCCAGCAGCTCGCCCGCGACACCTACCTGACCAAGGAGCAGCGCTGGACGCGCAAGGTCGTCGAGGCGTTGCTGGCCATCAAGATCGAGCGCGCGCTCAGCAAGAGCCAGATCCTTGAGATCTACATGAACCAGATCCACCTGGGCAACCGCGCCTACGGCTTCGCGGCCGCGGCGGAGCGCTACTTTGGCAAGACGCTGGGCCAGCTCGATACCGCCGAGATCGCGCTGCTGGTTGGCCTGCCCAAGGATCCCAACCGGCTCAACCCGGTGCGCTTCCCCGAGCGTGCCAAGCGCCGCCAGGCCGTGGTGCTGGGGCGGCTGGAGGCGGTGGGCTTGATCACGGCCGAGCAGGCCCGGGCCGCCAAGGCGCAGCCGCTGGACATCCGCCGACCCAAGCCGCTGTCCGGCATTGCCGACCATGCGGCCGAGCAGGTGCGCGCCGAGATCGTCAACCGCTTCGGCCAGGAGGCCTACACCCGCGGCCTGACGGTCACCACCACGCTGCGCTATGCCGAGCAGGCGGCCGCCCAGGCCGCGCTGCGCCAGGCGCTGTTCGAGCTGGAGCGGCGCCAGCCCTTCCGCGGCCCCGAGGCCACCGTTGCGCTGCCCGAGGGTGACGGCGAGGACGATGCGCTGGACGCCGCCTTCGACGCCCATCCCGACCTGGGCGAGCTGCGCACCGCCGTGCTGCTGGCGCAGGACAAGAGCGGCGCCACGCTAGCGTTGGCCGATGGCGAGCGCATCACGCTCAAGGGCGGCGCGCAGCGCCCGCTGCAGAACGCCAGGCGCGGTGCCGTGGTGCGCGTGCTGGCCGCGGGCAAGCAGTGGGTGCTGAGCCAGACGCCGCAGGCCGAGGGCGCTGTCGTCACGCTGGACCCGGCCAGCGGCGCGATCCGCGCGCTGGTGGGCGGCTTTGACTTCGCGCGCAACCAGTTCAACGCTGCGACCCAGGCCTGGCGCCAGCCGGGCTCGGCCTTCAAGCCCTTCGTCTACTCGGCCATCATCGACCAGGGCGCCTGGGCCGGCACGCTGGTCAGCGACCAGCCCTTCGTGCGCGGCGACTGGGCGCCGCGCAACTACGACGGCAGCTACGAGGACGCGCTGACGCTGCGCCAGGCGCTGGCGCGTTCCAAGAACATGGTCACCATCCGTCTGGCCGATGCGCTGGGGCCGCAGCGGGTGCGCGCCTGGGCCGGCCGCTTCGGGCTGGACGCAGACAAGCAGCCGCAGAACCTCACCATCGCGCTGGGCAGCGGCGCCGCCACGCCGCTGCAGATGGCGCAGGCCTATGCGGTGTTCGCCAACGGCGGCCAACTGCCCACCGGCTGGCTGATCCGCGACGTGAAGGACGCGCAGGGCGAGCTGCTGTGGCAGGCCGACCCGCCCAAGCTGCGCCCGGCCATCAGCGCACGCAACGCCTTCATGACGGCGCAGTTGCTGGCCGCCGTCATGCGCGAAGGCACCGGCGCGCGTGCCAGCAGCCTGCTGGGTCGCTGGGACCTGTATGGCAAGACCGGCACCACCAACGACGCGGTGGACGCCTGGTTCTGCGGCTTCCAGGCCACGCGGGCCGGCGCGGTGTGGATCGGCTATCCGCAGCCGCGCTCGCTGGGCGAACGCGAGAGCGGCGGCGGCCTGGCCCTGCCGGTCTGGGCTGCGACGATGGCGGTGGCGCTGAAGGGCCAGCCCATCGCGCCGATCGAGCCGCCGGCCGAGGGGCTGGTGAAGCTGGGCGACGACTGGTTCTACGAGGAGTTCGCCGGTGACCTGGCCATCGCCCGCATCGGCGTGGCGCCGCCGCCGGCAGACGCTGCCTCGGAGGCGGCGTCGGCCGTGCCTCAGCCGCCCTGAGCGCGCGCCCCGGGGCGCAGCACCAGCCACAAGGCCAGCGCCAGCTCGGCCACGAAGGCCGGCAGCAGCACCGCCGGGAACAGCAGCCGCGCCGGCGACGGCGCCAGCAGCAGCGCCAGGCTGTCGACCCCGTAGGCCAGGCCCCAGCCCAGCACGCGGGGCAGCACGCCGCTGGCCGCGATCAGCGCGCCGCGGATCAGGCAGGCCACGGCGAAGAACAGCAGGCCGATGCCAAAGCCCTGGCCGTGCAGCTGCACGGCCAGCATGGCCAGCGCGGCCAGCAGCTGCACGCGGTTGGCCACCAGCACGGCGGTCTGCACGAGATTGAGGCCGGTGGCCGTCAGCGCCAGCATCTCGTTGACCGGCCGCAGCAGCCGCCACATCACGACGATGACGGGCAGGTCCAGCAGCTGCATCAGCAGGTCGGCCGCGATGCCCAGCCGCCACAGGTCCGACTGCGCCGCAATGCGCTGCGCCGTGGCCGCGGCGTCGCCCGCGACGACCAGGCTGCCGCTCACCTGTGTCTCGGTCCACAGGCCCAGCGCAATGATGGCCAGGTAGCACAGGCCGGCCAGGCGCAGTTCGAAGGGGCTGACGGCGGGCGGCAGGTGGGGTGGGGCAAGGGAGGGATGCCTGGTGGCTGGCGGGTATGCGTCGGGGCCGAAGCGCCGCGGGCGATTAACGTCAGGCAACGCTGGGTAACAGCTGGCCGTCGGCCGTGGCCCTAGAGTCCGATGCATCGCCAGCCGCCGGAATCCAGCCCATGCGCCGCCGTGTTGCCCCTTCGCCTGTTGCAGCCCTGTTCCTCCTGTTGCTGGCCGGCTGTGCGTCGGTGCGGGAGGGGCGACCGGTGCAGGCGGGCGGGCGCATGCTGCAGGCGCCGTCACTGGCCGGCGTGGCCGAGGAGGGCTTCGGCAGCCCGGCCTGGGGGCGGCAGGGCGAGTTCTCGCTGAGCGGCCAGCGCGTGCGCTACGAGCGCGGCGCCGCGCGGCTGGCGCTGTTCGAGCCGCTGCCGGCCGATGCCAAGGCGCCGCTGCGCTTCAGCTGGGCCGGGCCGGCCGGCGACAGCAGCAGTGCCTGCGAGGCCTGGACGCCGCAGCACAGCCCCGGCGGCCGCACGACGGGCGAGCGGCCCTGGGTGCTGAGCTGTCGCTGGGGCAGCGCGCCGGCGGCCATGCTGCAGATCGGCGAGGGCGCGCTGCGCGGCGGCGTGCTGATGCGCGAGGGCGCCTACCGCCGCGGCGAGCTGACGCTGGGGCTGCGCTCGGTGCACCGGCTGGACGGCCGCACCACGCCGCAGGCCGCGGCCGTGGGCTACGAGATGCTGCACCAGGGCACGGTGGTGGGCAGCCTGGACCTCGGCGGCAGCGCACCGCGGCTGCGCCGGCCCGACCCCGCCACGCCGCTGGGCCGCGCCGTCACCGAGGCCGCGCTGGCGCTGGCGCTGGTCTGGGAGCCTAGATAGCCGGGACATGCCGGCAGTCATGGGTGAGGACCGGCAGGGGGCATTCGCTGTCCGTAGACTGCGGGTTTTCCCGATTCATTGCGAGGTGCTATGCGTCATCTATCGGCGGCGGCCGGGGCCGCGGCGTTGTTCCTGTTGGCCGCTTGCGGCGTGGTGCGCGAGGCGCGCATGGCGCAACCGGCCGCGCTGGCCGGCGTCGCCGATGAGTCCTTCGGCAAGCCCGGCTGGGGCCGCCAGGGCGATTTCATGTTGAGCGGCCAGCGCGTGCGCTACGACCGCGGAGCCGACCGGCTGTCGCTGTTCGACACCTTGAGCACCGGCAAGGCGCCGCTGCGCTACACCTGGACCACGCCGGCCGGCGACAGCGAGGCCGAGTGCACCGCGCGCCAGACCGAAGTGACCGTGCGCGTGCTGGCCTTGGTCACCAAGCCCTGGACGCTGAACTGCCGCTGGCGTGGCGCATCCGACGCGGTGCTGGACATCGGCGAGGGCCGCGTGCAGTGGGGGCAGCAGACCCGCGAGGGCAGCTACCGGCGCGGCGAGCTGACGCTGGCGCTGCGCTCGGTGCACCAGCTCGAAGGCAGCGCCTTCACCAGCCCCACGGCGGTGGGCTACGAGATGCTGCAGGGCGGCCAGGTGGTGGGCAGCGTGGACCTCAGCCGCGGCGTGCCGCATCTGCGCCGGCCCGACCCGGCCACGCCGCTGGGCCGCGCCGTCACCGAGGCGGCGCTGGCGCTGGCACTGGTCTGGGAGCCCGCCTGAGGTGCGGGACGAGTGCCGGCCCGCCCCAAGCCGGCCGGCGTCGGGCGATGTGCTTGACGGTCGAACCGGCAAGCATCGCCGTCCCCACGGCTGGGCGAGGGGCTAACTTTTCTCCGCCAGGGCCTTGAGATTGGCCAGCCCGGCATCAAAGTCCGGCCCCACCATCTTGTCCATGAACAAGCCCATCCAGCGGTAGACCGGGTTGGCGCCCATGTCGCCATTCATGGTCCAGGTGACCTGTGTGCCGCCGCCGTTGGGCTCCAGCCGCAGCTCTCCGGTGGACGTGGTGCCGAAGTCCGGGAAGAACAGCTCGTAGCCCAGTTGCCGGCCCGGCTCTGCGGTCGTGAAGGTCATGCGGCCGTCGCCCTCGGTTTTGCTCTTCCAGGCCCAGACGGCGCCCGGGCCTGAGGCCGGGCCGCTGTACTCGATGGCCATGGCCGGATCGCGCCGGTTCCAGACGCTCCACTGCTTCCAGCCGCGCGGGTCGGCGACCAGCGCGTAGACCTCCTCGGGCGCTGCGTTGATGGTCACTGAGCGCGACAGGCTGAACTTGGGCGACAGCAGCAGCCCGCCGCCCACCAGCAGGGCCAGCAGCACGACGATGAGGACCAGCAGCAGCTTCAGCACTTTCATGGTGTCTCCAGCGAAGAGGGGTGTCGACACTGTGGCCACGGCGCGGCGGCTACACAATCGGCACAACTTCCCGAGCATCCGCATGACTGTTGACGCCAACCACGCTGCTGTCTACGCCGAACAGGGCTTCCTCGTCATCCCGGGCTTCAAGCGCGCCGAAGACATCGCCGCACTGCGCGCACGGGCGCTGCAGATCGTCGACGCCTTCGACCCCGGCGAGCAGCGTCCGGTGTTCACGACCGAGGAACAGCAGCGCCACGTGGACGACTACTTTCTCGACAGCGGCGACCAGGTGCGCTGCTTCTTCGAGGAGGAGGCCTTCGACGCCCAGGGGCGGCTGCGCGTGCCCAAGGAATTGGCCATCAACAAGATCGGCCACGCGATGCATGACCTGGATCCGGTCTTCAGCGCCTTCTCCAAGGGCGAGGCGCTGCGCCGCGTGGCCGCTGCGCTGGGCCTCGTGCGGCCGCAGGTGTGGCAGAGCATGTTCATCTTCAAGCAGCCCGGCATCGGCGGCGAGGTGCGCTGGCACCAGGATGCCAGCTTCTTCGAGACCGACCCCATCACCGTGACCACCTTTTGGTTCGCGCTGGAGGACGCCACGCTGCACAACGGCTGCCTGTGGACCGAGCCCGGCGGCCACCGCGGCCCGCGCGGCGTGCTGCGCGAGCGCTTCGTGCGCGAGGGCCGCAAGGCCTGGATGGAGCAGGTCGACGCCACACCCTGGCCCGCCGCGGACTCGCGCGAGGCCATCCCGCTGGAGGTGGAGGCCGGCTCGCTGGTGGTCTTCCACGGCCTGCTGCCGCATTACTCGGCGGCCAACCGCTCCGAGCGCTCGCGCCACGCCTACACGCTGCATGTGACGGATGCCGGCAGCCGCTACTCGCCGCGCAACTGGCTGCAGCGCGACGACAAGCTGCCGGTCGGCGGCTTCTGAGGCCGCCGCACACCGCGCCCACGGCGGCGTGGCCGGCATGCTGATGCTGCCGGCTTAGTGGCAGAGCTGGGTGCGGGCCGGGGCCAGTTCCGCGCTCGCGAGCGCCTCCTGCGTCGCCTCGCGGGCGGCCTCCAGCTGCAGGCACAGCTCGGTGATGCCGTCGTCGCGGCCGCCCACCACCTCGGGCAGCGGGGCCGTGGCGATGTCGGTGGGCAGGTCGGCCAGCGCGCCGATGAGCTGGAACAACAGCTCCAGGCTGGCCTCGCCATCCTGCGGCAGGTCGCGCGCGGCGCCCAGGCTGCGGGCCAGGTAGTAGCAGGCCTCGGCGGCGTTGTCACAGGCCTGGGCCTTGAGCGCCAGCGCGCGGTTGCGCGCCTCGGCCTCGTCGCGCTCGCGCTGCGCCTGCAGCAGCTCGTACGCACCCAGGTCCGCCGGGACGGCATCGTCGAGTGAGAACGCAGCGAAATCGAGTTCGTGGGCCATGGGGACTGCCAGTCGTGTGACGAGGACGATGCTAACGGTGGCGGGGGGCGCCGCTGGCCCCCTCACCGCGGGTGCGGCGGTGCAAGCGCCGGAACAAAGTCACGGCGCCGCGCTATTTCAAGCTTTCTTCTTGGGCCGCGTCCAGCCGGCGATGTTGGCCTGTTTGCCGCGCGCCACAGCGAGCTCACCCGGGTTGACGTCCTTGGTGATCGTGGAGCCGCCGCCGATGGTGGCGCCGTTGCCCAGCGTCACCGGTGCCACCAGCACGCAGTTGGAGCCCACGTGCACGTCGTCGCCGATGGTGGTGCGGTGCTTGTTGGCGCCGTCGTAGTTGGCCGTGATGGAGCCGGCGCCGTAGTTGACGCGTTCGCCCACGGTGGCATCACCGAGGTAGGCCAGGTGGTTGGCCTTGGCGCCCTTGCCCAGCGTCGAGTTCTTGACCTCGACGAAGTTGCCGATGTGCACCTCGGCGCCCAGCTGTGCGCCCGGCCTCAGGCGGGCGAAGGGGCCGACCAGCGCGCCCTCGCCGACGCTGGCGCCAGCGGGCTTCTCGCCGTCGATGTGGCTGAACTCGTGGATGCGCGCGCCGGCCGCGATGCGGGCGTTGCGGATCACGCAGTTGGCGCCGATGCGCACACCGTCGCCCAGCACCACCTCGCCCTCGAACACGCAGTTCACGTCGATCTCGCAGTCCTGGCCGTGCGTGAGGGTGCCGCGCAGGTCGAAGCGGGCCGGGTCGGCCAGGCGCAGCCCGGCGCGCATCAGGCCCTCCGCCTGGCGGGCCTGGAAGGCGCGCTCCAGCTGGGCCAGCTGCACCGGGTCGTTGACGCCCAGCACCTCGGTCTCGCTGTGGGCCTTGATGCCCAGCACGGGCAGGCCCTCGGCGACGGCCATCGCGACGATGTCGGTCAGGTAGTACTCGCCCTGGGCGTTGTCGTTGGTCAGCTGGCCCACCCAGCGCTTCAGCGCTGCCGTGGGCGCGGCCATCATGCCGCTGTAGCCTTCGCGGATCAGGCGCTGCTCGGGCGAGGCGTCCTTGTGCTCGACGATGGCCAGCACGCCGCCGTCGTCCTTGTCGCGGATGATGCGGCCGTAGCCGGTCGGGTCGGCCAGGTCGACGGTCAGCAGCACCAGCGCATGGCCGGCGCAGGCGTCGATCAACGCCTTGGCGGTGGCGGTCTCGATCAGCGGCACATCGCCGTTCAGGATCAGCGTCGTGCCTTCGCCCACCAGGCTGGGCACGACCTGCTGGATGGCGTGGCCCGTGCCGAGCTGGGGCATCTGGCGCACGAACGAGATGCCGGGCGCGGCGACCGCGGCCTCCACGGCTTCGGCGCCGTGGCCGGTGATGACGATGCGCGCCTCGGCGGCCAGGGGCTCGCAGCTCTTGAGCACATGCGCCAGCAGCGAGCGGCCCGCGAGCTTGTGCAACACCTTGGGCGTTGCGGACTTCATGCGGGTGCCCTTGCCCGCCGCCATGATCACGATGTTGAGCGCCATGCCTGCCTTGCGACCTCTTTTTGCAAAGCCGCGATTATGGTCAGGCTGGCGGATGTCGCGGGCCGGCCCTCGCCGTCAGCGCATGGCTTGCACGGACACGCGGCGCGCCTTCGGGCTGACCTTCGGGAACTCCGCCAGCGCCGCGTCGAACAACGCCTGCAGCAGCGCGTCGCTGCCCATGGTGGCGCCTTCGTTGCTGGAATGCGCCTCGTACAGCGCTTCGCCGCTGGCGCGGTCGCGCAGCAGCACGGCCACGGCGCGGTCGTAGCGGCGGTCGAAGAAGGGGTCGTGGCGCCAGCCCCAGGGGCCGGGGCCCACATAGCCGTAGCGCGGCGAGTACAACCGGCCGCGCCAGCGCCACCACAGCGGGTCGTCCCAAGGCACGGGGTCGTAGGCGGTCACGCGGGCGCCCAGCGTCACCAGCACGTCGGCGGTCTTGGGGTCGGTCGCGGGCTTGAAGCCGGCCTTCTCCAGCGCCGGCTTGGCGGCGTCTTCCAGCGCGGCCTGGCGCTTGGCGGCCTCCTCGTTCTGCTGCTGCGAGGGCAGGCGGTCGAAGGCGTAGGTGCCGGGTTGGCGGCCAGCCGGCCAGTTGCCATAACTGGACACGTCGGCGGAGACGGTATAGGGGCCGGCGCAGCCGGCCAGCGCCGCCAGCGAGGCGGCGGTGAGGGTGGTGAGAAGCAGTCGGCGGTTCATCGTTCACCTCCTAACGAAGCGGTGTACCGATTCTGACCTGCCGACATTGCCCCCGTGTAAATCAGCGTTGCAGCGTGATGACCGACGGCGCCGGCGTCGCGCAGCTCTCGTCGTCGTCGAAGGCGATGTCGCCGCCGGCGTCGGCCTGGCCGGTGGCCTTGATGGTCTCGAACGGGAACAGCTTCTTGTCCATCATGTGCGAGGGCACGATGTTGGTCATGGCCGTGAAGATGTTGTCGATGCGCCCCGGGTAGCGCTTCTCCCACTCGTTGATCATGGCCTTGACCTGCACGCGCTGCAGGTTTTCCTGGCTGCCGCACAGGTTGCACGGGATGATGGGGAACTCGCGGTGCTGGGCCCAGCGCACCAGGTCGGGCTCCTTCACATAGGCCAGCGGGCGGATGACGACGTTTTTGCCATCGTCGCTGACCAGCTTGGGCGGCATGCCCTTCATGCGGCTGCCGAAGAACATGTTCAGGAACAGCGTCGTGACGATGTCGTCGCGGTGGTGGCCCAGCGCGATCTTGGTGCAGCCCAGCTCGCCGGCCACGCGGTACAGGATGCCGCGGCGCAGTCGCGAGCACAGGCCGCAGGTGGTCTTGCCCTCGGGCACGACGCGCTTGACGACGGAATAGGTGTCCTGCTGCTCGATGTGGAAGGGCACGCCGCGGCTCTTCAGGTAGTTGGGCAGCACGTCCTCGGGGAAGCCAGGCTGCTTCTGGTCGAGGTTGACGGCAACGAGCTCGAACCGCACCGGCGCGCGCTGCTGCAGGTTCAGCAGGATGTCCAGCATCGAGTAGCTGTCCTTGCTTATTGGACTAACTGGTCTAACAAGGCAGGCTGTTTGCGTGGGCTTTTCATAGGTGAAGAGCTACTTTTCCGGCTGCGCCGAAGTTGACAGATTTCCAGGCGACGAAGTTGACACCTTCCACGTAGCGAACGGGTAGGTCGGGCAAGGGCTGCTGCTCATCCCGGGCTTCAAGGACAATCTAAAGTTCTGGAAGAAAAACCAATGAACACTCTCGATCCAATCGCCAGCCTTCAGACGCAGGACCTCGACATGCGGGATAGGTCGTTTTTGCGCCGCGAGACACCCGAGCTGAGCAACTCGGCGCAGGGCGTGCAGAAGAAAATCAGGCGCCTGACCGGTCGCGCCATTCAAGACTTCACCATGATTCAAGACGGTGACTTGATCATGGCTTGTATGTCGGGGGGGGCCGACTCGTACACGATGCTGGACACCCTGCTGTACCTGAAGCATGTTGCACCCATCAAGTTCGACGTCATTGCCGTCAACCTCGACCAGAAGCAGCCAGGCTTCCCTGAGGATGTCCTTCCACGCTACTTCACCGAGCGCGACATCCCGTTCAGGATCGTTGAGCAGGACACCTACAGCATCGTCAAAGAGAAAGTGGCACCTGGCAAGACCACCTGCTCGCTTTGCTCACGCCTTCGCCGCGGCATTCTCTATCGCACTGCAAAGGAACTGGGCGCCACGAAGATTGCGCTAGGTCACCACCGTGACGACATCCTCGAGACGCTGCTGCTGAACATGTTCTTCGGCGGGCGGATCAAGACTATGCCGCCCAAGCTGAAGTCCGACGACGGCAGCAACGTCGTGATCCGGCCGCTGGCCTACTGCAAGGAGGCGGACATCAAGAAGTACGCAGCCGCGATGCAGTTCCCGATCATCCCTTGCAACCTGTGTGGTTCGCAGCCCAACCTGCAACGTCAGGCAATGAAGGAACTCTTGCAAGGCTGGGATCGCGAGCATCCCCAACGGCTGCGAAGCATGTTCTCGGCCATGTCGAACATCGTCCCGTCGCACATGATGGATCACAAGCTATTCGACTTTGAGAAGTTCGAGGGCGTTGCCTACGACAAAACGTACGGCGATATCCTCTTTGATCGAGACGACACTCTCGATCAGTTTCAGAACACAATCGCTATTGAATAAGACAGCGGGCTACCGCGGGTGGGTAGCTCAGCCAATGCGAAGGCGGGTTGAATCAGCCACTCGGCCAGCCAAGGTTCCGCATCGCCCTCTGCCATGGGTGCCGCCACGACCAGCAGCTGACGGTACTCATGAGTCTCGGCGAACCGCTCTAGGCGCGCCAGAAGGTCGCGCTGTCCCGCAATGAATGATGCGACGCTCGCAGAGACAGTCGCTGCCGCTCCGACGTCAAGGCAACACGACTCATTCAGTCCTCAACTTCTCGAGCAGCTACGGCCCTACGTGCTCCCGCGCCACCAGACCACGTCGAACGCGACCGCTATGCCTGCGATCGCCTCGGCAGCCTTCAGGCTTCGAGGTGATCTCAATTCGGCCGCGAGCGGCCTGAAACCACACGCGCTGGCCTAGGCGCCAAGGAGAGGTGTCACATGGCACCACGAGGACATGCGTGCCGTCCGGGCGTCGCTTCAGCGTCGTCACCAAGGATGGCTGCTGCCGTTTTGATCTACGGGTTACCAGCGACCTGTTCAAAGATCACCTCTTCGATGCTTCCGTCTGCGAGCCAGATGCCGATGGCGTTGTTGATCGTCTCCGACATGCGCTGCTCGCCGTCGATGAGCCAGTAGATATCGCACCCGTCGAACATGAGCTGGCCCTGGCGCGGTTCGATCAGCTCGTCGTATTGCTCGCGGCCGTTGAAGAAGCCCAGCATGATCCCTTTGCGGATATCGAAGTAGCGCTGCATCGTTGCTCCATGGCGTGAGCTCATTTCGACGCTTGGGCCCGCCGCCGGGCACGGCCGGAACCGGCCTGGCGCGGTCGCAGCGTCCGCTGCTTGCTAGACGGCAGGCGCAGTAGCAATTCGCCGGCAGAACCGGCCCGCGGCGCTTCGCCACGGATGCCGGCATCGAACCGCTCGCCAGCGTTGTCTGTCAGCGTGACAAAGGTGCCGTTGTCGCCACTGTCCAGCCAGACCTCGGTGATCTGTCGCGAGGACCACTGGCCGGTAGGCGACGCCCAGGCCGGCATCATGGCGACAAGGCCCCGGACGCGGTTGGCGTCGATCGACTTGATCGCGTCGGCGAGGTCGGTTTCCCAGGCGATGCATAGGGTGTAGCTCATCCGCACATCTTTGTCCTCGTCGTCGACGCGCTCAAGCGTCAGCAGGAACCATGGCATGTGGAGCGTCATCACCACGGCCCGCCAGTGCTTGCTGCCTGGCGCGGCCAGACCCTCAGGAATATGAAACTCGTACTGCGGGAGCGAATGGAACATCGGACTGTTGCCGTGAACAGCAAGGCGTTCGTCGGCTGGATTGTTGACGTGCCAGCAATTCTTCGGGGCTGGCTTCCATATGCAGATTCTTGATATTGAGCCGGCTCGGATAGGGTTGAGGCTGCGAGAAATTCATGGCCAAGACCCTGCACAGCCGTCACAACAAGATCTTTCTGGACAAGCTGCGAAAGCTGCGGGAGTCACGCAACTTGCGCCAGGCGGACCTTGCGGTGCTTCTCGGGCGCACACAAAGCGCAGTCAGCCACGTTGAGAGTGGCCAGACCCGCCTGGACATCATCGGCTTGCGTGACTGGCTGGAGGCCCTGGACTATGGCTTCCTGAAGTTCTTGAAGGAGCTTGACGCCGAGCTTCGGCGGCTAGACGAGCTGCGGCTGCGCCCCAAGGCCGGCAAGACGCGTAAGCGCGCGCCGCGGCCGGCTCTTTCCCGGGTGAGCCTTCTGTTTCAGGCTGCCTCGTTGACCGAAAAGTGATCGGCGCCAAGCCCAGGCGCCGGTGAAGCCTCCATGACCACGCCTGACGAGCGAAGACGCAATCTCATCTGGGGCCGCGAGACTTGGAAGAATTCTCCGGCGATACCAGCCTCTCGAACGCCTGGCGGGGCGAGGCTGCACACCTGCTGGCCGCCTACCCGTTGCTGGCCTTCCTGCGGCAATTCGACGCGGGAGACCCGGCCGAGCTTGAGCCCTATGCCGTCGTGCTGTCCAACGCCCGACGGCTGTTCCAGCGCGTAGCTGCCAGTCCGACCAGTTCCAAGCAGCGCGAATACAGCCTGAGAGTCGTGCTCAGGCACTTGTACTGACGCAGAGGCTACAGCAAGCTCGGGAACTGATGCCGCTGGATGCGTTCGTCCAGCTTCTTGACGAAAGCCTCAAGGCTCGTGCCGCAGGCATGGGTCCACAGCGCAAGCTCGAAGACATCGACGCGGCGCCGGCCGGACTCGCAGCGGCTGACGATGTCCTGGCCGATTTGCATGCGGTCTGCCAACTCCATCTGGCTGATGCCAGCCTTTTCCCTCAGGGCGTTCAGCTCCTCGAGGAACAACTTGTACTTCTCACTGTGGAGCGGGTATCTCATCCTGCGGCGGTTGCGAGTGCAACCGCGCAGGATCAGAGGGAAGGGAAATTATGGGAAAACGCCATATTTCGAAGAGCTCGATCAAAGGGGGGCGAGCTTCAACGGCCGTGCTCGGTGGTGTGCGCCCCAGCAACCTGGGAGAAGTAGGAACTGCGCGGCAGGTCCACTTCGCAAAGCAACTCCGTCACCGTGTAGCTGGACCTCAGGGCATCAACCAGCAGCGTCTTCTCCCGGTTCGTCAGGGGCTGCTGATCGATGCCCAGCTCTTTCCTAAGAAACACCTTCCTCGACTGGCTGCAGTGCGAAGCCAAAGCGCGCGGCGCGCCGCTCGAGTTGCTTGACGACGCGTTCTCGGTACCGTTGCTCGTATTGGTCGGCTCCAGGGTCCTGGTACTGCATGCCGAAGCGCATCGCGCGGTAGAAGAGGATGGCGAGCTTGCGCGCCGTGGCGGTCACGGCCTTGGCCTTACCGATCCGCGCAGCCAAGCGGCGGTAGAACGCTCCGAGGGCAGTCTCGGTGCGGCCGACGTTGACCGCCACGAGGCGCAACTGCGACGCGAGGCGGCTGGAGCTCCTGCGGGTACGCGCGGAGAGCACCTTGCCCCCGCTGATCTTGCATCCCGGCGACAAACACAGCCACGAGGTGAAGTGCTTCTCGGTGGGCCACTTGCTGAGGTCAGTGCCGCACTCGGCGACCAATGACAGAGAGATGCTGGGGCCGAGCCCGTGGATAGCGGTCAGGTCGGTGCCTGTCAGCTGGTGCAGCATGGCCCGCACATCGAACTTCGGGGCGTTGACCTGCTTGGTCTTGGTACGCGGCGCCGCCAGCTTCGTCTCTGGCTCAGGCCGACCGACGTTCAGCTGGCGCAACGAGCTCTCGATCTGCCGATCGCAGTCAGCGATGCGGTCCTGGTAAGAGTCAAACAGCGCAAGCGCTTGAGACAGCGCGAACACATGCTCAGGCTGGTAGTTGCCCACCAACGCAGACCGGATGGTCAGCAGGCTCTCACGACAGCGAACGTCACGCATGGATGCAAGGACGTCGGGATCCCGTTCGCCCGCAACGATGGCCCGGATGATCTTCAGGCCGGTGACGCCGCTGATATCGCTGAGCACATGGTGCAGCTGAAGGTTCATCAGCGTCAGCGCCTTCTGCATGTGCTGCATGTGCGCTGCCGCGTACTCGAGATGGCGGTCTCGGATCCGCATGTAGGCTCGCAGCGCCGCGATGTCCCGGGCCGGATGGAAGCTCGGGCGCAGCAGTCCGCACGCATGCAGCCGTTGCAACCACTGGGCATCGTTGACATCGCTCTTGCGCCCCGGAACTGCCTTGCAGTCACGGGCGTTGGCAAGCACAACGGTCAGCCCGTGCTCTTCCAAGATCTCATAGACCGGCACCCAGTACACGCCCGTGGATTCCATCGCCACGGTCGTGATGCCCACTGAGACAAGCCAGTTGGCCATCGCCTCGATATCGGCAGTGAAGCTCCCGAACGTTCGGACCGGATCGTCACTCAGCTCGGGTGGTACGGCGGCGACCTGGATGCGCGCACCGATGTCGATGCCGGCGGCTCTGGCGTTGACGATCGGCAGTCCGAGCGTCTTTCCAACTTTGGACATGGCAACCTCCTGTTGGCAAAGCGCCGGACAGGGGAGCGGGTCAATCACTTTCCTAATCGGGGTCGCACAGTGAGCGTCCAGCCGTCCCATCTTGAACAGCGGCGATGCACCCGTGACGATGGTGCCCACCAATACGAACAGGTGGG
>JBKBOJ010000045.1:0-26433 GCA_046294815.1 Roseateles sp. | reverse complement strand
CGCGCCCACCAAGGTCAACCTGGCCTCGCTGGGCAATGTGGTGCCGCATCTGCACTGGCACGTCATCGCCCGCTTCGAGGCGGACAGCCACTTCCCCGCGCCCATCTGGGCCGCGCCGCGACGCGAGGCCGCGCCGCTGCTGGCACGGCCGCTGACCGAGGTGGACGCGGCAGTGGCTCAGTCGCTGGACATGGCCGGGCGGATGTGCGGCTGAGCGGCCCGGGCCACGCGCATGCCGTGGTCGCGGCAGGCGCCCAGGGTCACCAGACCGTCAGCGGATCGCTGGCCACCATGGGGCTGCCCGGCTTGCAGCTGAAGGCCTGGGCGAAGTAGGGCGAGTTGGCCATGGGCGTCAGCACGCGGTACTTGGCCGGCGAGTGCGAGTCGGTGCGCAGCTGGTTGATCAGGAACTCGGTGCGCACCTTGGTGCGCCACAGCAGCGCGTTGCTCAGGAAGAAGCGCTGCGCGGGCGTGTAGCCGTCAATCTTCTTGTCCGCCTGTCCGCTGCGCTTGAGCGCGCGCTGCAGGCCCTCGTAGGCAATGCTCAGGCCCGACACGTCCGAGATGTTCTCGCCCAGCGTCAGCCGGCCGTTGATGTGGTAGCCGGGCAGCGGCGAGATCGCCGCATAGCGCTCGGCCACCTTGTCGGCGCGCGCCTTGTAGCCGGCGGCGTCCTCGGCGGTCCACCAGTCGGTCAAGGAGCCGTTGGCGTCGAAGTTGCGGCCGCTGTCGTCGAAGTGGTGGGTGATCTCGTGGCCGATCACCATGCCGATGGCGCCGAAGTTGACCGCGTCATCGGCCTTGGCATCGAAGAAAGGTGGCTGCAGGATGCCGGCCGGGAAGGTGATCTGGTTGAGTCCGCCCGCGAACGCGTTGACGATGTGCGGGCTGACGCGCCAGCGGTCGCGCTCCACCGGCGCGTCCAGGTCCTTCATCTGCTGGCCGCTGTGCCACAGCGCCACTCTCAGCCAGTTGCCGGCGTAGTCGGTGCTGCTGAGCTGCAGGCCCTCGAACTGCGGCCATTTGGCCGGCGCGCCAATCATGGGCTGCATGGCCGCCAGCTTGTCCAGCGCGCGGGCCTTGGTGGGCGCGGTCATCCAGTCCAGCTTCTGGATGCGCTCGCGCATGCTGGCGCGCACGTCTTCCACCAGCTGCAGCGAGCGCTTCTGCGCCTCAGGCGAGAAGGCGCGGGCCACGAACAGCTCGCCCAGCGCCAGCGCCACCGGCTCGTTGCCGTATTGGCCGCCGATCTGCTTGATGACCTCCTCGTTGCGCGGCGGCGGTGCCTGCAGGCCGGTGATGGCCTTGCCGCGGTACTCGAAGGACGCGTTGGCGAAGGCCTTGGGCAGGCGCGGTGCGGCGGCGTCCAGCACGCGCAGCGCCAGGTAGCTGCGCCACACCGCCACCGGCGTGTCGGCGGCGAGCTGTGCGACGCGGGCGGCGAACTCCGGCTGGCCCACCAGCAGGCGCTGCGGCAGCTTGGCGCCGGCGGTCAGCACGGCGAGATACCCGGTCCAGTCCAGCCCCGGCGCGGCGCTGGCCAGCTCGGTGGGGCTCATGGGGTTGTAGCCGGCGTTGGGGTCGCGCAGTTTGGCGCGCTCGCGCGAGGCCTCGGCCAGCCGGGTCTCGAAGGCCTGCAGCGCGTCCAGCTCGGCGTCGCCGGCCGGCAGGCCGGCGCCTTGCAGCAGCGCGCGGGCATAGGCGCGGTAGGCCGTCTTCAGCGCGCGGGTGCGCTCGTCGTCGCGAAAGTAGTCGTCCCGATCCGGCAGGCCCAGGCCGGCCTGCCACAGCATCAGCGCGTGGCGGCGCGTGTCCTTGCGGTCGGGCTGCACGGCATAGGACAGCGGCGCGGCCACGCCGCTGCGCGCCAGCAGCGCCAGCAGCGTGGGCAGGTCCTCGGCGCGCTGCAGGCCGGCGATGCGGCTCAGCAGCGGCTGCACGGGCGACAGGCCACGCGCCTCGATGGCAGCCTCGTCCATGCCGCTGGCGTAGTAAGCGGCGATGAGCTTGAGGCCCGGCGTGGTCTGCAGCTCGGGCTTGTCGGCCAGCTCCTTGAGCGCCTGGCTCAGCAGCGCGTCGTTGGCCTGGCGCAGCTGGTCGAAGTTGCCGACGCGGGCGCGCCCGGGCGGCAGCTCGGTGGTGGCCTCCCAGTTGCCGTTGACGAAGGCGTAGAAGTCGTCGCAGGGTTTGACGGTCTTGGACAGGCCGGTCAGGTCCAGGGCCGGGCTGGCGCTGCAGGCGAGCGCGAGCAGCGCGGCGGCCGTCAGGCGGTGCAGGGGAATGCGGTGCATGGCAGTGGGTCGAAACGATGAAAACGCGGATTAGAGGCCGGCTTCAGCAGGCGGACGAAAGGCACCGGGCATGATTACGGGTTTTCGCTAGTTTTTCGGCCATGAGCCTCGTCTATCGCCCGCCGCACGTCCTTGCTGATCTGCCGCTGCCCGCGCCGCGGCGGCCGGTCGGCGTGCAGGTGCCGGCCCAGCAGTCCTTCTGAGGGACACTCACGCCATGCCTGCGCCCACCGACATCACCGTTCACCAGCAGTCCCGCGTGCTGGAAGTCGCCTTCGACGACGGCGCGCGGTTTCGGATCCCCTTCGAGCTGATGCGCGTCTACAGCCCGTCCGCCGAGGTCATGGGCCACGGCCCGGGCCAGGAGGTGCTGCAGACCGGCAAGCGCGACGTCCTCATCACCGGGCTGGAGCCCGTGGGCCACTACGCCGTGCGCCCGGAGTTCTCGGACGGCCATGCCAGCGGCCTGTTCACCTGGGACTACCTCTACAAGCTCGGCAGCCAGCAGGCGCAGCTGTGGCAGGACTACGAAGCCCGCCTCGCCGCCGCCGGCCGCGGCCGCGACGACCCCATGCCCGTCAAGGGTGGCGGCAGCTGCCACTCGCACTGAACCCAGCAGATATGACCCAGACCCACTTCGGCTTCCAGCAGGTCGACGAGAACGAGAAGGCCCGCAAGGTGCGCGGCGTGTTCGACTCCGTCGCCGCCAAGTACGACCTGATGAACGACCTGATGTCCGCCGGGCTGCACCGCGCCTGGAAGGCCTACACTGTGCAGGTCGCCAACCTCAAGCCCGGCGAGCGTGCGCTGGACATCGCCGGCGGCACCGGCGACCTCGCCCGCGCCTTCGCCCGCAAGGTCGGCGACACCGGCATGGTGGTGCACACCGACATCAACGAGGCCATGCTGCGCCAAGGCCGCGACCGCCTGCTGGACGAAGGCCTCATCCTGCCCACCAGCCTGGCCGACGCCGAGAAGCTGCCCTTCAAGAGCGAGAGCTTCGACCTCGTCAGCGTCGCCTTCGGCCTGCGCAACATGACCCACAAGGAGCTGGCGCTGGCCGAGATGTGCCGCGTGCTCAAGCCCGGCGGCCGGTTGCTGGTGCTGGAGTTCTCGCGCATCGCCGAGCCGCTGCGCAAGCCCTACGACTGGTATTCCTTCAACATCCTGCCCAAGCTGGGCGCGCTGTTCGCCGGCGATGCCGACAGCTACCGCTACCTCGCGGAATCCATCCGCATGCACCCCGACCAGGCCACCCTCAAGGCCATGATGAAGACGGCCGGCTTCGGCCACGTCGACGTGCACAACCTCAGCGCGGGCATCGTCGCCCTGCACGCCGGCATCAAGTGCTGATCCGGTGCGCGCGGCACGGCCGCCCGCACCACCGCTCCCCCGTCTGCAACGAGCCCCCCCCGCGAACATGGGGGCTGGGGAACTTCCGCCTTGAAATTGCTCTAACTGGACGTCCCTGCGCCCCCTTTAAGTGGGGCGCGGGGCGCATAGATGCGACATATCCCCCCGCTACACTCGATCGTCCACTGGGATTGGGCGACCTTCCGCACACAACAAGGACCTCGACAAGATGGCTAAGCGAATGAACAAACCCCGTGCCTCGCTGATCGCAGCGGTGGCTGTCGCGGCTCTGCTGACCGCCTGCGGCGGCGGCAAGGGCGAGAAGGCTTCGCAGACCGCCGCCAAGGTCAACAAGGAAGAGATCACCGTCCACCAAATCAACTTCGTGCTGCAGCGCCAGCCCAACCTCAAGCCCGAGCAGGCCGAGGCCGCCAGCCGCCAGGTGCTCGAGCGTCTGATCGACCAGGAACTGGCCGTGCAGAAGGCCCAGGAGCAGAAGCTCGACCGCGACCCGCGCGTCGTGCAGCAGATCGAAGCCGCCAAGCGCGAAATCATCGCCCGGGCCTTCGTCGAGCGCGTGGGCGAAGGCGCCGCCAAGCCCACCAACGAAGAGATCGCCAAGTACTACGCCGACAAGCCCGCGCTGTTCAAGGACCGCCGCATCTACAGCCTGCAAGAGCTGCAGATCGAGGCCAAGCCCGAGCAGGTGCCGATGCTGCGCGAGAAGCTGGCGGCTGCCAAGACGCTGTCCGAGTTCGTCGAATACCTCAAGGCCAACGACATCCGCTTCGCCGGCAACCAAGCCGTGCGCGCCGCCGAGCAGCTGCCGCTGGCCAGCCTGGACAGCATCGCCCGCATGAAGGACGGCGAATCCATCGTCACCCAGACCCCCAACGGCATGACCGTGCTGACGCTGGTCGGCTCGCGCTCGCAGCCCGTCGACGAGGCGCGTGCGCGCCCGGCCATCGAAGCCTTCCTGCTCAACCAGCGCAAGGCCGAACTGGTGCAAAAGGAGCTTAAGGCGCTGCGCGAGAGCTCCAAGATCGAGTACGTCGGCAAGTTTGCCCAGGCGGCCGGCGCCGCCGCGAGCGCGCCTGACGCCCCGATCGTGGCACCCGAGCCCGCGCCGGCCGCCAGTGGCCTCGATCCTGCTTCCATCAGCAAGGGCATGGGCCTGAAATGATGACGATGAAGAAGCCAATCCCCCGACTGCTCCTCGCCGCGGCGCTGAGCCTGGGCGCGCTGGGCGCACAAGCCCAAGCCCAAGCCACCGCCGCGCCGGCCGCCGCTGCCGCCGAATACCGCCTCGGTGCGGGCGACATCATCCGCATCGTCGTCTACCAGAACCCCGACCTCACGCTGGAGACCCGCGTCTCCGAGACCGGCGTCATCAGCTTCCCGCTGCTGGGCAGTGTGCGCATCGGCGGCCTGGGCGTCAGCGCCGCCGAGAAGCTCATCGCCGACGGCCTGAAGAACGGCAACTTCGTGAAGTCGCCCCAGGTCACGCTGACGCTGCTGCAGATCAAGGGCAACCAGGCCAGCGTGCTCGGCCAGGTCAACCGCCCCGGCCGCTACCCCATCGAGACCGCCGACATGCGGCTGACCGACCTGCTGGCCAACGCCGGCGGCGTGGCCTCCACAGGTGGCGACCTGCTGGTGCTCACCGGGATGCGCAACGGCAAGCCCTTCCGGCTGGAAATCGACCTGCCCAGCGTCTTCGGCCCCAGCGCCGAGCAGGGGCGCGCCAACGACGTGCTGATCCAGAACGGCGACGTGCTGTGGGTGGACCGCGCGCCCATGGTCTACATCTACGGCGAGGTGCAGCGCCCCGGCCCCATGCGGCTGGAGCGCGGCATGACGCTGATGCAGGTGGTCGCCGCAGGCGGCGGCCTGACCCAGCGCGGCACCGAGCGCGGCATCCGCGTGCATCGCAAGGGGCCGGACGGCAAGGTGCAGGTCGTCCAGCCTGCCATGGACGAGGGCGTGAAGGACGGTGACGTCGTCTACGTCAAGGAAAGCCTGTTCTGACCGGGAGCCCCGCATGACCTTTCGCCAGTTCCTCTCCATCCTGCTTGCACGCAAGTGGCTGTTCGCCGCGGTGCTGCTCGGCGTGCTGGTGCCGGCCGTCCTGCTCAGCTTCCTGCTGCCCAAGCGCTACACGGCAGTGGCCAGCGTGGTCGTGGACGTCAAGCCCGATCCGCTGTCCGCCATCGCCTACCAGTCGCTGATGACGCCCGGCGTCATCGCCACGCAGATCGATATCCTGCAGAGCGACCGCGTTGCGCGTCGCGTCGTGCGCATGCTCAAGCTCACCGAGGTGCCGGAGATTCGCGAGCAATGGCGCGACGAGCAGAAAGGTCAGGGCGACATCGAAAGCTGGCTGGTCGAGCGCCTGCAGAAAGACCTGGACGTCAAGCCGGGCCGTGAGAGCAGCGTCATCAACGTGATGTACCAGGCACCGGACCCCCGCTTCGCGGCCGCGCTGGCCAATGCCTTCGTGCAGGCCTACCTCGAGACCGCGGTCGAGCTGCGCGTCGACCCCGCCAAGCAGTACAGCAGCTTCTTTGACCAGCGTGCCAAGGAGGCCCGCGAAGCGCTGGAGAAGGCCCAGGCCAAGCTCAGCGCCTTCCAGAACGAGCACGGTCTTGTCATGACCGACGAGCGCCTGGACATCGAGAACCAGCGCCTCAACGAGCTGTCCAGCCAGCTGGTGCTGCTGCAGTCCCTGTCGGCGGAAGCGAGCAGCCGGCTCAACCAGGCCAACGCCGGCTCCGGCGACAAGCTGCAGGAAGTCAGCAGCCACCCGGTGGTGGCCGCGCTGCGCGCCGACCTGTCGCGCGCCGAAGCGCGGCTGCAGGAGATCAGCGCGCGGCTGGGCGACAAGAACCCGCAGGTCGTCGAACTGCAGGCCAACATCGCCGAGCTGCGCCAGCGGCTGGATGCCGAGGTCAAGCGCCTGACGGCCGGCGTCACGGTCACCAGCAACATCAGCCGCCAGCGCGAAGCGCAGCTGCGCGCGGAGCTGGAGGCACAGCGTGCCAAGGTGCTCAAGCTCAAGCAGGTGCGCGACGAGGGCGCCGTCATCGCGCGCGACATCGAGAACGCGCAGCGCAACTACGACAACATCGTGCAGCGCCAGTCCGTGACCAGCATCGAGAGCCAGGCCACCTCCAGCAACGCCAGCCTGCTCACGTCCGCGTCGCCGCCCATCGAAGCGTCCTTCCCCAAGATCCCGCTGAATATCGCGCTGGGCATCTTCGTCGGCAGCCTGCTGGGCATCGGCGTCGTGATGGCCGCCGAGCTGCGCGACCGCCGCGTGCGCGAGGCCGAGGACGTGCGCGAGCTGCTGGGGCTGCCGCTCATCGGCGTGCTGCCCGGGCCCAAGAGCAAGCGCAGCACCGCCCTCGAAGGCGCCCTGCGTCAGCGACTGCTCGGCAATTCGTCGTCTCCCAAAGCGGCCTGAGCCCCAGAGCATGCAAAACAACATGAGCAGCAGCCCATTGGTCGAAGACATCCGCCCCGCGGTCCTGCATGACCGCGCCATCGGCGACATCATTGCCGAGGCCAACAAGCTCACCCCCGAGCAGGTCGAGCGCATCCTGGCGCACCAGAAAGCCCATGGCCTGCGCTTCGGCGAAGCCGCCGTCTCGCTGGGCCTGGCCAAGAGCGAGGACGTGCTGTGGGCGCTGAGCCAGCAGTTCCACTACCCCTACGCCGCCGGCAGCGGCCCCGCGCCCAGCGACGAACTCGTGCTGGCCGCCAAGCCCTTCAGCGACCAGGCCGAAGCCTTCCGCGTGCTGCGCAGCCAAATCAACATGAAGCTGTACGGCGCCGATGCGCCGCGCCGCGCACTGGCCGTCATCAGCGCCGACACCGGCGACGGCAAGACCTTCTTCGCCGCCAACCTTGCCATCGCCTTCAGCCAGCTGGGTGGCCGCACCTTGCTGGTGGACGCCGACATGCGCAGCCCCAGGCAGCACGAAATATTCGGCCTGGACAACGGCGCCGGCCTGTCCGGCATCCTGTCGGGCCGCTCCGAGACCAACGTCATCCGGCCCGTCCGCGACCTGCCCAGCCTCTTCGTCATGCCGGTCGGCACGCAGCCGCCCAACCCCACCGAGCTGGTCGAGCGCCCCGCCTTCGCATTGCTGATGCGCGAGCTGGTCGCCAAGTTCGACCATGTCATCGTCGACACCCCGGCCGCCGTGCACGGGGCCGACTACGCCGTCATCGCCGCCCGCTGCGGCGCCGCGCTCGCGCTGGCCCGCAAGGGCGAGACCCGCGTGGCCGCGCTGCAGCAGCTCATCGGTGCGCTGGGCAACACCCCCACCGAACTGGCCGGCGTCGTGATGAACGAGCACTGAAGTGCCTGCCTTCGGGGGTCAGATGATGCCGGCGCGTGACAGCCGAGCGGCGCTGCTGCCCTGGTGGGTGGCTGCCGCCGGCGTGCTGGCCATGTACCTGCCGACGCTGCACAGCCTGTTCACCACCCTCTGGGCGTCCGACGCGCAAGGGCACGGCCCCATCGTGCTGGGCATCAGCATCTGGCTGATCTACCGCCGCTGGCCGGCGGTCATGGACACCAGCGCCTCCCAGCCCAAGCCGGCGCTCGCATGGCCCCTGCTGATCGTCGCAGGGCTGGCCTATGCGGTGGGCCGTTCGCAGGGCATCTGGATCTTCGAAGTCGGCTCCGCCATCCTGGTGGTGGCTGGCCTGGTGCTGCTGCTGCGCGGCCCGGCGCAGTTGAAGGCCATCGCCTTCGCGCTGTTCTTCATGTGCTTCATGGTCCCACTGCCCGGCGCCATCGTCGATGCGCTGACCCAGCCCATGAAGATGGCTGTGTCCTACGTGGCCGAGAACCTGCTGCACGCGCTGGGCTACCCCATCAGCCGCACCGGCGTCATCCTGCAGATCGGCCCCTATCAGCTGCTGGTGGCCGATGCCTGCGCCGGCCTGCACACCCTGTTCACGCTCGAAGCCCTGGGCCTGCTGTACCTGAACCTGGTGCGCTACGCCTCGCTGTTCCGCAACGTCGCGCTGGCCATCCTGATCGTGCCCATCAGCTTCGCGGCCAACGTCATCCGCGTCTGCGCGCTGACCCTCATCACCTACTACTTCGGCGACGAAGCCGGACAGGGCTTCCTGCATGGCTTTGCAGGCATGGTGCTGTTCCTCAGCGCGCTGATGCTCATCATCGCCACCGACGGCCTGCTGCGTTTCGGCAGCCGCCGTGTTGGCCCAGGAGGGCGCGCATGAGCGACGCGAGCCTGAACCCCACCCACCTGCAGACCCGCCGTGCCGCGCTCGCGGCGCTGCTGATGGGCGGCGCGTCCTTGGCCGCCTGGAAGCTGACCCCCACACAGCACATGGCCAGCCTGCACGGTGACCTGGACCTGGAGAGCCAGATCCCCAAGCGCTTTGGCGACTGGGCGCTGGACACCAGCGCCGTGGGCGGCGTCGTGAACCCGCAGCAGGAAGAACTGCTCAAGCAGCTCTACAGC
Source organism: Roseateles sp. (assembly GCA_046294815.1). Lineage (GTDB taxonomy): Bacteria > Pseudomonadota > Gammaproteobacteria > Burkholderiales > Burkholderiaceae_C > Pelomonas. Next base: position 17,288 of record JBKBOJ010000045.1, on the reverse strand, counting down.
CAGATCCTCAGCCGCACCTACGTCAACGGGCAGGGCCAGCGCGTGATGCTCTCCATTGCCTACGGCAACGACCAGCGCGACGGCCTGCAACTGCACTATCCCGAGGTCTGCTACCCCGCGCAGGGCTTCCAGCTGCTCAGCAACCGCAAGGTGGACCTGCGGCTCGCCGGCCTGCAGATTCCGGCGCGCCGGCTGGAGACCGTGTTCGGCAACCAGCGCTACGAGCCCGTCACGTACTGGACCGTCATCGGCGACACCGTCGTGCGCGGCGGCATCGACAAGAAGCTCGCCGAGATGCGCTATGGCTTCAAGGGGTTGATCCCGGACGGGCTGCTGTTTCGGGTGTCGAGCATCGATCGTGACAGTGATTCCGCGTTCGGCCTGCAGGAGCAATTCGCAGCCCGGCTCTTGCTGGCCGTTGCTCCAGCCGCGCGGGCGCGCCTGGCCGGCGTATCAAAAGCCTGAATGACTTGTCTCATGCGCATGGCCGCAGACTTCCGCTCGCTTGCCTTCAAGTTGCTTGGCGGCTTGGCGCTAGCGTTGTTGTGCCTGATCCTCGGGGTCATGATCGCGGTCTTGCCCGTGGGGGTGGTGTTGCGCGGCGTGGCCTTGCTCGGCTTGCTGATCGCGTTGCTGCTGGCGTGGCAGGTCAGGAGTTCGAAATTCGGCATGCCACCGCGTTTGCTCGCGTGGTGTCTCCTGGGTACCGTGGCGCTCTCGATCATTTGGCCACGATTCATCTTCTTTCCTATCGGCGGTGCCTACACGAATCCCCAGGCGGCTTCCGTCCTGCTGATGTTGGCCGCATGCGCGGTGGTCTTGATTGCCAATGTGGGCTTGTCCAAGCGTGACAGTTGCTCGGCGCTCGGGTTGTGGAATCTGGGCTGGCTGATCTTTGCTTGGTTTGCCTGGCGAGTCCTCTGCGCCTTTCTGGGCGATTACCCGGCGGTCTCCGTGGTTGGCATCTTCAAGGAGCTTGCCTATTCGGGCAGCTTCGTGCTCCTTGCGATGGTGCTGCTGGGCTATCCCGAGGCAGACCGATGGCTGCTGCGGACCATCGTGTTCTGCGCTTTCATCGCCGTCGTGTTCGGCTTGGTCGAGGCCGTGCTGCAGAAAAACCCGTTGATTCGCTTTGCGTCTGGCGCGGATAACGATGCCACGGTTGCGTCGCTTCGTTCGTTGACGACCGAGAAGATTCGCGAGGGTGCTTATCGGGCTCAGTCCCTCTTCACGCATCCGATCGTGTTCGCCCAGTTCGTGGCGGCGGTGTTGCCGCTGTCGCTGCTGCTGGTGATTACCGAAAAGAAGAGTTGGTTCTGGCGAGCATTGGCAGGTTTGGTGATCCCGATTGGACTGGCTGCCATCGTGAAGTCGGGGTCGCGCGCGGGGCTCGTGAGTGTTCTTGCCGCGCTTGGTTTCATGCTGTTCATGTTCTGGTTGCGCGCATTTCGCGGGCGAGGCTTCGGGCGTGTGGCTGCCCTCGTCGGCGGGCCGGCGCTGCTGATCGCCGTTGGCGGCATCGGCTGGATGGTCAAGGGCTTGATCATGGGACGCAGCGCCATTGAAGCGGGCAGCACTTCGGCGCGCGTCGAGATGCTGCGGCGCGGGGTTGCTGCGTTGGAGCAGCACCCCATCTTCGGTTACGGGGAAGGGCTGTCTGTGCACGTGGCTGGCCTCACAGACTCCAAAGGGCATACGTCGGTGGACAGCTACCTGCTCTCCATCGCGATCGACAGCGGCTACCCGGGGCTTTTGCTGTTTCTCGTGATCGTGCTGACCTTCGTCTCTAGGCTGGCGTGGCTTGCTGCGGGTGATGCGGGGCCTCGTGGGCTGAGCGCGGCGATGGTGGCCGCCTCGGTGATGGCGCTGTTCGTTTCCTTCGTGGGGCTCTCCATCCCACACAACATGACGCTGCTCTGGGTGCTGCTTGTGCTTGGCCTCCTCTACGCGAAACGTTTGCAGACTCCGGAAAGTACCGCTGTTGTTCGCTGAGTCGAATTGCCCGGGAATGGGGTGTCTCTGCATGCATGTCAGGCCGCTGTGGCGGGGATTGCGCGTCCCGCTGGCGCACGGGATCGATGGCGCGGGCGCGCCTCGCGAGTCGGCATGATGGGCGGTTTCCTATTTGTCTTGATGGGCAACATCCTGCGCCTTGGTGCGGGTTTGTTGGTCATCGTCCTGCTGGCGCGACGACTGGGTCCCGAAGGATTCGGCGTCTTTGCCTACGCGCTGGCGCTGGCGTCGTTGGCGGTGGTGCCGCTTAACTTTGGCCTCAGCACGGCGGTGCTGCGCCGCTTCGGTGCCGACCCTGACGCCAAGCTGGAGGCGCTGTCGGAGGCGCTCACCGGCAAGCTGCTGCTGCTCGGCCCGTTGCTGCTGGTGTGCGGCTGTGTGGCGTGGGGCTTGCCTGCGCCGCAGGGTGGGGTGTTCTTGATCTTGTTGCTGGCCCAGTCGGCGGAGTCTTTCAGTGAGGTCTACCAGCTGTGTTTTCGGGCGGCAAGCCGTTTTCGCGACGAGGCTCGCACGGCATCGACAACCGCCCTGGTGCACATCGCGGTCATGGCCGCCGCCGCGTGGACATGGTCCGACCCGGCGAGCTGTGCCTTGGCATTCATGCTCTCGCGCGCGCTGGGTCTGCTGATGACCGCCAGGGCAGCGCGCCGTGCCTACGAGGCTTTGCCGCTGTCCGCTGCCCGCCAGGCTGGACGCTTTCTGCGGTCGTCGTTTGCCTATGCGGTCGAGTTTGCCCTGTCGACCGCCAACACCCAGCTGGATTCAGTACTGATTCAGAGCCAGCTCGGCGTGAGGGCCGTGGGCTTGTACCAGGCGGGGATGAAGTTGGTCCAGGGCGTGTCCCGGCTGGCGCCCATCCTGGCGCTCTATCTGCTGCCCCGGCTCACGCGCGGCGTCAAAGACGGCAGCCTGCAGCAGGCAGTGCTGACGATGGGTGTTTTCGGTGCCATCGGCGCGTTGTCTGGCGGCGTGCTGGCGCTGGGAGCCAAGCCACTGACGCACGCCTTGTTCGGTGTGGGTTTCTCGGACCTGGCGGACCTGCTGCCCTGGTTCGGCCTGTTGTTATTGCTGCGTTTCGTCGAAACGGGTGTCGGCCTGGTGCTCGTGGCGGCAGATCTCCAAAGCCGCAAGGTCTGGTTGGTGGCCCTGCAATTGCTTGTGCTGCTCGGCGGTGGCGCCTGGGCCCTGCAGCGTTGGGGATTGATCGGCTGGCTGTGGGTCGCCATCGGCAGCACGGTGATGCTGCTGGCGCTGTATGCCCTGCTTTGGCGCTTTTGCAGGCGCACCGCGCCCAATGCGGAGAAATGAACGATGCAGACATCTCGGTCTGTGATTGCCATCACGCTGAACTGGAACGGCGCAGCGGACACGCTGCGATGCGTGCAGTCCTTGCTGCGCTCCAGCACCCCTTTGCGGCAGATCGTTGTCTGTGACAACGCGTCCCGCCCGGAGTCCTGGCAGTCGCTGCTGGGGCTGCGCGACATCGTGGGAGACGCACATTTCGCGAGCTTCGACAGTCTGGAGGCGGCGTTGGCCCATCCGTCCCGCGCGCCCGTCGTGCTCATCCAGACTGGTGCCAACCTCGGCTATGCCGGCGGTATGAATGTCGGCATGCGCTATGCGCTGGCAGATACCGGCATGAGCCATTGCTGGGTGCTGAACAACGATACCGAGGTGCATGAGGACGCCCTCGGCTTCTTGCTGGCCCGCAGCGCCGTGGAACCACAGCCTGGCATCTGCGGTGCCACCTTGTTGCTGCACCATGCACCGGAGCGTGTGCAGGCGCTGGGCGGCGCCAGCTACCAGCCGTGGCGCGCACGCTCGGCGGCCCTGGGCATGGGCATGCCAGCCAGCGAGGTGCCCGTTGACCCCGCAGCCATTGAGGCCCGCCTGGCCTACGTGAACGGTGCGGCCATGCTGGTGAGCCGCACCTTCATGGAGCGCGTCGGGCTGATGGATGCCAGCTACTTCCTGTATTCGGAAGAGCACGACTGGGCCTACCGTGGTCAGCGGCTGGGCTTCAGGCTGGCCTGGGCACCCCGGGCGCGGGTCTTTCACAAGCATGGGGCGACGATCGGCACGTCGCCCAGCGGCGGCTCGCCGCTGAGTCTCTTCTACCTTTATCGAAACAAGCTGGTGTTCGCGCGCCGTCACCATCCTGCGCGGCTGGTCACCGTGCTGCCCATGCTCGCCTGGGATGCCACCAAGTTTGCGCTCAAGGGTTACCCGAGCAAGGCGAAAGCGGCATGGCGCGGATTGCTGGCTGCGCGAAGCATGCGCAGCTACTCGCCATGACTCAGAAACATCTCATGTTGAAAGGACACCGGCTGGCGGTGCTGGCGCCCGATATCCCTTGGCCTGCAAACCGTGGTGGCCGAGCGGATGTCTGGCGTCGAATCCAGGCGCTGCGGACGCATGGCGCGGCGGTTTTCCTGATTCATTTGTACGAACCGGCCGGGCGCTTGCAGCCGTCGAAGGAGGAGCTCGGTCACGTTGCGCAGCACGTTGACGGCCACGATTGCTTCCCGATGCGACGTGGCCCGCTGCTGACCCTGAAGCGCCTCGCCGGCGCATCCCGAGTGCCTTGGCATGCAGCGACGCGCGTGCCTCTTCCGTCCGAGCGTGAGCGGTTGATGCAGCGACTCAAGGAGTTTGCGCCAACGGCGGTCTGGCTCGAAGGCCCCTGGTTTGGCGAGTTGGGTCGAGATGTCGCGAAAGCGCTTGATGTACCGCTGGTGTATCGGTCGCATAACGTGGAGTTCCGTTACCTTCGAGGCCAGGCTGATGCTGCGGCGCGGCTGAGGGATCGGGTGGCGTGGCGCCTGGCCTGTCTTGGCCTTGAGCGCTACGAGTTGATGCTCATGCGCAGCGCCCGGGCTGTTTTCGATATTTCTATCGACGACCTGGGCTATTGGCGCTCCAGAGGCATCCAGCATGCTCGCTGGCTGCCACCAATTCCCGAGATGGCCTTGTCGCCTGTCTCCGATCCACCGGTATGCGGGGACATCGTGTTTTCCGGGAACTTGCGCACGCCGAACAATCTGTTGGGCTTGCAGTGGCTGCTGGAAGAGGTGATGCCGCGAGTGTGGCGCCATGCGCCTGACGCGCGATTGCGCATCGTGGGCTCAGCACCCAGCGCAGAGCTTCAAGAGCGCATACGTGCGCTGCGCAATGTGGATGCGAGCTATGACGTTCCAAGTGTCCAACCCTACGTGATGGGCGCGCGTGCGCTCGCGAACCCTGTGTTCGTCGGTAGCGGTGTGCAGCTCAAGACTTTGGACATGCTGAGCACCGATGTGCCCATCGTCACGCGAGCTCAGGGGCTGCGCGGCTTGCCTCCCGAATTGACGCAGATCCTGCGTGTAGCAGACGAGCCTGAGGCGTTCGCCTCGGCGCTTGTGGCGGCGCGGGCCGGCCCTGACCCTTGGCGTGCGCAGCGCATCGAGTTCCGCCAGCAGTTCACGACGACGGGCATCGCCCGGACCGTCGATGAGGGCCTGATTTCGATCGACAACGCAGGAAGGTCCGCGCGTTCATGACTGTCAGTACGGTGCTGCGCAAGCGGCTTCTCATCGTTCATTCGTCCGCTGAACTTTATGGTTCCGACCGCTCGCTGCTCGACTTCGTGTCGCTGCAGCGAGGCGGTTTCGAGGTCACCGTGCTGCTGCCCGAGGACGGCCCGCTGGTGGCCTTGCTGCGCAACGCTGGCGCGCGTGTGGTCATTGGCGAGGTGTGCAAGGTGCAGCGCAGCATGCTGGGGCTCAGCGGCCTGCTGCGCACCCTGGCGGCCACCTGGCGTGCCTTGCGCGACATTCGCCGGCTTGCTGGTGACCGGCCCTTCGATCTGGTCTACACGAACACGGTGGCCGTATTCGCCGGCGCGGCCTATGCGCTGGTGTCGCGTCGCCCGCATGTCTGGCATGTCCGCGAGATCCTGGCGGGCTCGCCGACCTTGAGCCGCGCTTTCCGGGCCACCGTGTCGGCGCTGTCGCGCGTCATCATCTGCAATTCCCACCAGACGCGCGACTGGATCGCGCTGCCCCGCAGCCGCGAGCGTTGCCGCGTCGTCTGGAATGGTGTCGCGGTGGCGGCGCCGCAAGGCCGGCGCGTCGCCGAGCGCCAGCAGCGCGGCTGGCGCGATGACACCGTGGTGTTCGCCCTGGCTGGCCGCCTCAATGCCTGGAAGGGGCAGCCGCTGGCCTTGCAGGCCTTCGAGCAGTTGCATGCAGAACTGGGCGAGCGCGTGGCACTCTGGCTGGTGGGATCGCCGTTTGCGGGCCAGGAACATTTCGAGCAGGCCCTGACGGCGCAATTGCAGGCCTCTTCGGCGCGGGGCGCCGCGCGCTTGGAGCCTTTCCGCCCGGACGTCGAGGCGGTGTGGGAGGCAGCCGACGTGGTGCTGGTGCCCTCGACGGAGCCGGAGCCGTTCGGTCGCGTGGCCATCGAGGCGATGGCCTATGGCCGGCCCGTGATCGCAGCCGCCCACGGTGGCTTGCTGGACATCGTGACGGATGGCGACAGCGGCCTGCTGGTGCCGCCGCGCGATGCGCAGGCGCTGGCGGCCGCTATGCGGCGGCTGGCGACAGATGCCGGCCTGCGCGCGCGCCTGGGTGCGCAGGCGCAAGCCAGACAGCAGCAGGTGTTCTCCGTGCATGCCTATGTGCAGGGCGTGACGCGCGCGCTGCAAGAAGCCATTGACTCAGCGGCCCCGGTCCGGGGCGCCACCCACCCATGACCACACCCAAGACGCTACGCATCCTCGGCACGCGCGGTATCCCGGCCGCGCATGGCGGCTTCGAGACCTTCGCCGAGCGCCTTGCGCTGTACCTTGTCGCCAAGGGCTGGCGCGTCATCGTGTACTGCCAGGAAGAGGGCGACGGCCCGGTTTTCGAAGATGACTGGCAGGGCGTGCGACGTGTGCGCATCCCGGTCAAGGGTGATGGCGCAGCCAGCACCATCGTCTTTGACTGGCGGGCCACCCTGCATGCAGCCGGCCACCGCGACCTGTGCCTGACGCTGGGCTACAACACGGCCGTGTTCTGTGCCGTGCTGCGCCTCAAGGGTGTTCCCAACGTCATCAACATGGACGGCATCGAGTGGGCTCGGGCGAAATGGGGAAAGGTGGCCAAGACCTGGTTTTGGCTCAATGAGCGCCTCGGCTGCTGGTTGGGCAATCACCTGGTGGCCGACCACCCCGAGATCAAGAAGCACCTGGCCACGCGGGTGAGTGAACGCAAGATCACGATGATTCCCTACGGCGCCGATGAGCTGCGCGATGTGCCGGACGCGCCAGTGCGCGCGATGGGCCTGGAGCCTGGGCAGTACCTGACCCTGATCGCGCGCCCGGAGCCAGAGAACTCCATCCTGGAGGTGGTGAGCGGTTTCTCGGCAGCGCGCCGCGGCATCAAACTGGTGGTGCTGGGCAACTACCAGCCGGGCAACGCATATCACCGTGCCGTGAAGGCAGCCGCCAGCGACGAAGTGGTGTTCCCCGGTGCTATCTATGACCCGGCCGTGGTCACGGCGCTGCGTTTTCACAGCCTTGCCTACGTGCATGGGCACCAGGTGGGCGGGACCAACCCGTCACTGGTGGAGGCGCTGGGTGCCGGTAATCCGGTGTTGGCGCACAGCAATCCGTACAACCGGTGGGTTGCTGGCGGCGCGGCCAGTTACTTTTCGTCCAGCGTTGAATTTGCACAACGGCTGGAGGAATTAATTTCCAGTCCTGCACTGCAGCAGGATCGCCGAGCCGCTGGTCGTGTCCGGCATGCTGAGGTGTTTACCTGGCATACCGTGTTGGACCAGTACGAGACCTTGCTGGCGAGGTTTCTCGCGGGCGCGGCGTCGCGCGGTTAATGGCGCTGCAACGCTTGTTTTGAGCTGTTTTGCGAAGTCGCCGAGCTTGCCTGCGCAACGTTAGCGCCAACTAGGCGCCATCCCGGAGCAGGCTGCTGGCTAGTGCGCAGTGGGCGTCCGTGCCAGGAAGAACACACCGGCCACGACCAGCCCGATGCCGATGGCCTTGTTCATCGTGACCGGCTCGCCCAGCCAGATGTAGCCAATGACTGCCGCCAACACATAGCCCAGCGACAGCATGGGATAGGCCACGCTGACGTCGAGCTTGGCCAGCACGGCAATCCAAAGCCCGAAGCTGGCGACGTAGAGCGCCAGGCCGCCCAGGATGTGCGGGCTCAACGCTGCGCCGAGCAGCACTTGCAGCCAGCCCGCGCCGGTCAGTTGCGCGAGTTGGTGCGCGCCGGCCTTGAGCACGAACTGCGCGGCCGTGTTGAGCACGACGGCCGTGAGAACCAGGGTGATGGTGAGCAGGTTCATCAGAGGAGTGGGTCGGGGTAGGAGGCGAGCAGGCCGAGGCCGAGCATGACGGCGATGAGGACGAGGCTTTGCCAGTCGCGTGCTGCGAACACGACAGGGTCGTCGTGGACTTCGCCGCGGTGGGACTTGAGCCAGATGCGGCTGAGCCAGTAGACCAGGATGGGAATGGTGCCCCAGAGCACCTGGGGATGGACGTAGAGGCGGGCGACATCGGCGCTGTTGACGTAGAGCGCGAGCACCAGAACGGCGCTGTAGCCGCTGGCGGCACCCAGGGCGAGCAGCACGACGAGGTCGTCGGTAGAGTACCCGCGGCCGGCGCTGCGATGCTGGTCGGTGCGCGCCAGCATGCGCATTTCGCCGTAGCGCTTGAGCAGGGCGAGGCTGAGGAACAGGAACATGGAGAAAGCAAGCAGCCAGAACGACAGCACGATGCCGGTCGCGGCGCTGCCGGCGAGCAGGCGCACGGTGTAGAGCGCCGACAGCATCATGACGTCCACGATCACCTGGGCCTTGAGCCGGATGGAGTAGCTGAGCGTGAGCAGGTAGTAAATCAGCAGCACGGCACCGAAGGCGCCGGGCAGTGCCATGCACACGAGGGCGCTGCTCAACAGTAGCGCCAGGGTCAGCATGACGCCCAGGGGGATGCTCAAGGCGCCGGCGGCGAACGGTCTAAGGCGTTTGCGGGGGTGGCGGCGGTCCACCTGGATGTCGAGGAGGTCATTGAGCAGGTACACGCTGGAGGCGCACAGGCCGAAGGCCAGGAAGGCGAGCGCGGCGTGGCTGAGGGCGACTGTGTCGGTGACGCGGTGCCCAGCGAGCAACGGCAGGAAGACGAGCAGGTTCTTCAGCCACTGGTGCAGCCGTATGCCCTTGATGGCGGCGCGCAACACGTTGAAGGGGCGGTCCACTTGAAAGCCGGTGCGGCCTAGCTTCTGGGCGGCCGAGCGCACGCTGGCGGAGGCGTTGGCGACGGAGACGACCTGGGCTACCTTCCACACGGCCACGTCGTCACTGCTGTTGCCGATGTATTCGAAGCCGGCCGGGAAGCGCTGTACGAGCGCGTCGGCCTTGCGGGCTGCCGACAGATTGAGTTCGGCGGTGCTGGTGGCGAGCACTTCGTCGAACAGGCCGGTGTGGTCTGCCACGGCCTGGGCATATCGGCGCGCGCTGGCGGTGGCGAGCACGGTGTGCCGGCCTTGCTCGCGCTGCGCGCGCACGTACGCCAGCACGGGTTCGCAGTAGGGCAGGTGCTCGGCCTGGATGTCGACCAGCGCCGCGATGCGCAGCTTGGTCGCGGCTTTGCCCTTGAGCAGCAGCCAGAAGGGGACTTTCAGCGCCGCGAGAAAGTTCAGCCTAATCAGGAGCAGGAAGGACTCGAACAGCAGGTCGGTGTGGATCAGCGTGCCGTCGAGATCCACGCAGACGGGTAGATCCCGGTGCGCGTTGGGAGAGGGAGCGGTGTTCATCGGTCAGACTCAGTCTTTGCGGTACAGCTCGAAGGCAATGGCGGTCTGGGTGAGTCGGTAGCCGCCGGTGCGTAGGACCGGGCGCGCGAGGTCGTCGGGGTCCACGCCTTCACGGGGCGAGTAGATGACCACGTCGGGCGCAGGCTGGCCTGCACCGGCGCGAGCGGGATAGTGGGTGAAGGGGATCAGGCCAGGCGGCAGGCCTGCAATGCCGTCTGGGGTCCATCCAGACAGTCGGTAGTAGCCGATGGCGCGTTCGTTGGCCAGCCAGAGCACGGTCTTGCCTTCGCGCAATGCAGCTTGCGCCCATGCGGCGGCCTGGCGGTAGTCGTCCTTGCCATGCCGGTCTGCAAGCCGGATGGCAATGGATGAGGCGGTCAGGGTGAGTATCAGGGCAGCCGCCAGCACGCGGGCGGCCAGTTGTTGGTCGCGCCAGGCGCCGCGCAAAAAATAGGCCAGTGCGAGGCACAGTAGGGGCAGTGCGCCCGATAAGTGCCGGCCCACGACTCGCCAGTGCAGCAGCAGCCCGACGCCTGCAAGTGCAGCGATGGGCACGAGCAGGGCGATGGCCGTCATGGCGCGCGCGCGGCCGGTGGCGAGCCGGCGCCAGGCCAGGCCGACGCAGGTTAGGGCCAGTGTGGCGGCGGCGAACATGAGGCCGAGCTGGATCGGGTCACTCAGCCGGATCTGCGACCGCAGTTGGTGCCGGGACGGGCCGAGGCCTGCAGCGCCGAGAAGTTCGATGCCTCCGTAGATCAGCCCGCCGACTGAAAAGCTAGCCGCAAGGCTGGCGCGGGCGCCACTGAGGTGGCTGTGGGCCGCGACGATGATGCACAGGGCGCACCCACCGAGCAGCAGCGCCGTAAAGCCGAGCTGGCGGCGCGCGCTGCCGATGAGGGCCAGCAGGGCGCGATGGTTCCAGATGGCAAGTACCAGCAACGCGCCCAGTATCCAGAAGGCGCCCAGGGCACTGCTGCCTACCAGCAGAAAAGTGCCGATCAGGACTTCGCGCCAGCTGGCATCGAGGTCATCGGGCTGCGTGGCCAGGTCGAGGTTGACGCAGCCAGCGAGCAGCCAGCAGGCACCGGCCAAGTGCAGGATGTAGGGCCTGGCTTCGTTCAGTTGGTACCAGACGAGCGGGTGCAGGCAGAAGACGGCGATGGTCAGCCAGCGCAGCGCGCCTTGCAGCCGCAGCCGATGCAGCCCCAGGAGTGCGATCAGCAGCCAGGGTACGTTGGCCCAGCGCAAGGCCAGTTCGCTGCTGCCGAACGCCTGGGTCCACAGGTACATGGCCAGGTGGTAGAGCGGGATTTGCCCGTCACTGTTGTGGTGGTGCCAGAACCGCTGAGCCCAGTCGAGGGGGCCGTTGGCCACGCTGATCGACCAGGTGCCGATTTCATCAGTCCAGAGCGAGCGTTGGTCGATGGTGAGTGCTGCTAGGACACCGGTGATGAAGAGGAGGATCAGTAGATCGCGGCGGGGTGTCATTCAGTCTTTCCGGCACGAAGGGCAGCGCAATGTAACGTGCCTGCATGACGGTATCGCCAATGTGAGCCGAAGTGCCCCGCATTAAGGTTGCATGGGCTTGCGCGACATCGGCTGATGTGGCTCTCGGTCGGGTTGGCCTTGGTGCGGCTCGGTGGGCGTCGCACTGTCTTGAAGGTTCCAAGACGGTGCGGTCCCGCCCGAGCCGCTGCCCCTACTTGCTGATCGCGAGCGACAAGCTGGCCGATGGGGTCTGGCGCGTGCGCTGCGTGTTGGCCGGGGCATTGACAGTCTGCTGACCGATGGTTTGGCCGTCCTTAAGCGTGCGCAGCGTCAGCTTGCCGCCCTTGCCAGCCAGGTCGATGAGCTGAAGCTGAAGTTGCGAGCCGACGATCTGGCCTTGTACAGCCACAGGTTGGTCGGCCTGGAGTGCGAGGCCGGTGCTGAGGGTGACCAGGCCGGGTTGGTGGAAGGCGATGGCGATGCGCGCGCCGTCTGCCGACATAACGCCCTGAGCCATGGCGGTGTTGGCGAGCACCTTGGGCCGCGCCGCGGCCTGCAACTGGGGTGCGCCGGCAATGCCGTGCACGACGGCATAGGCATAGCTGGCGGCCTGCGGACGCGTGCCGTGGTCGATGGACAGCGTGGCGATTTGCACGGGCTTGGCGGTCGCTGAATTTGCGGCGAAGGCGGTCGTGGTCGGGTCGCTACCCGTCAGGCGGCGCTCCGTCACGCTGAGCGCGCCACTCTGGCTGTCCAGCATGATGTAGCCCACGCCGCCATGGGCCAGCCATTTGACGTTGCTCTGGGCGGCGTTGCCTGCGCTGCTCGTCAGCGCGGCCACGCTCGACACGGAGCTGCCAATCCAGCGCATCTGGTTGACCGTGGTGCGCACTCGCTGTGCGCCGCTGTAGCTGATGTCCGCGCCCAGCGCGACCATCATGTCGCCATCGAAAAACCAGAACTTTTTGGCCAACAGACCCTGGGTGTTGACCTGCATGCAGGCCATGCCGCTGGTGGCGTTGCTCAGCACGGCGACTTTCTCTTCGGAATGGCCGAGATAGCCGGTGAAGCTTGGCACCCATTCGGGCGCGGTGGTGCCGGGCAGCGCGCTCCAGTCGAGAAGCGGTTGCAGGCCGAGGTATTCAGCTCCGTTGCCTGCACCGATGATGAAGGTCGTGCCAAACGGGAGCCAATAGCCCAATAGGTTCTCTCCGTTGCCGGACTCTGTGCCGACCGTGCGCTTGGACACCATCTTCACCGAGAAGTAGCCTTGCGGCGACTGGTGGGTGAGGAAGTCGGAGCGCCAGTAGGCGTGGGTTGAAGGTCCGGCCAGAGCTGTCCGGTTCGATAGGCGGTCGTAAAGTGCTTCCAAGGAGGCATGGCGGTTCGCGCCAAGGCTTATCAGGAGCTTGCCGACCGCATCACGCAGTACTGTGGGTCTGGTCACACTTTCCTGGCGCGTGATCTCGCGGCCGCGAGCGCTCCAGTCCAGCCAGTCGCCGCGCACCAGTGGCCCGATGCCGGTGGCCGCATAGTCGGCGAGAAGCGTCAGGTCAGCGGCTTTGAGGGCCCACCGCGTGCCTTGCATCCATACGCCCAGGCTTGCCATGTCGGCGAGGTAGGTCAGCCCGTAACCGCCGGAATAGAGCTGGTTGCCGTGCTGGTGAAAGCTCAGGTCCGCCTGAATGCCTTCGTTTGATGTGATGGCCAGTGTTGTTTGCAGGGCATCCCTGCCCGCGGTGATTTCGGCGCTGTTGCGAGTCAGCGCGCCTTTGACGATGGCCTGGCGAGCGAACCAGACGAGGTTCTGCGCGGTTTTTCTGTCAGGCGGTACTGACGCGAGCGGGGTCAGGGTGCTTAGCAAGGTGTCGCGCAGCTCTTGCGGAAGTTCTGCATCCATCAACACCAGTGTGGGCATCAACGCTGCGGGGACACCGATGGTGTTGTGCCACCAGTTGTCGGACTGCGGCGCGCGATTCACCCACGCTTGTAGCGCGCGGATGATTGCTTCGCGCGTTCTCGCAGATCGGCTGTGCTTGCCGGAAGTCGCGGAGTACGCAACAGCCATCGCGCGTACGCGGTCGAGGTGGGTGGTGGGCGTCCAGTCGCCGAAGCTGCGGTCGCTGTAGTTGATGTCGCTCCATTCGCCGTTGGGCGCCATGCTCGACAGCGCTGTGTCGGCCTGCCAGGCGCTGAGGGTCTTGTAGTCACTGCGCATGCGTTGCAGCAGCGAGCTGAAGTCCGCGCTTGCGTCGACGTCGATGGACTGAGCGTTTCGATCTGTTGCTCGATCAGTGCCACTGGTCGCTTGCGCGGATGGCTGGGGGCTGGGCGGGGTGAGCGTTGCAGGCGTGCTGGTGCTGTATGGCAAAGCGGCTGGCAGAACAATGGCTGGCGCTGACGACTCGGGCGCGGGCGTTGTTGTCTGACTTGAGGCCAGCATGTGCACGCTTGCCTGTGGCGTCTGCGCTGCGGAGATCGGCGCGGCGACGCCCGAGGCCACTGATGCTGCTTCTGCCGCTGATGAGGCTGATGCTGCGCTCTCGGTGCTTGATGCACTTGCGCCGACGGACGGCGTGACTGCAGCGTCTGCGGCCGGAGAGACCGACCTGGGCTCTGACCCGCCACCGCATCCGGTGGCGAGCACTGCAGTTGCCACTGCGACGAGGCTAGCTGAGACGGCAGTCTTCATAGACGGTTCCTTCGATCAACGGCAAGTGGCGCGTTCTGCGCGGCGGCTATGGCATCAAGTGGGGCGGCTTGCTGGACGGTGTCCCTGGCTCGCCCAACAACGCATGAACGAAGAACTCGTCTGGGGTGTCATTCAAACCAGGGCGCCCATCTCGCCAGGGCCCTAAATCACATCTACGGTGAAGCATGCGGTCTAAGGAGGTGGGCGAATTGTCCCCGCGCGGCGCGGCCTAAAGCATGTGCAGATGTCGCACCCATAGAGCTGCCACCGCAAGGCTTCGAAAGCGCTGCGCAGTAATGCGCGCTTGCCAACCCGGGCAAGGGCGACCGGCGCGATCCGCAGTAGGCCTGCGCGCAGCGCACCGCAGCATCGTGCGCCTGCACGGACACCCCACTGCAGGTTGCGGGCGAGGATGGCGCGCCACCGCCGGCTCCGGGGGGGCAAGCCGCCCAGGTCAGCGGGCGGCTGTTGGACAATCTGCGCCATCTCGTTGCCGACCCGTCAAGCATAGGAATTCACTGTGAAGGTACTCGTCACCGGCGCCGCCGGCTTCATCGGCATGCATGTGAGCCAGATCCTGCTGGCGCGTGGCGACCAGGTGGTTGGCCTGGACAACCTCAACGACTACTACAGCCCCCAGCTCAAGCACGATCGCCTGGAGCGGCTGCAGGGCAAGGCCGGCTTCAGCTTCGTGAAGATGGACGTGGCGGATCGCGAAGGCATCGCCAAGCTGTTCGCCGAGGAGCGCTTCGACCGTGTGGTGCACCTGGCCGCACAGGCCGGTGTGCGCTACTCCATCGAGAACCCGCACGCCTACATCGACAGCAACATCGTCGGCTTCACCAACATCCTGGAGGGCTGCCGCCACAACGGCGTGCAGCACCTGGCCTACGCGTCCAGCTCCAGCGTGTACGGCGGCAACACGCTGATGCCGTTCTCCGAGCACCACAGCGTGGACCATCCCATCAGCCTGTATGCGGCCACCAAGAAGGCCAACGAGCTGATGGCGCATACCTACTCGCACCTGTTCGGCCTGCCGACCACGGGCCTGCGCTTCTTCACGGTGTACGGCCCCTGGGGCCGGCCGGACATGGCGCTGTTCCTGTTCACCAAGGCCATCATCGAGGGGCGGCCCATCAACGTGTTCAACCACGGCAAGATGATTCGCGACTTCACCTACATCGACGACATCGCCGAAGGCGTGGTGCGGGTGCTGGATCGCACGGCCACGGCCGACCCCGATTACGACCCTGCCAAGGCCGACCCAGCCCGCTCCAGCGCGCCTTATCGGGTGTTCAACATCGGCAACCACGCGCCCATCGAGCTGATGAGCTTCATCGAGGCCATCGAGCAGGCGGTGGGCCGCGCGGCGGTGAAGAACTTCATGCCGCTGCAGGACGGCGACGTGCCTGCCACGCACGCCGACGTGGAGGAACTGGCGGCCTGGACGGGGTTCCGGCCGGCCATGCCCGTACCAGAAGGCATCCGGCGCTTTGTCGCCTGGTATCGGGACTACTACAAGGTCTGATTCCCGCTGGCATGTCATGGGCGTGGGTTAAAAACGCCTGAACCGTTTCTGAACGAGGACAACGAATGAAAGTCACCGCCATCGGCACCGGCTATGTGGGCCTGGTCACCGGCGCCTGCCTGGCCGAGATGGGCAACCACGTGGTGTGCCTGGACGTGAACCCGGAGAAGATCCGCATCCTCAACGAAGGTGGCATTCCTATCCATGAGCCCGGGCTGGATGCGGTGGTGCGGCGCAATGTGGCCGCCGGTCGGCTGCAGTTCACGACGGACGTGGACCAGGCGGTGCAGCACGGCACCATCCTGTTCATCGGCGTGGGCACGCCGCCGGACGAGGATGGCTCGGCCGACCTGCAGTACGTGGTGGCCGCAGCGCGTTCCATCGGCCAGCGCATGACGGACTACAAGGTCATCGTGGACAAGAGCACGGTGCCGGTGGGCACGGCCGACCGCGTCCGCGCCGCCATCAAGGAGGAACTGGTCAAGCGCGGCCTGGGTGACATGGCGTTCGCGGTGGTCTCCAACCCCGAGTTCTTGAAGGAGGGCGCGGCGGTCGAGGACTTCATGAAGCCCGACCGCATCATCGTCGGCTCCGACGACGAGCAGGCCACGTTGCTGATGCGCGCGCTGTATGCCCCCTTCAACCGCACGCAGGACCGCATGCTGGTGATGGATGTGAGGAGCGCCGAGTTCACGAAGTACGCCGCCAACGCGATGCTGGCCACGCGCATCAGTTTCATGAACGAGCTGGCGCTGCTGGCCGAGAAGGTCGGCGCGGATATCGAGCTGGTGCGCCGCGGCATCGGCTCGGACCCGCGCATCGGCTATCAGTTCCTGTATGCCGGCGTGGGCTACGGCGGCTCTTGCTTCCCCAAGGACGTGAAGGCGCTGGTGCGCACCGCGGCCGACAACGGCATCCCGCTGAAGGTGCTGACGGCGGTGGAAGAGGCCAACGAGCGCCAGAAGCGCGTGCTGGTGGACAAGGTGGTGGCGCGTTTCGGGGACGACCTGCGCGGCCGCCGCTTCGCGATCTGGGGCCTGGCCTTCAAGCCCAACACCGACGACATGCGCGAGGCGCCGTCGCTGGTGATCATCGACGAGCTGACCAAGCGCGGCGCGACCGTGGCGGCCTATGACCCCGTCTCCATGGCCGAGACGGCCCGCGTGCTCGGCCCGCGCGATGACGTGAGCCTGGTGGAGCGGGCCGAGGCCGCGCTGCAGGGCGCCGATGCGCTGCTGATCGTGACCGAGTGGAAGGAGTTCCGCACGCCGGACTTCGACGCCATCAAGGCCGCGCTGAAGGCGCCGGTGGTGTTTGACGGTCGCAACCTCTACGACCCCAAGCTGATGGCCGCCATGGGCATCGAGCACCACGGCATAGGCCGCGGCGTGGCCGTCTGAGCGGTTGAGGGTTTCGCTGGTTCAGTCGAAAGTCTTGGCCTCGGCCAGCAGCGGCGCAGCCGCATCCTTGGCCGACAGCTGCGGCGTGATGCCGTCCAGCGGCCAGGCGATGCGGATGCTGGGGTCGTCCCAGCGCACGGCGCCCTCGTGCTCGGGGGCGTAGCGGCCGCTGGTCTTGTAGAGGAAGTCGGCCGTCTCGCTGAGCACCACGAAGCCGTGCGCGAAGCCGGGCGGGATCCACAGCTGGCGGTGGTTGTCGGCAGTCAGCTCATAGCCCACCCACTTGCCGAAGTTGGGGCTGGAGCGCCGCATGTCCACGGCCACGTCGAACACGGCGCCGCTGACGCAGCGCACCAGCTTGCCTTGGG
>JBKBOJ010000044.1:26333-27122 GCA_046294815.1 Roseateles sp. | reverse complement strand
CGCTGGGCTCTGGCCAGATTGCTGCACTGACGACTCAGCAAGTCGCTGCGCTCACGACCGGCCAGATTGCCGGTTTGGTGAGCGATGACCTGAATGCGCTCACCAGTGGCCAGATCCGCGCCCTCAGCACCGCCCAGCTCGCGGCCCTGACCACCACCCAGGTATCCACGATGGAGAGCGCCGACGTCGCCGCGCTCTCCACGGCGCAAGTCGGTGCCCTCAGCTCGACGCAGCTTGGCGCGCTGAGCACCGGCAATATCGCCGCCATGGACAGCACGCAGTTCGCTGCGCTGAGTTCCCGTCAAGTTGGCGGTCTGTCCACCGACCAGGTTGCGGCCATCGAGTCGCAAGACCTGCGCGCGCTCAACACGCAGGCGCTGCGTGCCCTCAGCACGGCCCAGATCGAAGCCCTCAGCTCCAGCCAGATTGGCGCGCTGACCACCCAGCAAGTCGCCGCGCTGACCACCCAGCCCCAGGTGGCCGGCCTGGTCAGCGATGACCTGAACGCGCTGGCTTCGACGCAGATCCGTGCGCTCACCACCGCCCAGATCGCCGCGCTGACCACCGCCCAGGTATCCACGATGGAGAGTGCCGACGTCGCCGCGCTCACCACCGCCCAGGTCGCCTCGCTCAGCTCGACCCAGCTCGGCGCGCTGAGCACCGGCAACATTGCCGCGATGGACAGCGGGCAGTTCGCCGCCTTGACCTCCCGCCAGGTCGCCGGCTTGTCGACCGACCAGGTGGCCGCCATCGAGTCGCAGGACCTGCGCGCCATGAACACGCTTGCCC
>JBKBOJ010000044.1:0-26233 GCA_046294815.1 Roseateles sp. | reverse complement strand
CGCTGGGCTCTGGCCAGATTGCTGCACTGACGACTCAGCAAGTCGCTGCGCTCACGACCGGCCAGATTGCCGGTTTGGTGAGCGATGACCTGAATGCGCTCACCAGTGGCCAGATCCGCGCGCTGACCTCGGCGCAGATCGCAGCCCTGACCACAAGCCAGATCGCGGCGATGGAAAGCGCCGATGTGGCAGCCCTGAGCACAGCTCAGATTGCCGCCTTTAGCTCCACCCAATTGGGTGCGCTGAGCACGGCCAATGTGGTGGCGCTGGACACCAGCCAGTTCGGCGCGCTGAACTCTCGCCAGGTCGCTGGCTTGTCGACCGACCAGATGGCCGCCATCGAGTCGCAAGACCTGCGCGCGCTCAACACGCAGGCGCTGCGTGCCCTCAGCACGGCCCAGATCGAAGCCCTCAGCTCCAGCCAGATTGGCGCGCTGACCACCCAGCAAGTCGCCTCCCTGACTTCCGCACAGGTGGCGGGTCTGGTGAGCGATGACCTGAATGCGCTCACCAGTGGCCAGATCCGCGCCCTCAGCACCGCCCAGCTCGCGGCCCTGAGCACCACCCAGGTGTCCACGATGGAGAGCGCCGACGTTGCCGCGCTCACCACCGCCCAGGTCGCCTCGCTCAGCTCGACCCAGCTCGGCGCGCTGAGCACCGGCAATATTGCCGCGATGGACAGCGGGCAGTTCGCCGCCTTGACCTCCCGCCAGGTCGCCGGCTTGTCGACCGACCAGGTGGCCGCCATCGAGTCGCAGGACCTGCGCGCCATGAACACGCTTGCCCTGCGTGCGCTGAGCACCGCTCAGCTCGAAGCGCTGGGCTCTGGCCAGATTGCTGCACTGACGACTCAGCAAGTCGCTGCGCTCACGACCGGCCAGATTGCCGGTTTGGTGAGCGATGACCTGAATGCGCTCACCAGTGGCCAGATCCGCGCCCTCAGCACCGCCCAGCTCGCGGCCCTGACCACCACCCAGGTATCCACGATGGAGAGCGCCGACGTCGCCGCGCTCTCCACGGCGCAAGTCGGTGCCCTCAGCTCGACGCAGCTTGGCGCGCTGAGCACCGGCAATATCGCCGCCATGGACAGCACGCAGTTCGCTGCGCTGAGTTCCCGTCAAGTTGGCGGTCTGTCCACCGACCAGGTTGCGGCCATCGAGTCGCAAGACCTGCGCGCGCTCAACACGCAGGCGCTGCGTGCCCTCAGCACGGCCCAGATCGAAGCCCTCAGCTCCAGCCAGATTGGCGCGCTGACCACCCAGCAAGTCGCCGCGCTGACCACCCAGCCCCAGGTGGCCGGCCTGGTCAGCGATGACCTGAACGCCTTCGACAGCGCACAGATCCGCGCCCTGTCCACCAGCCAGATCGCCGCGCTGACCACGAGCCAGATCTCCACGATGGAAAGTGCAGACATCCACGCGCTGACCACGGCCCAGGTGCATGCACTGAGCACCGCGCAACTGCATGCCCTGAGCACCGAAGGCATCCGGGCGCTGGACACCCAGCACTTCGCCACCCTGAACTCGGCACAGATCGGGTCGTTCACGACCGATCAGATCCGGGCGATCGACACCCAGGACATCGTGGCGTTCACCACTGCCGCGGTGGCGGGCCTGACGACCGAGCAGATGCAGGCGTTCACGACCGAGCAGATTCAGGCGTTCCAGACGCAGGATCTGGCCGCCCTGAACATGGCACAAAGCCTGGCACTGACCTCCGACCAGATCCAGGCCATGAGCACGGCACAGGTCGATGCCTTGTGGCTCTCCACGCCGCTGGTGCTGGACCTCAACGGCAACGGCATTGAGACGCTGCACGCCTCCAGCGGGGTGACGTTCGACCTGAACGGTACCGGCAAAGCCCAGAAGTGGGGCTGGGTGGGGGGCGGCGATGGCCTGCTGGCCCTGGACCGCAATGATGACGGCAAGGTGAACAGCGGGTCAGAGCTGTTCGGCTCGGGTTTCGTGATGGGCAATGGCCAGCGGGCGACGGACGGCTTCCAGGCGCTCGCAAGCCTGGACACCAACCATGACCACAAGGTCAATGCCGCCGATGCGCAGTTCAACCAGCTCCGCGTCTGGGTGGATGCCAACCACGACGGCAAGACCGACGTGGGTGAGCTCAAGACGCTGACCGAACTCGGCATCGTCGAGTTGGGCCTCGACGCGGCCAAGACGCAGGAAGACAACAACGGCAATGTGGTCGGGCTGATCTCCAGCTTCACCACATCCGATGGCGTCGTGCATCAGCTGGCCGACGTGTGGTTCGCGAAGGACAAGTCCGGCAACCCGACCAGCAACGTGAAACTCGACGACGTGCTCGCTCAGCCCGAGACGCCGCTGCTCGGGGGGGCTACCGCACCCGCGCCGGCCACCGCGCCCACGAGCATGACACCTGAGCTGTTGGCGCACCGCATCAAGTCGCTGGACGATGACGACACCTTGCGACAGGTGCCCCTGATCTGACGGCTCGCTCCCCTCGGGGACGCTGAAGGCCCGGTTCGCCCCTGGGGACGGCCGGGCCTGGTCGTTTCTGGCCGCGTCGCGACGGAGCGCTGGAAAGGCCGGCCTTGGTCGCGCTATTCACCTCACAAGCAGCGTGGAGTTGCGCTCCAATCGATGCATCGCCATCCTGGGCTCGTCATGTCCACGTCCGCACAGCCGCTTGTCTCGGTCCTCATCCCGGCCTTCAAGCACCGCCATTTCCAGCTGGCGTTGCAGGCGGTCCAGGCGCAAACGCATGAGCATCTTGAGATCCTGGTCGGGGACGACTCGCATGACGACCAGATCCGCCGCATCGTCGAGGCGGCGGCCGACCCTCGCATCATCTACATCCCCAGCCACCAGGTCACGGCGGGCAGTGCCCGTCTCAATCATTTGCTGCTGTGGCATCGCGCACGCGGTCGCTACGTGCGCTTCATGTACGACGACGATCTGATCGCACCGCGCTCAACGGCCGTTCTGCTAGACCTGTTGCGCAGCGTGCCGGACTGCGCATTGAGCTGGCATCAACGCGAACTCATCGATGAACACGGCACCACCACGGCCCGCTACGGTGTACTGACCGAAGACCGCCGGGCCGTGATGGACCGCGCACTGCTGCTGGACAACATGGCGAAGTTTCTGAACTTCATCGGCGAGCCCAGCTTCACGATGATCGACCGCGACCGCATCGACCACTTCGGCTTCAGCCGCTATGGCCGCTTCGACACAGCGTTCCTGTGGGATGTGGTGATGTATCTGGCGATCGCGGAGCGTGGGTTGGTGCATGGCAGCGGCGAGTACCTGGGGAGCTTCCGCGTCCACCAGGGGCAGGTATCGGCGCGGGCCAACGTGTTCGGCGCGGTGGAGTGGGAACTGGTGTTCCGGCAGGAGCTGTGCGCCGGCCGCGCCACACTCGCGCAGTGCCACGAGGTCTTGCCCAAGCTGCTGGGCCTCTATCAGGCCAGCAAGCACACCCTGCCCGAACTGCACGGCTTCCAGGCCCGACTGCTGGCAGATGCACAAGCCGGCAGGCTGGCCGCTACGACGCCAGCATTCCTGGCTCATTACCAGCGCCTGCTCGACGAGCACCGCTGAACATCCTCGCGCGCCATGACACGTTATCTGTTCGTGAGCCCCGACTCGAACACGCCCACCGGGGGTGTGAAGGTGATCTACAAGCATGCCGAGCTGCTGCGCTCGCTCGGCGTGGATGCCCACGTGATGCACTTCCAGCGGCCCTTCCGCTGCGACTGGTTCGAGAACACCGCCTCGATCGTCTATTTCGACGAGCTCCGGACAACCGACATGCTGATGGTGCCCGAAATCATGACGATCTTCGGCACGCAGCTCGCCTCGATCGGGATGCGCTACTGCATGTACGTGCAGAACGGCTACCTCGTGCTGCCCACCGCGCCGCTGCAGGAGGTCTGGAACTGCTACCGCAATGCCACGGCCATCCTGTCGATCTCGGAAGACACATCCTCCTTCCTGGGCAGCGTGTTCCCGGAGTTCGCGCACAAGATCGTGCGGGTCAAGTACTCCATCGACACGACGCGCTTCGGTGCCCCCGCCCTGCCCGATTCGCCCCCCCGGGCCAAGAAGTGCACCTTCATGCCGCGCAAGCTGCCGCTGCATTCGAGCAACCTCGTGCCCTGGCTGGCGCGTGCCTTTCCGGACTGGACCTTCCAGCCCATCCACAACATGACCGAAGCACAGGTGGCAGCGGAGCTGCAGTCGTCGCGCGTGTTCTTGGCGTTCAGCGATTTCGAGGGCTGCCCGGTACCACCGCTGGAAGCCGCGATCAGTGGCAATGTCGTGGTGGGCTATCCGGGCTGGGGGGGGCAGGAATACTGGGCTGCACCGAACTTCCTGCCGGTCCCGGTGGGGGACATGCGCGCCTTCGTGGCGCAGTTCCGCGTGGCGACAGGCATCGCCCTGCGCCCCGACGCGCCCGCGCTGCTGGCGCCCGGCATCGAGCGACTCCAGGTCGATTACGGCCTGGCCACCGAGACGGCGCTGCTGCAGCAGATGGTCCAGCGCGTGCAGGCCTTGGCGGCAGCGCAGGCCGCACAGGCCGCACCAGCCCCGGCAGCACAGACGCCCGCTTGAGACCGCGCGTGAGCTGACGTGCCGCGCCTGCGGCAGCACCGCCGGGCGGCGTTCGGATCAGGTGTAGAGCGAGCTTGCGTAGGCGATGGCTCGGCTGGCGTACGGATGAGCCATCAAATCGGTGGCGCCAGTGCGGATCAGCTCGTAGTCGCGCTGCAGTGCTTCAGCCTTCTTAAGATGCTGGGCGCCCCATCCACGCTGCACGTCCTCGGGTTTGAGTTTGGCCGCGATCTGCGTCTTGCGTCGCACGACCTCCTCGTTCCAAGGTGCATAGCCGAAGTGGAAGACCATCAGATCCAGCAACCGGAAAGTGCTGTCGGGGTGGAAGGACTTGTGCCGACCTGGGTGGTACATGCCCACCTCGCCGCGGTGGAAGAAGCGATTGCGCATCGGCTCCGGAGACAGCCCCCGGGCCAGGCGCAACTGCGGCTGCAGCTCGGCGTTGTCGTCCACGCCCCAGTGCTTCTGCGCCGGCAGCGACAGTCGGGGGGTGGGTGCCACCTCGGTCTGGTGGTCCACCACGATCATGCCCGACGCCGCGCACCCCACCCGCCCCAGGCGCACCAGTTCCCGCTCGACCGTCTCCAGCGGAACCGTCGGCATGACGAATTCAGTCACGTTGACCGCCATCTTCCAGCCCGGCAGTTCCTGTTCGTAGCCCATGACCTCGAAATCCGTGAGGTAGGCGTCGAAGTGGGTCAGCCGGCTGCGCACCAGGCGCCAATGCGGAGCCAGTTCGCGAATGATGTCCGCCGAGCCGTCGGTGGACCCATGGTCGATCATCACACCATGGTCGAACAGCGCCAGGTGGTGCTTCAACCACCAGGGCAGCAGATAGGCCTCGTTGAAGAAGTGGCAGATGACCGTGCGCATGATGACTGGACAGCAGCGCGCCTCAGAGCACTTCCGGCTTGGGGAAGTAGGAGTAGAAGACCGAGCCTTGCGGCACGCCGACCGCACGCAGCTTGGCTGCGAGCTCATGGCGAAAGTTCCAGGCCGTGATCACGAAGAAGGCCGGCCGGGTCAGCTGCCGACAGGCATCCAGCCCCTCGATGCGTGTGCCGATGCCGGGCGCATGCAGGCCGATCTTCAGCGGGCTTTCGTCGAGGAAACGGTCAGGCCTGATGTTGCCGGCATTGACCACCGTCATCGCCTTGGCTGCTGCACCGACGAAGACCACGTCGAAGCCTTGCTCACGCCGGCGAGCCACTTCCTGGCCAAGGTTGTCCACCACCGCCTTGGCGTGGCTGCGGAAGGTGTCATAGGTGCGCCAGTCATAGAGCTGGATCTGGGCCTCATAAGTCGCCAGGTCTTCCGCGATCGCAAAGTCGCCATCACGGAAAGCGCCAAGCAGGCTGGCACTCGCGGGCGCATCGGGGTGGCAGAGCATGTAGATGGGGCTGTCGCCATGGATCTTCACCAGCGCGGTGTCCACCAGCTTCAAGCCCACCGACTCCGCCAGCACGCCCATGGAGCGCGTGTTGAAGAACGAGATGTGCTCGTGGTAGCAGGTATCGAACTCATGGTTGCCGAACATGCGCGCCTGGGAGGGCTGGATGAGCAGCACGCCGCCGGGCTTGAGCTTGCTCCTGCAGGCCGCGATGAAGGCTTTTGGGTCGTCGACGTGCGCCACGACGTTCATGCAGACGATCGCGTCAAACTGTCCGCTCACCTGCTCGGCAGCCGCCGGCCAGTAGCCACACACGATGGGCAGGCCTTGCGCCTGCGCCTGCTCGACGATGTTGCGCGCCGGGTCCACACCGACGCAATCGATGCCGGCCGACTGCATCTCCTTGATGAGACTGCCGTCGTTCGCAGCCAATTCCAGCACACGGGCGCCGGCAGGCAGTCGGGAGGCCAGCGATGCGGCAAACCACTTGAAGAAGCGGTTGAGTGTTCCCGAGGTGCCGCTCACATAGGCATACCGATCAAAGATCTCCTGCCGGTCAACGCAGAAGGTGAGCTGCGCATGCCAGCACTGACCGCACACGTTCAGGCCCAGCGGGTACTCCTCCACCTTCTCGGTGGCCGTGCGGGTGTAGCTGTTGGCGGGCGGCTGCACGCCGAGGTCCAGCACGAGGCGAAGATCCCCGGAACCGCAGCACAGGCAGTTCTTCAATAGGTGGTTGCTCAACGTGTGCTCCTCGAGGTTTCGTATTGCTCGATGAACTCGCGGCAGCGCTGCGAGAGATCAGGGCTCGCCAGGTCGTTGCCGCAGATGGCCTTCATGCGCGTGGTGTCGAGCAGGAAGGAGTAGGTGTCCGAATCGCCCTCGTACATCACCTGAGCGTTCCAGGTGCTCGCGATGCCGTGCGCCAGCTCGCCCATCTTGAAGGACAGGCTGCCCGCGTTGTAGACCCCCGGCTGCTGCTGCGTGATCAGCAGCTTGCGCACCAAGGCCCACAAGTCGCTGAGGAACAGGATGGTGCGGTATGAGTCGCTGTTCTTCAGGTGCACACGGCCGGTGGTCACGGCCGCGATGTTCATCGCGTTGAAAACCAGCTCCGGGCGCAAGTTGGGGCTGTACCCCGCCAAGGTGCCCATGCGCAGCGCATAGAAATTGCCGAGGAAGCTCTTGGCCAGATAGTCGAACGCGAACTTCGAGATGTCGTAGGCGTTCTGCGACGGGATGCTGGCCAGCGAACTCTCAGAGGCTGCCATCACCGGCGTCGCCTTTGACGAGTACAGGCTCCCGCTGGACGCGTAGATGAACTTGGTGTGGGCCGGCAGTCGCTTGGCGAAGGAGAACAGGTTCAGGCAGTTGTTCGCCACAGCCCCGTCAGGGTCGGCCATGGACTGCCCCACGCTGGAATGCCCGCCGAACCACAGCACCGCGTCGAACGCCCGAAGGAAATCGTCGTCCAGGTTCGCGTAATCATCCTGAATGACCGTGAGCCCAAGCGGGTTGCCGCGCTTGAGCTGATCAACCACCGTGACGGCGAAACCCGCCCGCTCCAACCGCGGGTACAGGTAGCTGCCGATGTAGCCGCAGCCCCCTATCAACAAAACCTTCTGGGATGTGGCGGCGGTGGAGGTGTCTTGGCTCATGCATTCCTCGCGGGGTCAGGTGCCGGATCGTCGGTGTTTCCTGCAGTGCGCAGTAGATCGCAGTTTCCACGGGCCGATTCCTGCGAAGAACGGCCTTCGCTCCGCCAATTTGACGTCGGCCGGGCGGTCTCGCAATTTTTGTGGGCGGGTGCTGCACCTCAAACAACGGGAGGACGGCCAGCAGCCCGCATCAGCGCAGCGGCGTGACGACACCCCGGCCCATCGACCACATGAGCGCGACGACCTGCTGGATGTCAATCAGGGCGTTCACGTGGGCAATGCGCAAGCCGTAGTACTCGCTCTCCGCGCCCATCACATCGAACAGGGACCGGCGTCCGAGCTGCTGCCACTGTTGTAAGGTCGAGGCCCGCACCCGGTCACTGTTGCGCAGGATCTCCGCGATGCGGCGTGCACGCTCCAGGGATGACGTCCCGATCTCATACATCTCCAGAAGCCGGTAGCGTTTGGCCTCGATGGCCTCGTCCCGCTGCAGCACGGTGGCGCGGTAGCGCTGCACCGCGGCGCTTGCCTGCGCCTGGGCGCCCGGCTGAAGCAAGGGAATGGTGACCGTGACGCCCGCGCCCACGTCGCTGGACCGCGACTCCCCGGGCAAGGCGCCGGTGCGGAACAAGGTGCTGGCACTGCCGCTGATGCTGACCGACGGCTTCTGCCCCGCGATGACCGACTCCGCGAAGTTGCGCTGTGCGCGGGCCTGAGCCTCCACCTGCGCCACATCCGGGGCCAGGAGGATGTCGCTCTTGAGCTGTTCCAGGTCAGGCAGCACCGCCAGCGCCGCCGACATGCCGATGATCGGCGGCAGGGGCTCGCCCACCAGGCGTTTGAGCCTCACTTCGATCTGCCGCAGCGCCGACATCGTCTGCTCCAGAGCGAGGTCGGCCTGCTGGAGGCTCTTCTGCGCCTGCACCAGCTCGCTGGCGCGGCCGCGATCAGCCTTGGTGATGATTTCCAGCGCGTCCACCAGACAGGCCATCTTGCGCACATACTGGGTGTAGACCTGGGCCTGCAGCGCGTAGCGGCTGCGGTCCAGCGCCAGGGACACCGCCGTCAGGGACAGCTGTTCTTCCGCGCTGCGCTGTCCTTGAACAGCCACCTCGGCCAGTTCCTTGCGCCAATCGGTGAGCTTGGTGATGCGACCGAAGTCCCAGACCGGTATGCCGGCGGTCAGCGTGACGCCGACCTGGCCACGGCTCGCACTGATGGTCCCCAAGGATTGGTGCAGGCCGTTCACCCCCACGCTCAACGCCGCCGTCGGCAGGCCAAGCGCGCGGGTCTCCTCGATGTCAGCGCGCGCCGCGTCGGTCAACAGCCGCACCGCGCCCAGGGCCTTGCTGCGCGCCAGGGTGGTGTCCACCAGCGATTGCAGTGCGGTGCGAGGGTCGGTGTTGTCGATGGCCAGCGCCGTCATGTCTCGCCCCAGGCGTGACAGACCGGCATCGTCCTCGTTGCAGCGGCCTGTCGACGCTGGCGCAGCCTCCGGCGTGGGGGCCGGAGGCAGGGCCGCCCGCGCGGGGCGGGCCTGGGCCCGCGCCTGGGCGAGGGCGACCGGGCTTTGCAGCAGCACGGCGGCCGCGAGGCTGTGGGCGATCAGGGAGCGCAAGAGGTACAGCATGGCCCTTGCACTAGACCACCGCCCTCGCCTGGCCGAAGCCCTGAAAAACGGGGTGAGCGGCCGGCTTTATCGCTCCCGCAGTGCTTCCCGGGACTTCAGCATCGGCCGCAGCAGGTAGCTCAATACCGACCGGTCCCCGGTGCGGATGTCCACCGTCGCCTGCATGCCGGGAATGACGGGCAGCGGTTTGCCCTTGAAGTGGGTGTTGTTCCGGTCGACAGCGACGATGGCGCGGTAGTAAGTGTTGTCGCCGCCCTTCTCGAGATCGCCCATCACATCAGGGCTGATGTACTCGACCTTGCCCTCCAGCCCTCCGTGCACGTTGAAGTCATAGCCCGTGAGCTTCACTTCGGCCGTCTGGCCCACGCGCACGAAGCCGATGTCTTTGGGCTTGATCCGCGCCTCCACCAACACCCGGGGACCGATGGGCGAGATCTCCATGATGGGCGATCCGGTGGTGACCACGCCACCGACCGTGTTCACGCGGATGTTCTTGACCACGCCATGCACTGGCGACTTCAACACCGTGCGCTGCATCGCATCCTGGCGCACCACCATCTGCTCATCGAGCTGCGTCAGCTCGTTCTGCACCCGCACGAGCTCACTGCTCGCATCTTGCTTGAAGCGGCTGATGCGTTCGCTGCGCTGCAATTGCAGTTCGTTGATCTGCCGGCTCAGGCGCATCACCTCTACGTCCGACATCAAGCCCTTAGCTGCCATCTCCTGGGCCAGTCGCAACTCCCGGCCCAGCAGGCCGGCACTGCGCCCCAGCGCGCTGACCGCCTCCTCCTGCACGCGACGACGCGCCTCGTAAGCCTCGGTCTCGGCCTCGACCAACCGCGGCACGGCCTCCACCTCGGGCGGGAATTTCAGCGCCCGCCCGTTGGCCTCGGCCGACAGGCGGGCCGCCTGCGCCAACAGCGCCAGCCTCCGGGCCTGGCCTTCGTTCTGAGACGCTTCCACGCGGGTCGGGTCGAGCTGCGCCAGTTCCTGGCCTTGCTGCGCCTCCTGGCCCTCGCGCACGTACAGCTCGCGCAGGATGCCGCTGTCCAGGCTGGCAATCACCTGCTCGCGCCCATCGGGGACGACACGCCCATCGCTGCGGGTGACCTCGTCCACATGGGCCAACGAGGCCCAGACGATGGCAGTCACCACCACCACCGCCAGCAGGTACAGCACCCAGGTCACCCCCGGCAACGGCTCGTCCAGCTGAGCCCCTTCCAGCGCGTTGAGGAACTGGCCCTCCTGGCGGCTCAAGCCGAGCTTGTCGTGGCTCGCCATGGCTCAAACCGACGCGGAGCGCTGCACCGGCTGCGTGGCCGGGTGCATGTGCAGGTTGCCAGCATCGGCCGCCGCAGCGGGCTGGGTCTGCGCAGGACGCACGCCCGACAGGGCGGCCAGCACCTGGTCACGCGGGCCGTCGAGCACCATGCGGCCCGCATCCACCACGATGACGCGCGACACCAACTCCAGCACCGCCGGTCGATGGGTCACCACCACCAGCGTGCAATTGCCCGCGGCATCGCGCAGTTGGCGCAGGAAGGCCATCTCGCTCTGCGCGTCCATCGAGCTGGTCGGCTCGTCCATGAGCAGCACTTGGGGCCGCGTCACCAGACTGCGCGCCAAAGCCACCAACTGGCGCTGCCCGCCGGACAGCAGGTTGCCCATCTCGCCCACCGGCAAATCCCACCCCTGAGGATGGGCAGCAATCACGCGGTCCAGGCCCGTCAGGCGGGCGACCTCCACCAGCCGCGCGGCATCCAAGTGGGAGCGCCCCATCAGCACGTTGTCACGCAAGGTGCCGTGGAAGAGGCGCGGGTCCTGGGACACGAAGCCGACGTGCGCGCGGAACTCGGCCGGGTCGAGCTGGCGCAGGTCGATGCCATCCACATGCACCATCCCCTCGGTCGGCTGATAGAGCCCTGCCATCAGGCGCAGGATGGTGCTCTTGCCGCTGCCGATGCGCCCCAGTATCGCCACACGCTCGCCCGGCTTGAGCGTAAGCGTCACGTTCTTCAGCACCTTGGGTGCCGGTGCATCCCCGACAGCGGGGTAGCTGAAGCTCACGTCATGCAGGCCGAGCTGGCCGGTGAACTGGTTCAGGGGCACATAGTTGCGCTGGCTCTCGCGCTCGGTGGGGGTCTGCATCATGCGGTCCAGCGACTGCATGGCTGCGCGAGCGCCCTGGTAGCGCGTGGCCAGGCTCACCACGCTGCCCAGCGGCATCAAGGCCCGGCTGGCAAACATCACCGAACCGATCAGCGCGCCCGCGGTGATCACGCCGTCATGGATGAGATACACGCCCCACACCAGCATCACTAGGTTGATGAGCTGCTGCATCGTCATGGAGACGTTGGCACTCCAGCTCGACATGCTGCGCGCCCGCATGGCCGACTCGGCGGCGATGGACGTGCTGGTTTCGTAGCGACGCAGAAACCTCCCCTCGGCGCCCGAAGTCTTCAGGTCTTCCAAGCCCTCGATGGCCTCCACCAGCGTGCCCTGCAGATCGGCCATCTCGGACATATTCGTGCGCATCGCCTGACGCAGATGCGCCTGGATGGCAAGCGTCAGCAAGAGGATGAGCGGGATGGCGATGACCAGCACCCAGCCCAGCGGCCCACCGATGATGAAAGTCATGGCCACGAACAGCAGGATGAACGGCAGGTCCGTCAGCACGGACATCGTGGCAGAGGCAAAGAACTCCCGCACCATCTCGATCTGGGCCAGGTAGTGCGCGTAAGACCCGGCCGAACCGGGCTTGAATTCCATGCGCACACCGAGGGTCTGGCGGAACAGCTTGGCACCGATGATCACATCGGCCTTGCGACCAGCCAGATCGATCAGGTGGGCCCGCAACTGGCGAGAGAACAGGTCGAACAGCAAGGCCACGCCCGCACCGATGGCCAGCGCCCACAGCGTGACGAACGCCTGGTGCGGGATCACCTTGTCGTAGATCACCGACGTCACAACCCCGGACACGAGCATCAGCACATTGCTGAGCAGGGCTGCCACCAAGGCGGACCGGTAGTAGGGCACGAAGCGGCGCATCGTGCCCCAGAACCAGTGCGGCCCCATCGGTCGCAGGATTTGTTCGTCCGCGGGGTTGCGGGTGTGGGCCTGCGACACCTCCTGCACCGAAACCACCAGCAAGAAGCCGCTGTACTCGGGCTCCAGCTCCGCCGTGGTCGCCGGCACCGCCGCTGCCTCGGGCCCGGGGAAGACCACCTCGTAGCGGCAGCTGCCCGCGGCCACCGTGCTCGGCTCGTCCAGCCGGCGCACCAGCACGCAGGCGTCGCCGCCTTTCAGCAGCAGCACGGCCGGCAGCAGCAGGCTGTGGATGTCGTCGATGGACTTGCGCAGCAGGCCGGCGTTGTACCCGGCCTCGCGCATGATGCGGATGGCGCCGTCCGGCGTCAGCGGCCCTTCGATCGGGGCGCCGGCACGCAGGGACTCCGGCGAGCGGGGCTTGCCGTGGTGGCGCGTCAGCCAGGACAGCGCCTGCAGCAGCGGGTCGCCGGCCGGCTGGCTGGTCAGGCCCTCCAGCGGGTCCGGCGCCGGCGGCGGCTCGCCGTTGGCGGCCAGGCGCAGCCCCACGGCCTGGGGCTGGCCGTCGAAGAAGGGGTCATGGGGTCGCTGCGGCATCAGGAGGCGGCGCGGGCCTGCAGGGCCAGGCGCTCGAATTCACGCTCGATCGCGCGCACGATTGCCGGGATGTCAAACAGCGGCGAGCTGCGCCCGTGTTCTGCCAGGTAGCGCTTGTACGACGCGACGCGGGCCGGCTGGTTGCCGAGCTGGACGGCGCGCTGCTCGTACTCCTCGAGCGTCGTCGTGATCAGGTCGGGCAGGCCCACCGCGGTCAGCAGGCTGCCCGCCATGCGGGAGATGTAGGTCTGCCCGGAGCGGGTCAGGATGGGCGTGCCCATCCACAGGCAGTCGCTCGCGGTGGTGCCGGCGTTGTAGGGGAAGGTGTCGAGGAACACGTCGGCCAGCGTGAAGCGGGCAAGATAGTCGCCCGGCAGCGCCCGCGGGGCGAACACCAGCCGCTCAGGCGCGATGCCTTCTTCGGCAGCGACACGCGTGAGGTTCTCGCGGGCAAAGGGGTTGTCCGCCAGCAACCACAGCACGCTGCCCGCCACCTGGCGCAGCACACGCATCCAGCAGCGCCACACCGGCTCGCTGATCTTGTGGTTGTTGTTGAAGGCACAGAACACGAAACCCTCGTCCGGCAGGCCGGCCTGCGCACGGCTGGGCGCAGGGTTGGCCACGCGCTGGCGGTCGCTGACCTGGTAGCAGTGCGGCAGGTAGATGGGCTTTTCCGTGTAGTAGCGCAGCGACTGCGGCGGCATCACGTAGCGGTCTGCCAGTATCCAGTCCACCCCAGGGATGGCCGAGGTGGCCGGCAATCCGAGGTAGCTCACCTGCACCGGCGCGCCGCGGTGGACCAGGATGCCGGCGCGGGCGCCGCTGGTCAGCCCCTGCAGGTCGACCAGCACATCGATGCCCGCCTCGGCCACGGCCTCGGCCACCTGGGCATCGGTCAGCGTGTGCACGGGGTGGTAGTGGTCGAACGCGGCCTTCAGGCGCGCCCGCAGCGGCGTCCCGTCCTCGCGGCTCCAACTGAAGGCGTGCACCTCGAAGCGCTCGCGGTCGTGCAGTTCGTAGAGCTCGGCCGTCAGCAGGCCCACCGCATGCATGTGCAGGTCGCCCGACAGGTAGCCGATCTTGATCTTGCCGTCGCGGCGGCGCCCCCGGTACAGCGGCGCCGCCTTCACTTTGGGCACCCGCTCCAGCACGAAACGCTGGGCGGCGAGCAACTGCAGCGCCGGGTCGTCGCTCTCATCGAGCATAGCCAGCAACGAGGTGCTCATCAGCAGGTGGTTCTGCGTCACTTCACCGAACGCCTCGTACACCGGCCACGCGCACTGCTTCTGGCGGATATGCACATAGTGCTGGGCGACATCGCTCTGGCGCGGATCCAGCGTGAGCGAGCGGCGCAACAGCGCTTCAGCCTCGTCGTAGCGCTTGAGCTGCTCCAGCAGCCGCGCCGCGTTGTTCAGGGCGTGCAGATGCAGGCTGACCGGGTCGACGCCCAGGCTCATCGGCGTCTCGGTCTCGTAGACGGTACGCCATTCCGCCAGGGCCTCTTCTGGCCGGCCGAGGTGTTCGAGCTGATGCCCCAGGTTGAGGCGGGCCTGCGCAAAGCCGGGAACGGCCGCCAGCGCCATGCGGTAAACGGCCTCGGCGTCAGCGTGTCGGCGCAGCTCGCCGAGCAGCGTGCCCCAGTTGAAGCAGGCGATGTGCCGCATCGGCGATGCCGTGGCGCCCACCCAGGTCTGGTACAGCAAGGCGGCGGCATCCAGCGCGCCTGCCGACTGCAATTGGGACGCAGCCGCCATCAGCTCCGGTAGGGGCCACTCGCCGCCGCGCGCCCGGGCCAGCCATTGCTCGACCACGGCAAGACCATCCATGCCGGGGGGCTGGGCGGCAGGAGGCGTCGACATGTCCATGCTTCAGGCAGCTTACGCAGAGTTGGCCCCGATTTTCAAGCCGCCAGGCGATTCCAGGCGAGGGGAATAGGCTGCGTTTCGAGCAGCAATTCCCACCCGTGGAGGCTGCCTCAGCCGCCCAGGTAGTCGCCCTTGCCCAGCGGCACGCCGGCATGGCGCAGCAGCGCATCGGTGGTGGTGGCGCGGAAGTAGAAAGAAATTGGGCAGCGCGAAGTGGCGCAGATCGTTCACGCCGTCGAACCTCAGCGGGTCGCCGCTGCGGCGCGGGACGGTGATCTCGCGCCCCTCGGCGCCAACGAAGGCGGCCTCGGGCACCGACAGCCCGCAGTCGCGCGTCTTGCGGATGCGCTCGGCCAGCTCGTCCGGCGTGGCCTCGTTGTCCTCGAACTTCGGAATCTCCTGGCCGGCCAAGCGCGCCACGCAGCCCTTGGCCGCATCGCCGGCGGTCTGGATCTGCTTGGTGAACGGCAGCATGTCGGGCGCCAGGCGCAGCACCAGGTCGTTGTCGGCCGGGAACTTGCGCGCCTCGGCATGGGCCCGTCCTTCTTGAGGGCAACCGATCTTGGTCAGCTGCGCCGAAGCGCAGCTTGGGCCGCGGCACAATGACCTTCCCCATGAACGTCATCATCCTCGACGACTACCAGGACGCCGTGCGCAAGCTGCGCTGCGCGGCCAAGATGGAGCCGCTGAACGCCAAGGTCTTCACCAACACCGTCAAGGGCATCGGCCAGCTCTCGGTGCGACTGCGCGACGCGGAGGTGCTGGTGCTGATCCGTGAACGCACCGCCCTGCCGCGCCAATTGCTCGAGAAGCTGCCCAAGCTCAAGCTGATCTCGCAAACCGGGCGGGTGGGCAGCCACATCGACATCGATGCCTGCACACGGCTGGGCATCGCGGTGGCCGAGGGCGTGGGCAACCCGGTGGCGCCAGCGGAGCTGACCTGGGCGCTCATCATGGCTTCCATGCGGCGGCTGCCGCAGTACATCGGCAACCTCAAGCACGGCGCCTGGCAGCAGTCGGGGCTGAAAGCGGCTTCCATGCCGGCCAATTTCGGCATCGGCATGGTCTTGCGCGGCAAGACGCTGGGTGTCTGGGGCTACGGCAAGATCGGCCAGTTGGTGGCCGGCTATGGCCGGGCCTTCGGCATGAACGTCATGGTCTGGGGCAGCGAGGGCTCGCGACTGCGCGCCGTGGCCGACGGCTACCAGGCCGCCGCCAGCCGGCAGGCCTTCTTCGCCGAGGCCGACGTGCTGTCCGTGCACCTGCGCCTGTGCGATGCCACGCGCGGCATCGTCACGGCCGAGGACCTGGCCCAAATGAAGCCCACGGCCCTGTTCGTCAACACCTCGCGGGCCGAACTCATCACCGAAGGCACCCTCGTCTCCGCCCTCAACCGCGGGCGCCCCGGCATGGCGGCCATCGACGTGTTCGAGAGCGAGCCCATCCTGCAAGGCCACCCGCTGCTGCGCCTGGAGAACGCCGTCTGCACGCCGCACATTGGCTACGTCGAGCAGGACAGCTACGAGCTGTACTTCGACGCCGCCTTCGACAACGTGCTGAACTTCATCAAGTCCCAGCCCACCAACATCGTCAATCCCGAGGCACTGAAGGTCATCCGTTGAACCGCCCGCAGTCGCTGATGCAGCTGTTCCTGGCGTTCACGCGGCTGGCGCTGCAGGGCTTCGGTGGCGTGCTCGCCGTCGCGCAGCGCGAGCTGGTCGAACGGCTGGGCTGGCTGGACCAGCACGAGTTCGTCGAGATGCTGTCCATCGCCCAGTTACTGCCCGGCCCCAACGTGGTCAACCTGTCGATGATGATCGGCGACCGCTTCTTCGGGCTGCGTGGCGCAGTCGTCGCGCTGGCCGGCATGCTGACAGCGCCGGCCGCGCTGGTGCTGCTGCTGGCGGCGGCCTATGGCCAACTGGCCAGCCACCCTCTGGCGGTGCAGGCGCTGCGCGGCATGGCGGCCGTGGCGGCGGGCCTGGTGCTGGCCACCGGCATCAAGCTGCTGCCCACGCTGCGCCACAACCCGCTGGGCGCGCCGCTGGCCATCGTGCTGGCCGTGGCGGCGTTCCTGCTGATCGCCGTGCTGCGCTGGCCGCTGATCGGCGTGCTGGCGCTGCTGGGCGGCCTCGGCATGCTCGTTGCGTGGAGGCGGCTGCCATGAGCGCGGCGGACCTGCTGGCGCTGTTCCTGCACTTCCTGACGCTGTCGCTGCTGTCCATAGGCGGCGCGATCACGACGGCGCCGGAGATGCACCGCTTCCTCGTCGAGAAGCAAGGCTGGCTCAGCGATGCCGATTTCACGAGCTCCATCGCGCTGGCCCAAGCGGCGCCGGGGCCCAACGTCCTGTTCGTCGCGGTGCTGGGCTACAACGTCGCCGGGCTGGCCGGCGCCATGGCCGCGATGGCCGGCATGCTGCTGCCGTCGTCGGTGCTGACGCTGAGCGCCACGCGCTGGGCCCGCAGCCACCGCGAGCACCGCGGCGTGCGGGCCTTCTCGGCCGGCATGACGCCGCTGACGCTGGGCCTGATCCTCGCCACCGGCTGGCTGCTGGCGCAGCCTTTCCTGCGCGCGCCGGAGCACCGGCTGGGCACGCTGGCGCTGATCACCGCCACCGTGTTGCTGACGCTGAAGACGCGCATCAGCCTGGTCTGGCTGGTGCTGGGCGGCGGTGTGCTGGGGGCGCTAGGGCTCGTCTAGGAGCCTGTCGGGCTTTGAGTCGGGAGCGCGCCGGCGGCCGGCCCAGCAGCCGCAGGAGAGATGGACATGGCCACCCGCTGGCGATGATGAGCGCGTCCGGCAAGCCTGGCTGCGGCGACATCTACCCGCCCATGCCCACCGGCTTCATGCGCCTGTGAGGCCTCAGCCTTCCTTGGTGCCGAAGATCTTGTCGCCGGCGTCGCCAAGGCCCGGGATGATGTAGCCGACATCGTTCAAATGGCTGTCGATGGCCGCCGTCCAGCAGCGCACGTCGGGGTGGGCGGCGGTCAGCGCCTTCACGCCCTCGGGCGCGGCCACCAGCACCAACGCGCGCACGTCCTTGCAGCCCTTGCTCTTGAGCAGGTCGACCGTGGCGATCATGCTGCCGGCCGTGGCCAGCATCGGGTCGATGATGAGCGCGGTGCGCTCGTTGAGGTTGCCGACGAACTTGTCGAAGTAATTCACCGGCTTGAGCGTCTCATGGTCGCGCGCCAAGCCCACGACCGACACCTTGGCGTTGGGCAGGATGTCCAGCACGCCGTCCAGCATGCCCAGCCCCGCGCGCAGGATGGGCACGACGGTGACCTTGCGGCCGGCGATCTGGTCGATCTCGGCCGGGCCGCTCCAGCACTCGATGGTGACCTTCTCCAGCGGAAAGTCGGCCGTCGCCTCGTAGCACAGCAGCCGCGCCACCTCGCCGGTCAGCTCACGGAACTTCTTCGTCGAGATGTCGGCCTCGCGCATCAGGCCGATCTTGTGCTTGACGAGGGGGTGCGTGACTTCAATGACGGCCATGACAGGGCTTCCTAGTTTTTCTGGATAGTCAGAATTATCGGCTGCGCTGGCGCAAGGCTTCGTACAGGCACACGCCCGACGCGACGGACACGTTCAGGCTCTCGACCGCGCCGGCCATCGGGATGCGCACCAGTTCGTCGCAGGTCTTGGCCGTCAGCTGCCGCATGCCCTCGCCCTCGGCGCCCAGCACCAGCGCGACGGGGCGCTTGAAATCGACGTCGTAAATGGAGCGCTTCGCCTTGTCCGAGGTGCCGACGACCCAGATGTCGCGCTCCTTGAGTTCGTTCAAGGTCCGTGCCAGGTTGGTGACCATCAGATAGGGCACGGTCTCGGCCGCGCCGCTGGCCACCTTGGCCACCGTGGCGTTCAGGCCCACGGCGCGGTCCTTGGGCGCGACGACCGCATGCACGCCGGCGCCGTCGGCCACGCGCAGGCAGGCCCCCAGGTTGTGCGGATCGGTCACGCCGTCCAGCACCAGCACCAGCGGCGGGCCCTGCACGGCGTCGAGCACGTCGTCCAGGGAATGCGGCTGCGACAGCGCCGTCACGCGCGCCACCACGCCCTGGTGGCGTGGGCTGCCGGCCAGCTGCGTCAGCCGCTCGTCACTGCTCTCCACCAGCTTGGCGCCGGCCTCCTTGGCGCGCTCGATGAAGGCCCGCATGCGCTGGTCGCGCCGCGCCGGGTCGAAATGAACCTCGGCGACGGAGTCCGGGTGGGTCTTGAGGCGGACGGTGACGGCATGGAAGCCGAACAGGACGGATTTGGAGCTCATGGGCGCATTGTCGGGCCGGTGCCCAAGATGAGCGCCTGCAACGCCATCAGCATGCCGATCAGCACCGGCTGGTGAAGCATGTAAAAACTCAGCGACCAGCGTCCCAGCACCGCCAGCGGCCGCGGCGCGCGGCCCACCCACAACCCGGGCCGCCTGCGTGTGACGACGAAACCCAGCAGCATGACGCCCAGCCAGGGCAGCACCGGCACCCAGTCCTCGGTGATGGGCTTGTGCGTGACCAGCCCGACCCAGTTGGTCCAGCGCGTGTCGAAGACCGGCAGTTGCACCCAGCGCGGCGCGGCCATGGCCAGCGCCGCCAGCGCCAGCAGCACGGCGTCGGGCAGCCGCGCCAGGCCCAGCCGCAACGCCAGCAGCATGGCGGCCATGCCGTGCAGCACACCGAAGCTGATCCAGCTGTTCGGGAACATGAGCCACGAGCCCAGCGACACCAGCACCGCGCAGCCCGCCACCTGGCCCCAGCGCCGCCAGAAGCGGCCGGCGCCCTGCCCCGCCCTGACGGCCAGCGCTTGGCCGCCGCCGGCGCAGAACAGAAACAGGCTGACGATGCAGGTGCGCTGCCAGGTCCAGACCGGGTCGCGATAGAAGTCCTGGCGTATCCAGCCGAAATGGTTCAGGTCGAAGGCAAAGTGGTAGGCCGCCATCCAGACGATGGCGGCACCACGCAGCGCGTCGAGGCGGTCGGAGCGGGCAAATGGGTCGGCAGGGGCCGCTGGCATGGCAGGGTCAGGGCGTCGGCATGGACGCTGGATTCTGACCCTTGTGCAGGCGCTGCTCGGCGCGGCGCTCGCGCATGCGCTCCTCGGCGATGCGCCGGCGCGCAATGCGGTCGCCCTCGTCGGGGTCGGCCGCGGCATGCATGTCCTCGGCGCGCACGCGGGCGTCGTGGCGTGCGCGCTCGCTCAACTGGCTCTGCGCGGCCTGGGCCGCGCGGCTGATGTCCCAGTCGGTCTCGCGATAGCGCCCCTGACCGGCGCGGCACTGACGCACCCGGCGCACCTCGTCCTGCAGGAAGCGCCGCTCGGCATCACCCAGCGTCGTGGAGTTGGCGCGCGTCTCCATGCTGCGCAGCTCGTCGTCGCCGGGGCAGACGTTGCCCGACGGCGCGGACTGCGCGGCCGGCGCGGAGGCCGGTGCCGCGTCCAACGCTGCCCGCACCGCCTCCGGCTTGAGGCCGTCCACCACATTGGGCTGCAGCGCCCGCTGCGGCACCAGCTGGCCGGACTGCGGGCAGGGCTTGTCGCTGAACACGAGCTTGCCCGCTGCCTCGCATTTCCAGACCTGCTGCGCCGCAGCACCCGTCGATGCCAGGCACCAGGCCAGGCCCCAAACCATCCACTTCATCGCCCAGCTCCATTCTTTGCCCACAATGCAGGCATCAACATTGCCACACCATCCGCGCCATGCCACAGCGCCTGCTCGCCTTCACGCTTGCCGCATTGTTCAGCACCGTCGCCCTGCCGCCGGCGCTGGCCCAAAACAAGGCCGCCCAGCCGCGTGCCATCAGCCCCCGCGCCGCCCCGCTGGACGCCGAGGAGTTGAACAACATCAGCGTCTTCAAACGCATCAGCCCGTCGGTGGTGCACATCACCACGCTGTCCGTGCAAAGAGATTTCTTCTCGCTGCGCACCAGCGAGCAGCCCAGCGGCACCGGCACCGGCTTCATCTGGGATGAGGCCGGCCACATCGTCACCAACTTCCACGTCATCCAGGGCGCCGACCGCGCCACCGTGACGCTGCACGACCAGAGCAGCTACCCGGCCCGGCTGGTGGGCGCCTTCCCCGACCGCGACCTGGCCGTGCTGCGCATCGAGGCGCCGCGCGACAAGCTGGCCGCCATTCCATTGGGCACCAGCCGCGAGCTGCAGGTCGGCCAGAAGGTCTACGCCATCGGCAACCCCTTCGGGCTGGACCAGACGCTGACCACGGGCATCGTCTCGGCGCTCAACCGCGAGATCGAGTCGGTCACGCGGCGCACGATACGCGGCGCCATCCAGACCGACGCGGCCATCAACCCGGGCAACTCCGGCGGCCCGCTGCTCGATTCGGCGGGCCGGCTGATCGGCGTCAACACGTCCATTTACAGCCCTAGCGGCGCAAGTGCCGGCATCGGCTTCGCCATCCCGGTCGACGAGGTCAACCGCATCGTGCCGCGGCTGATCCGCGACGGGCGCTTCATCCGCCCGGCGCTGGGCGTGACTGCGGGCCCCGAGAACCTGGCCCGTACGCTGGGCGCACCCAAGGGCGTGCTGCTCGTCAACGTGGCCGAGGGCAGCCCCGCCGCCGCCGCCGGTTTGAAGCCCTTTGCCCGCGACCGCAATGGCCGCATCGTGCAGGGCGACGTCATCACCGCCGTGGACGGCCAGGCCGTGGCCGACCTGGACGACATGCTGTCCGTGCTGGAGGCACGCCAAATCGGCGATCGCGTGACGCTGACCGTGTGGCGCGGCGGGCAGACGCGCAAGGTGACCGCGACGCTGGGCAGCTCGGACTGATCCGCCGCTCAGGGCGCCGCCGCGGCGGGTGGGCCATCGCCACACTGCGCCAGCAACCAGCGCTCGAAAGCCTTCACCGCCGACCGCTGCCTGGCCGCCGGGTCCACGATGAGGCGATCGCCGTCCATGCCCAGGTGCAGCAGCGTGTGGCGGGCCAGGTCGGCCGGCTCGCGCAGCGGCAGACCCAGTTCGCCCGCCAGCTGCGGGCTGCAGACCGGCACCGTGGACTCCGCAAACAGCTGCCGTCCCTGCGCCGCGCCCACCGGGCTGTAGCGCATGGCCAGGTCGAAGCCCTCGCTGGCGAGGTTGCGGTTGTTGAGCCCGGCGTCCAGCCGCACGTCGATGCCCGGATGTGCGCGGGTGAAGGCGGTCAGCCGCGGGATCAGCCACAGCGATGCGAAGCCCGGCGTGGTCGTCAGCGCCAGCACCTGACGTTGGTGCGGCTCGCGCACGGTGCGCACGGCCACGCGCAGCGTGTTCAGCGCGCTGGCGCAGGCGGCGCTCGAACAGCGTGACGCCCACCTCCTCCTCCAGCGCGCGCATCTGCCGGCTCATGGCCGACGGCGTGACGAAGCGCTCCTCGGCTGCCCGCGTGAAGCTCAGATGCAGCGCCGCGGCCTCGAACGAGGCCAGCAGCGGCAGCGCAGGCATGCGGTCCAACGGCTTGGTTGACATGAGGTCATGGGCACCGACGGGCTGCGGCCCATCGCCGCGATCACCGGCGTGCGCGCGCCGCTGCTGATTGCCTCCGGCACCGAAGATCTGCACACGCCCTGGCCAAAGACCGAAGCATTGTTCGCCGCCGCCGCGGAGCCCAAAGCGCTGTGGTGCGTGGCTGAAGCCGCGCATGTGGACCTGCACACCTGAGATGCGGCCACTGACGGGGTGCGTGTCGGGCCTGGCTCAAAGCAGAGTTGCGCAAGCCCCCGGGCTGACGAGGCCAAGCCGGGGCCGGCAAGATACCGGCATGTCTGCCCTGCCCCCACTGTCCATCCTCGATCTCGCGCCTGTCGCGGAAGGCGCGACCACGCGCGACGCACTGCTGAACAGCCTCGATCTCGTCAAGCTCGCCGACGAGCTGGGCTACCGGCGCTACTGGGTGGCCGAGCACCACAACATGGTGGGCGTGGCCAGTTCGGCCACGGCGGTGCTGATCGGCCAGCTGGCGGCCGCATCCCGGCGCATCCGCGTGGGGGCCGGCGGCATCATGCTGCCCAACCATGCGCCGCTGACCATCGCGGAGCAGTTCGGCACACTGGCCGAGCTGTTCCCGGGCCGCATCGACCTGGGCCTGGGCCGCGCGCCCGGCACCGACCGGCCCACGACGCGCGCCCTGCGCCGCAGCCTGGAGAGCAGCGGCGAGGACAGCTTCCCGAACGACGTGCTGGAGCTGCAGGCCTATCTCGCGCCTGCCACCCCCAACGCCGTGGTCCGCGCCGTGCCGGGCCAGGGCACCGAAGTGCCGATCTGGTTGCTGGGCTCCAGCCTCTATGGCGCGCAGCTGGCCGCCCACCTGGGCCTGCCGTTCGCGTTCGCATCGCACTTCGCGCCCGAGTTGCTGATGCAGGCGCTGCAGATCTACCGCGCCACCTACCGGCCCAGCGTACGGCACCCCAGGCCGCATGCGATGGTGGCGCTGAACGTGGTGGTGGCGTCCACCGACGAGCAGGCGCAGTTCCTGTTCACGTCGGCCCAGCAGCGCTTCCTGGGCATGGTGCGCGGTCAGCGCGGCAAGCTGCCGCCGCCGGTGGCCAGCATGGACACGCTGTGGTCACCCGCCGAGCGCCTGCAGGTGGAGCGCATGCTGAGCGAGTCCGTCGTCGGCTCGCCGGACACGGTGCGCGCCGGCCTGGCCGCCACCGCCCAGCGCACGCAGGCGGACGAGTTCATCGTCGCCTGCGCGGTGCACGACCATGCGCTGCGGCGCCGCTCCTACGAGTTGCTGGCCGGCGTCTGAGGCGGTCAGCCGTTCACGCGGCCGGCCCGCGCCACTAAGCTGAGCTGCGCATGAACGAACGCCTATGCCTCCGCCTGCCGGATGACGCGCGGCTCTGCGGGCCGCCGCAGCGTACGGCCGCCGACCGTTCGCGGTCAGCAACAGCGCCCGGCGGCAGCGCTCAGGCTAGCCCTTCGATGCGCAGCAGGCGGTCAACTGCCATTGCTAGGCTGAGCAGGCAGAGGCGGCAGCCGTTGCAGTTGTGCCGAGGCCAGCGACTGGTACAGCGGCGGCGACAGCAGGCGCGAGATACCGCTGGCCACCAGCGCACAGGCCATCAGGCTCAGCACCATGACATGACCGTCCACCATCTCCATGACGATGATGAAAGAGGTCAGCGGCGCCTGCGTCGTGGCGGCCAGGAAGCCGGCCATCCCCAGCGCGATGAGGGCCGGTGCGTGGTCGGCAGCGAGGCCGCTGAAGTGCGCCACATCCGCGCCCCAAGCCGCACCAATGGACAGCGACGGCGCAAAGATGCCTGCGGGCACGCCGGCCCAGGTCGTCAGCCAGGTGGCGATCAGCTTCAGCGGCGCAAACAGCCAGGCCTGAGCCGCGCTGCCGTCGGCTGCCTGTCCACGCAGCAACGCCTGTGTGTGCTCGTAGCCACCGCCGAATGCGGCGCCGTCCGTGACCACGCCGATGACGGCGACGGCGAGTCCGCACGCTGCCGCAAACCACAGCGGCCGGCGACGGCGCCAGCGCGCCAGCCGGCTCGGCGCAGGGCTGGCCAGGCTCATCACCAGCAGGCGCGAGAACAGCCCGCCCATCAGGCCGCAGACCAGCGCCAGCAGCAACGCTGGCCACCACAGTGCACCGGTGAGTTCAACGACGTGGATGACGCCGAAATAGGTGCCGTTGCCATAGAAGGACACCCCCACCAGGCCAGCCAGCACGATGCCGGCAATCAGCAGCCCGGAGCTCCGCTGCTCGGGCCGGCGTGTCAGCTCCTCAATGGCGAACATGACCCCGCCCAGCGGCGTGTTGAAAGCAGCCGCAATGCCGGCGGCCCCGCCAGCCGATAGCAGCCCGTGGGCACTGACCGTGGCGCCTGCGGGCAACCAGCGCCGGGCGGCATGCATGATGCCGGCAGCCACCTGGACGGACGGCCCTTCGCGGCCCAGCGAAAGCCCGCCCAGCAGACCGGCCGACGTCAACATCACCTTGGCCAACGCGAGGCGAACGGAGACGAACAGGCTGCGCTGCTGCGGCGGCACGGTCGGATCCAGCGCCGCCATGACCTGCGGTATGCCCGAGCCCGCCGCGCCGGGCCACCACCGCCGCGTCGCTGCGACGATG
The DNA here is from genome assembly GCA_046294815.1 of Roseateles sp. GTDB lineage: Bacteria > Pseudomonadota > Gammaproteobacteria > Burkholderiales > Burkholderiaceae_C > Pelomonas. Next base: position 1,381 of record JBKBOJ010000044.1, on the reverse strand, counting down.
AGGACGGTGCACAACGGCGTCCACAGCAAGGGCGCCCAGTGCCACTGTTCCCGCCCCTGGTGGAACAGTCCCAGCGCAGACTCTCCCAGCCAGGTGAAGAACACCACGCACAGGCCTGCCAGCCCCGCGAAAGCGATGACCAGCGCCCGTGTGGCCCAGAGCCGCCAATCGGACAATTCCCGCTGGACATGAGGCAGCGGATCGTGGCGCTTCATCGGCGAGGGTGGATGGGCATGGACCGTTGATTGTCTACTTGATGCGCTGCTTCTCCAGCTTGCGCGCCAGCGTGCGCCGGTGCATGCCCAGCCGCCTGGCGGTCTCGCTGATGTTGAAGCCGGTTTCGGCCAGCACCTCGTGGATGCGCTCCCACTCCAGCGTCTTGATGGACGCGGTCTGGCGCTGGGTGACCTCCACATCGGCATCGCCCTGGCGGCGCGCGAAGGCGGCCTCGATGTCGTCGGTGTTGGCCGGCTTGGCCAGGTAGTGGCAGGCGCCCAGTTTGATGGCCTCGACGGCGGTGGCAATGGACGCATAGCCGGTCAGCACGACGATGAGCACCTCGGGGTCCCAGGCGTGCAGGTGCTGCACGCAGGCCAGGCCCGAAGCACCGCCCACGAGTTTGAGGTCCACCACGGCATGACCCAGCTCCTGCTCGTCAGGCAGCGCATCCAGCAAGGCCTTCATGTCGTCCAGGCCGGTGGCGCGCAGCACGCGCCAGCCGCGGCGCTCGAAGGAGCGGCTCAGCGTGCGGGCAAAGCTGTCGTCGTCCTCGACGATGAGCAGCAGGCGGTCTTCTTCAGGCATGGTGACGGGGCGCGATGGCCTCGGATTGTCTGGGCAGCAGAGAAGCCAGTGGCAGCGTGAGGGTGACGGCAGCGCCGCCTTCGGGCAGGTTGCGCGCCTCCAGCCGCCCGCCCAGCGTGCGCGCCACGTTGACGGACAGGAACAGGCCCATGCCACGGCCATGCTGGCCCTTGCTGCTCTGGTAGGGGTCGCCGAAGCGGGCCAGCCGCTCGGCGTCGAAGCCGGGGCCGCGGTCCAGCACGCTCAAGGACAGCGTCGCCCCGTCCGGGCAGGCAGCCCACAGCGTGAGCGGCAGGCCGGGTGCGGCTTCGGCCGCGTTGTCCAGCAGGTTGGCCACCACCTGCTGCAGCGCGCTGTCGGAAATGATCTGCAGCTCAGGCAGCCCCTCGCTGCGCAGTTGCAGCTCGGCGCCGGGATGCGCGGCGCGCCAATGCTGCGCCAGGCCGTCGATGAAGGCCTGCAGCGTGGTCAGGCGCGGCGCCTCGCCGCGCATCTCGCCGGCCGACATCAGGATGCCGGTGACGATGGCCTTGCAGCGCAAGACCTGGCGCTGCATCTCCTCGATCTCCTCGCGCAG
>JBKBOJ010000043.1:0-29529 GCA_046294815.1 Roseateles sp. | reverse complement strand
CGGACAGGACGAGCAGCGGAACGGCAAGCTTCATGACGGCGGGCTGGGGTTCGGGCGACGGTGGATTGTTCGGAGCGCACCGGGCCGCCGCAAGCGCGCGCGCGGCCATTGGGCATAACAAAACCTTATACCCGACCCGCGGTTCACAATCGCCGCCATGTGGACCGGTTTTTCTTCCCTGACGGTGCGGCGCGACGGCGTGGGCCTGTTCGTGCGCCACGGCGGGCCCGCCGACGCGCCGCCGCTGTTGCTGCTGCACGGCCATCCGCAGACCCAGGCCATGTGGCACCGCGTGGCGCCGCTGCTGGCGCGCTCGCGCCGCGTCGTGCTGATGGACCTGCGCGGCTACGGCGACAGCGACCGCCCGCCGGCCGGCGAGGCCAGCGCAGCCTATGCCAAGCGCGAGATGGCGCTGGACGCGCTGGCCGTGATGCGCGCGCTGGGCCATGAGCGCTTTGCGGTGCTGGCCCACGACCGCGGCGCCCGTGTGGCCCACCGGTTGGCGCTGGATCACCCGCAGGCGGTCGAGCGGCTGATGCTGCTGGACATCGCGCCCACGTTGGCCATGTACGAGGGCACGACTGAGGCCTTTGCGCGCGCCTACTGGCACTGGTTCTTCCTGATCCAGCCGGCGCCGCTGCCCGAGCGCCTCATCATCGCCGACCCCATCGCCTATCTGCGCGCAGGCATGGGCAGCCGCGGCAACGTCTTCGCGCCCGAGGCCTGGGCGGAGTACGAGCGCTGCTTCGTCAAGCCCGGCACGGCCACCGCCGTCTGCGCCGACTACCGCGCCAGCGCCGGCATCGACCTGGACCACGACCGCGCCGACCGCGACGCCGGCAGGCGCGTCACGCAGCCGCTGCACGTGCTGTGGGGCGAGCAAGGCGTGGTGGGCCGCTGCTTCGAGCCGCTGAAGCTCTGGCAGGCAGCGGCCGAGCAGGTCAGCGGCCGCGCGGTGGCGAGCGGCCACTACATCGCCGAGGAGGCGCCCGACGTGGTGCTGGCCGAGGCGCAGGCCTTCTTCGGACCTTGAGAAGCGAGGGCAGTGCCGGGCTGCGAAAATCGGGCGCATGAAGCCCATCGTCTACACCCGCGCCAAAGACCTGCCTGCACTGCTGCAGAGCCGCATCGCCATCCTCGACGGCGCGATGGGCACCATGATCCAGCGCTACAAACTGACCGAGGCCGACTACCGCGGCGAGCGCTTCAAAGACCACCCCAAGGATTTGAAGGGCAACAACGAGCTGCTGCTGTTCACGCGGCCCGACGTCATCCGCGAGATCCACGAGCAATACCTCGCGGCCGGCGCCGATCTCATCGAGACCAACACCTTTGGCGCCACCTCGGTCGCCCAGGAAGACTACGACCTGGCCGGGCTGGCCTATGAGATGAACGTCGTGGCCGCGCAGATCGCCCGCGCCGCCTGCGACGAGTACTCGACGCCCGACAAGCCGCGCTATGTGGCCGGCGCGCTGGGCCCCACGCCGCGCACGGCGTCCATCAGTCCCGACGTCAACGACCCCGGCGCGCGCAACATCGACTTCGACACACTGCGCGACGCCTACTACGAGCAGGCCAAGGGGCTGCTCGACGGCGGCGCCGACCTGTTTCTGATCGAGACCATCTTCGACACGCTGAATGCCAAGGCCGCCATCTTCGCGGTGGACCAGTTGATGGAAGACACCGGCGAGCGGCTGCCCGTCATCATCTCGGGCACGGTGACCGACGCGTCTGGCCGCATCCTCTCCGGCCAGACCGTCACGGCCTTCTGGTACTCGGTGCGCCACGCGCGGCCCATCGCCGTCGGCCTGAACTGCGCCTTGGGTGCGGCGCTGATGCGGCCCTACATCGAGGAGCTGGCCAAGGTGGCGGGCGAGGTGGCGGTCAGCTGCTATCCCAACGCCGGCCTGCCCAACCCGATGAGCGACACCGGCTTCGACGAGACGCCGGACGTGACGGCGCGGCTGGTGGGCGAGTTCGCGCAAGCCGGCTTCCTGAACATCGCCGGCGGCTGTTGCGGCACCACGCCCGACCACATCGCGGCCATCGCCAAGGCGGTGTCGGCCTATAAGCCGCGGGTGCACGGCGAGAAGTTCTTCAGCCAGATGTTGGGCGCCGCCTGAGCCCGGGCCTGCGCTGGCGGCCGCGATGCGGGCCAGCAGCGCCGGGCGCGACGCAGCCGAGCCGGGTCAGCCGGCCCATCGCGAGCGCCATGGGGTGAGATGCGGCGCGACTTGCATGCCGCTGTTGGGCGCGGCAGGGCCGTCGCGTTGCCAGCGTGACGAGGCCGGAGCAGGTCGCGACAATCTGCGGCCCGAGTGACTGCCCCGCTGCCGATGCCCGCCCTGCCACCGAAGCTGCCGCACGCCGGCACCACCATCTTCACCGTCATGTCGGCGCTGGCCGCCGAGCATGGCGCGGTCAACCTCGGCCAGGGCTTCCCGGACTTCGGCGCCGACCCTGCGCTGCTGCAGGCCGTCACCGATGCGATGGCCGCCGGCCACAACCAGTACGCGCCCATGACCGGCGTGCCGGCGCTGCGCCAGGCCGTGGCGGACAAGCTCAATGGGCTGTACGGCTCGGCCTACGACGCCGACCGCGACATCACGATCACGGCCGGCGGCACGCAGGGCCTGATCACCGCGCTGCATGCCTGCGTGGGCGCGGGCGACGAGGTGCTCATCATCGAGCCCGCCTACGACAGCTACGACCCCGCCATCCGCCTGGCCGGTGCGGTGCCGGTGGGCGTGGCGATGACGGCGGATTACCGCATCGACTGGGCCGCCGTGCGCGCCGCCGTCACGCCGAGGACCAGGGCGCTGGTCATCAACACGCCGCACAACCCCAGCGGCCGCGTCGCCAGCGCGGACGACCTGCGCGAGCTGGCCGCCCTTGCCGAGCAGCATGACCTGTTCGTCGTCAGCGACGAGGTCTACGAGCACATGGTGTTCGACGGTGCGCCGCACCAGAGCGTGGCCCGCTGGCCCGGGCTGCGCGAGCGCAGCTTCGTGGTCGGCAGCTTCGGCAAGACCTTCCACGTCACCGGCTGGAAGGTGGGCTTCGTCGCCGCGCCGGCGGCGCTGTCCGCGGCCTTCCGTCGGCTGCATCAGTACACCGTGTTCAGCGTGCACGCGCCCAGCCAACACGCGCTGGCCGCCTACCTGGCCGACCCGGCGCCCTGGCAGGGCCTGAGCGGCTTCTACCAGGCCAAGCGCGACGCCTTCCGCGCCGGGCTGGCGCAGACGCCGCTGAAGCTGCTGCCCTGCGAGGGCACCTATTTCCAGACCGTGGATTACGCAGCAGTGTCCGACCTGCCCGAGCCGGAGTTCGCCCGCTGGCTGACGACCGAGATCGGCGTGGCGGCCATCCCGCTGTCGGTCTTCTACCAGCGGCCGCAGCAGCGCGGCCATGTGCGCTTCTGCTTTGCCAAGCGCGACGACACGCTGGCGCTCGCGCTGCAGCGGCTGGCGCGGCTCGGCTGAGCGCGGCAGCGTGGCACGACCCGTGCCAACGCTGGTAGCGAGGGTTGGCCGGTCAGCCGGGAAGGTCGCTGGTCGAGTGACCCAGATCACGGTGATCATCATGTTGCTCCACGCACGTGCGCACGCCGAAGCAGCAAGGCAGGTCATCGGCGCGCAGCGACCGCCCGCCGGCGAGCTGTTCGGCAAGACCATCAAGCTGTCGGGCCGGCGGCGCTTCACTTCACCGCGGCGGGTGCGCTACGCGTTGCTGGCTGACCCGCATCACCGGCCAGCTGGACGGTCTGGTTCGCGAGGCGGTGCGCAGCGCGGTGGCCTGAGAGCGTTCGGCAAGGGGCAACTGAGCTTTCGGCGAGGCCGCGGAATAGCGTCAAGGCGAGACAGGGGCCGGGCGCTGCCGGAAAATCGCGGTCTGTTCCGCATTGCACGATCGCAGGCCCGTCATGCCCACCTACCGTTCCCGAACCACCACCGCCGGCCGCAACATGGCGGGCGCACGCGCACTGTGGCGCGCCACCGGCATGAAGGACGATGACTTCAGCAAGCCCATCATCGCCATCGCAAACTCCTTCACCCAGTTCGTGCCGGGCCATGTGCACCTGAAGGACCTGGGCCAGCTGGTGGCCCGCGAGATCGAAGCCGCGGGCGGCGTGGCCAAGGAGTTCAACACCATCGCCGTGGACGACGGCATCGCGATGGGCCACGACGGCATGCTGTATTCGCTGCCCAGCCGCGACATCATTGCCGACTCCGTCGAGTACATGGTCAACGCCCACTGCGCCGACGCGCTGGTGTGCATCTCCAACTGCGACAAGATCACCCCCGGCATGCTGATGGCCGCGATGCGGCTGAACATCCCCGTCGTGTTCGTCTCCGGCGGCCCGATGGAAGCCGGCAAGGTGCGCCTGGCGGTGCCCGAGACGGCCACGGTCAAGTTCAAGAAGCTGGACCTGATCGACGCCATGGTGATGGCCGCCGACGGCAAGGTCAGCGATGCCGACGTTGCCGAGGTCGAGCGCTCCGCCTGCCCCACCTGCGGCAGCTGTTCGGGCATGTTCACCGCCAACTCCATGAACTGCCTGACCGAGGCGCTGGGCCTGTCCCTGCCGGGCAACGGCACGGTGTTGGCCACGCATGCCGACCGCGAGCAGCTGTTCAAGCGCGCCGGGCGGCTGATCGTGGAACTGGCCAAGCGCTACTACGAAGGCGGCGACGAGACCGTGCTGCCGCGCGCCATCGGCAAGAAGGCCTTCGAGAACGCGATGACGCTGGACATCGCGATGGGCGGCTCCACCAACACCATCCTGCACATCCTGGCTGCGGCCCAGGAAGCCGGCATCGACTTCACGATGGCCGACGTGGACCGCCTGTCGCGCGTCGTGCCCCAGCTGTGCAAGGTGGCGCCCAATACCGACAAGTACCACATCGAGGACGTGCATCGCGCCGGCGGCATCATGGCCATCCTGGGCGAGCTGGCACGCGCCGGCAAGCTGCACACGGACGTGCCCACGGTGCACAGCAAGACCATGGCCGAGGCCATCGCGCACTGGGACGTGGCCGTCAGCGCCGACGCGGCGGTGCGCCAGTTCTACCTGGCCGGCCCGGCCGGCATACCGACCCAGGTGGCCTTCAGCCAGAACACCCGCTGGCCCAGCCTGGACCTGGACCGTGCCCAGGGCTGCATCCGCTCGGTGGCGCATGCCTTCAGCCAGGAGGGCGGTCTGGCCGTGCTGCGCGGCAACATCGCGCTGGACGGCTGCGTCGTGAAGACCGCGGGCGTGGACGACAGCCTGCTGGTGTTCGAGGGCCCGGCCCATGTGGTGGAGAGCCAGGAAGAGGCCGTGGCCAACATCCTGGACGACAAGGTCAAGGCCGGTGACGTGGTGGTGGTGCGCTACGAAGGCCCCAAGGGCGGCCCCGGCATGCAGGAAATGCTCTACCCGACCAGCTACATCAAGAGCAAAGGCCTGGGCAAGGCCTGCGCGCTGCTGACCGACGGCCGCTTCTCGGGCGGCACCTCGGGCCTGTCCATCGGCCATTGCTCGCCCGAGGCGGCGGCTGGCGGCGCGATCGGCCTGGTGCGCAGCGGCGATCGCATCCGCATCGACATCCCCAACCGCACGATCAATGTGCTGGTCAGCGACGAGGAACTGGCGCGTCGCCGCGCTGAGCAGGACGCCAAGGGCTGGAAGCCCGCCCAGCCGCGCCCCCGCAAGGTCAGCGCCGCGCTGAAGGCCTATGCGCTGCTGGCGACCTCGGCCGACAAGGGTGCGGTGCGCGACCTGAGCCGGCTGGAGGACTGAGGCCATGGCAGCGGCTCTGGGAGCCTGTCGGGCTTTGGGTCGCGCACCCGACCCAAAGCCCGACAGGCTCCTAGGCCTGAACGGCATGTCCAGGCGCCGGCTGCTGGCCTTGCTGGCTGGCCTGGCCTGTGGCAGCACGGCGGCGCTGGCCGAACCGCTGCCCAGCCTCATCGCACGGGTCAAGCGATCCGTCGTGACGGTGGGCAGTTATGGCTTGATGGACAACCCGCGCTTCGGTTTCCGTGCGGCCGGCTTCGCCGTGGCGGACGGTTTGCATGTGCTGACCAATGCGCATGTGGTGCCCGAGGAATTACCCGGGCGCATCGACCGCAGCATCGCGGTGCAGGTGTGGCTGGGCGACGACCAGTGGCAGCTGCGCAGCGCCCGGCTGCTGGGCCGGGACCTGCGCAATGATCTCGCGCTGCTGGCCATAGACGGGCCGGCGCTGCCGGCGCTGAAGCTGGCCGAGCAGGATGCCGTGGAGGGCACGGCGATTGCGCTGATGGGCTTTCCCATCGGCAATGCGCTGGGCCAGGTGCATGCCACGCACCGCGGCATCGTGTCGGCGTGGACGGCGATCGCCGTGCCCGCAGGCGGCCCGGCCGGTCTTAGCCCGCGCGCCGTCCGCCAGTTGCGCGACGGCGCCTTCAAGGTGATGCAGCTCGACGCCATCGCCTACCCCGGCAACAGCGGTGGCCCGGTGCTGGATATCGAGACCGGCGAGGTGGTGGGCGTGCTGCAGGGCGGCGCCATCAAGGGCACCAAGGAAGCCGCGCTCTCCGCGCCGACGGGCATCACCTACGCCGTGCCGGCCAGCACGGCGGCCAAGCTGCTGGCGGAATACAAGCGCTAAGCCGTCGCGCCCGCCCGCTCCAGCATCGCCTGCAACAACACATTGCAGCCCGCCTCGATGTGCTCGGGCTTGGCATCCTCGATCTCGTTGTGGCTGATGCCGTCCTTGCAGGGGATGAAGATCATGCCGGCCGGCGCCAGGCGGGCCATGTAGACGGCGTCGTGGCCGGCGCCTGACACCACGGGCATGTTGGGGTAGCCCAGCGCGTCGGCGGCTTTCTGCACGGCCGCGATGCAGTCGGGATGGAAGGGCTGGGCCGGGTAGGCGCTGACCGGCGTGATCTCGATGGAAAGGCCTGAGTCGGCCGCGAGCTGCGCAGCCACGGCGCGGATGTCGGCGTCCATCGCGTCGCACAGCGCATCGGTCGCATTGCGCAGGTCGATGCTGAACTTCACGCGCCCCGGGATGACGTTGCGGCTGTTGGGATGCACCTGCACCATGCCCACCGTGCCGCGGCCGTGCGGTGGGTGGCGGTGGGCGCAGGCGACGACCTCCTGCATCAGCTTGGTGGCCACCTGCAGCGCGTCGCGGCGCAACGCCATCGGCGTGGGGCCGGCGTGGGCCTCCATGCCGGTGACGACGCAGTCGTACCAGCGGATGCCCAGCACGCCGGTGACGACGCCGATGGTCTTGTCGTGGTCCTCCAGCACCGGGCCTTGCTCGATGTGGGTCTCGAAGTACGCGCCTACCGGGTGGTCGCCGGGCTCCTGCTCGCCGATGTAGCCAATGCGTTCCAGCTCGCCCTTGACCGTCTTGCCGTCGGTGTCGGTCGCCGCGTAGGCATGCTCCAGCGTGAAGGCCTTGGCGAACACGCCCGAGCCCATCATGACGGGCACGAAGCGCGAGCCTTCCTCGTTGGTCCAGAACGCGACCTCGATGGGGGCCTCGGTCTCGATGCCGTGGTCGTTGAGCGTGCGCACGACCTCGATGCCGGCCAGCACGCCGTAGTTGCCGTCGAACTTGCCGCCAGTGGGCTGGGTGTCGATGTGGCTGCCGGTCATGATGGGCGGCAGCGTGTTGTCGCGGCCCGCGCGGCGCATGAAGACGTTGCCGATCTTGTCCACCGTCACGGTCATGCCGGCCTCGCGCGCCCAGCGCGTGACGAGGTCGCGGCCCTGCTTGTCGAGGTCGGTGAGGGTGAGGCGGCAGACGCCGCCTTTCGCGGTGGCGCCGATCTGGGCGAGTTCCATCAGCGACGCCCACAGCCGCGGGCCGTTGATGCGCAGCGTGGTCAGATCAAGGGGCTTGGCAGGCATGTCCATGGCGACTCCTTTCAGCGCGCGACGGCCGTGGGCTGCAGGTCGGCCGCACGCTTCATCACCGCATCGAACTGCGGTCCGAATGCGGGTCGCTTGAGATAGCGGCCCTGGCCAGGCTGCGCCCGCAGCTCGCCGCGCGCGAACACGACGCGGCCTTGCGCGATCGTGTGGCTGGGAATGCCGCGCACGGTGCGGCCCTCGAAGATGTTGAAGTCGTTCTTCGAGAACTGCGTCTTGGCGGACAGCGTCTTGATGCCGGCCGGGTCCCACAGCACCAGGTCGGCGTCCGCGCCCTCGGCGATGACGCCCTTGCGTGGGTACATGTTGAACAGCTTGGCGGCATTGGCCGACGTGATGGCAACGAACTCGCTGGGCGTGAGGCGCCCGGAGTTGACGCCCGCATCCCACAGCACGGCCATGCGCTCCTCGACGCCGCCGCAGCCGTTGGGGATCTTGGCGAAGTTGTCCTTTCCCGCGGCCTTCTGTGCGGCGCAGAAGGTGCAGTGGTCGGTCGCGGTCGTGTGCAGCTGGCCGCTTTGCAGGCCGCGCCAGAGGAACTCCTGGTGGATCTTGGGCCGGAAGGGCGGGCTCATCACATAGGCCGCAGCAGTCGCGAAATCGGGGTCGCGGTAGACGCTGTCGTCGATCAGCAGATGGCCTGCCAGCACCTCGCCGTAGACCCGCTGGCCACGCGCTCGCGCGCGGGCAATGGCCTCGGCGCTTTCGATGCAGCTCACATGCACGATGTAGATGGGCACCCCCAGCACATCGGCAATCGCAATGGCGCGGTTGGCGGCCTCGCCCTCCACCATGGGCGGGCGCGACAGCGGGTGGCCTTCTGGGCCGGTGATGCCCATCTTGGCCACCTCGGCCTGCAGCAGGTAGACGAGCTCGCCGTTTTCGGCGTGCACCGTGGGCATGGCGCCGAGTTCGAGCGCACGCTTGAAGCTGTTCACCAGCGTCTCGTCGTCGCACATGATGGCGTTTTTGTAGGCCATGAAGTGCTTGAAGCTGTTCACGCCCTCTTCGCGCACGAGGGTGCCCATGTCGTCGCTGACGCTCTGGTCCCACCAGGTCACGGCGACGTGGAAGGCGTAGTCGGCGGCCGACTTCTCGGCCCAGCCGCGCCAGGTGCGGTAGGCGTCCATCAGCGGCTGCTGCGGGTTGGGGATGACGAAGTCGATGATGCTGGTCGTGCCACCCGCCAGCGCGGCTGCGGTGCCGGTGAAGAAGTCGTCCTGCGTCACCGTGCCCATGAAGGGCAGCTGCATGTGCGTGTGCGGGTCTATGCCGCCGGGGATCAGGTACTGGCCGGTGCCGTCCAGCGTCGTCGTGCCGGCGGGTGCTTCGCGCACGGCGCGTTCGCCAAGGGCGGCGATGCGGCCGTCGACACAGAGGACGTCGGTGCGGGATTCGGTGTCGGCGTTGACGACGATGGCGCCGCGGATCAGAAGGCTCATGGGCGTGCTCCTTGTGCAGCCGCCTGCCGCGGCATGCTGAAGAAATAGACCGTGCCGGCCACGGCCAGGCTGAAGAACCAGCCGAAGTCGAACAGCGTGACCAGGGCCGGCGTGACCGCCGCCTTGTCCAGCACGCCCGACACCACCAGGTAGCCCGGCAGGCAGGGCAGCACGCCGAGCAGCAGCGCGACGATGGCGCGCAGGTTCCAGCCGCCGCTGTATTCGTAGTCGCCGCCGCGGCGGTAGAGGTCGGCGCTGTTGAGTTCGGTGCGGCGAATCAGGTAGTAGTCGGTCAGCAGGATGCCGGCGATGGCGCCCAGCAGCGTGCCGTAGCCACCCAGCCAGGTGAACAGATAGCCGCCGGACGTGGCCAGCAGCTTCCAGGGCATGAAGGCCAGGCCGATGACGGCAGCGATCAGCCCGCCCATGCGGAAGCTGATCTTGGCGGGCGCCAGCTGCGAGAAGTCGTAGCTGGGCGACACGAGGTTGGCCGCGACATTGGTCGTCAGGTTGGCCAGCAGGATGACCAGCAGGCCCAGGCCGGCGGCGAGCGGGCCCATCTTGGCCAGCAGCGCGTCGGGGAAGAGCTCGGCCTTGCCGTAGAGGATGGCGCTGGCCGAAAAGCCGATGACGCCCACCATGGAGAACAGCGCCATGGGCACCGGCAGGCCGATGGCCTGGCCCAGCGTCTGGTCGCGCTGCGTCTTGGCGAAGCGGGTGAAGTCGGGGATGTTGAGCGCCAGCGTGGCCCAGAAGCCCACCAGGCCGGTCAGCGCCGCCCAGAACTTCGGGCCGCCCGGCACCTCCTTGGCCGGCAGGCCGAACAGCTGGGCGCTGGGCAATTGCAGCATCAGCGCGACGACCAGCGCCAGCGAGGCCGCCACCATCAGCGGCGCGGCGATCACCTCCAACAGCCGGATGGACTCGGTGCCGTGCCAGATGAACCACAGGTGCACGGCCCAGAAGGCCATGAAGCAGGCGAACTGCGAGGTGCTGATGGTCTCGCCCGGCGCCGGTGCGGCCAGCCCTAAGCCCAGCACGTTCAGAAAGCTGTGCAGCGCCAGCGCGCCGAAATAGCAGTTGATGGAGAACCAGCCGCAGGCCACCAGCCCGCGCAGCACGGCCGGCAGGCTGGCGCCCTTCACGCCGAAGGAGGCGCGTGCCAGCACCGGGAAGGGGATGCCGTGCTTGGGACCCACGCGGCCGATCAGCACCATGGGCACCAGCACGATGAGGTTGGCCAGCAGCACCAGACCCACGGCCTGCTGCCAGCTGAAGCCCTGGTCCAGCATGGAGCTGGCCATGGTGTAGGTCGGCACGCACACCACCATGCCGATCCACAGCGCGGCGTAGTCACGCCAGCGCCACGTTCGCTGAGCGGATGTCGTAGGGACGAGATCGTGATTGCTCAGCGAGGGGTCGGTCATGGGGCTTCCTTGTGCTCAGTGAGGCAGGTTGCAGTTGCGGGCCTAGCGCCGGGCCGCTCCCAAGCCGGCCCGCGTAAGGCGATGTGCTCGTGGCTCAACGCCACGAGCATCGCCGTCCCCGCGGGGGACCGACCAGGCTCGCCCGCGTTCAGCGAGGCGAGATTGGGCGAGGGGCTCATGTGTTCTGAGGAAAAGCAAATTGCGGGCCCTTGGGCGTCGAGTCGGGCCAGCGCTGCATGACCGCCTTGTGCCGCGTGTAGAAGCGCACCGCCTCTGGTCCATAGGCATGGTGGTCGCCGAACAGGCTGCGCTTCCAGCCGCCGAAGCTGTTGAAGGCCATGGGCACCGGCAGCGGGACATTGACCCCCACCATGCCCACCTGGATGTGGTGCACGAACTCGCGCGCGACATGGCCGTCGCGCGTGAAGATGGCCACGCCGTTGGCGTATTCGTTGGCCTCGATGAGCGCGATGGCTGCGGCCAGGTCGGGCACGCGCACCACGCACAACACGGGGCCGAAGATCTCTTCCCTGTAGCAGCTCATGTCGGGCCGCACGTCGTCCAGAATGGTCCCGCCGACGAAGAAGCCGTCCTCATGGCCCGGCACCTTGTAGCCGCGGCCGTCGACCACCGCTTTGGCGCCGGCCGCCACGCCTTCGCCGATCAGCCGCTCCACGCGCTGCTGCGACGCGCGCGTGATCAGCGGGCCCATCTCTGCGCCTTCCTGGTGGCCTTCGCCGATCTTCAGCGCTTGCACCTTGGGGGCGAGCGCGGCCACCAGCTTGTCGCCCACGTCGCCCACTGCCACGCAGACCGAGATCGCCATGCAGCGCTCGCCGGCCGAGCCATAGGCCGCGCCCATCAGCGCATCCACCGCGCCGTCGAGGTCGGCATCGGGCATGACGACCATGTGGTTCTTCGCGCCACCCAGCGCCTGCACGCGCTTGCCGTGGGCCGTGCCGACCTTGTAGATGTGCTCGGCCACGGGCGTGGAGCCGACGAAGCTGACCGCCGCAATGCCGGGGTGGGCCAGGATGGCGTCGACGATGTCTTTGTCGCCCTGCACGACGCTGAACACGCCATCCGGCAAGCCGGCCTCCTTCAGCCAGCGCGCCATCAGCAACGACGACGACGGATCGCGCTCGCTGGGCTTGAGGATGAAGGCGTTGCCGCAGCCGATGGCGATGGGGTACATCCACATCGGCACCATGGCGGGGAAGTTGAACGGCGTGATGCCGGCCACCACGCCCAGCGGCTGGCGCATGCTCCACGCATCCATGCCGCGGGCGATCTGCTCGGTGTACTCGCCCTTGAGCAGCTGCGGCATCGCGGTGGCGAACTCGACCACCTCGATGCCGCGCGCCACTTCGCCGAGGGCGTCGGGCAAGGTTTTGCCGTGTTCGCGCACGATGGCCTCGGCCAGTAGTTCCTTGCGCTCCTGCAGCAGGGTCAGGAACTTGAACAGCACGCGGGCACGCGCCAGTGGCGGTGTCTGGCTCCAGCTCTTTGCGGCCTGCGCGGCGCTGGCCACCGCCGCATCCAGGTCGGCCGCCGTACCCAGCAGCAGCTGGCCCTGCACCGCGCCGGTGGCGGGGTTGTAGATGTCCTGCCGACGCGCGCCGCTGCCGTGGCTGATGGTGCCGGCGATCCAGTGACCGACCTCGTAGTGACTCATCGCGATTCCTTTGCTTCAGGCGCAGCTGCTGCGCATGGGATTGTTCGGATGCGTGGTCCAGTTCGCGTAGCTGCCGTCGATCACCCGGCCGGTACGCGCATCCGTCTCGCCGGGCTGGAGGGCACGCATCGTGATGGTGCCAGGGACGGGGCAGATCGACACGCAGAGATTGCAGCCGACGCACTCCGCCTCGTTCACATGGAAGTGGCGCTGACCGTCCTTCGTGGACCAGATGGCCTGGTGCGAGGTGTCCTCGCAGACCACATGGCAGCGGCCGCACTGAATACAGCTGTCCTGGTGGATCACGGCCTTCTCGACGTGGTTCAGGTTGAGCTGGTTCCAGTTCTTCACGCTGGGCACCGCGCGGCCGCGGAAGTCGTCCAGCGTGGCGTAGCCCTTCTCGTCCATGAAGTTGGCCAGGCCCGAGCACAGGTCCTGCACGATCTTGAAGCCGTAGACCATGGCCGCCGTGCAGACCTGCACCGTGCCGCAGCCCATGGCGATGAACTCGGCCGCATCGCGCCACGTGGTGATGCCGCCGATGCCCGACAGTGGCAGGCCAGCCGTGGCCGGGTCGCGGGCGATTTCGGCCACCATGTTCAGCGCGATGGGCTTGACGGCCGGGCCGCAGTAGCCGCCGTGCGAGCCCCAGCCGTCGGTGACCGGATGCATCACCATGCGGTCCAGGTCCACGCCCATCACGGAGTTGATGGTGTTGATGAGGCTCACCGCATCGGCCCCGCCGGCCTTGGCCGCGCGGGCCGGGAACCGCACGTCGGTGATGTTGGGCGTGAGCTTGACGATGACGGGCAGCTGCGTGTGGGTCTTGCACCACTCGGTGACCTGCTGGATGTACTCCGGCACCTGGCCCACCGCCGAGCCCATGCCGCGCTCGCTCATGCCGTGCGGGCAGCCGAAGTTCAGCTCCACGCCGTCGGCGCCGGTGTCGGCCACGCGCGCCAGGATGTTGCGCCAGGCCAGCTCGTTGACCGGCACCATCAGGCTCACGACCATGGCCCGGTCCGGGAAGTCGCGCTTCACGCGGGCGATCTCGTCGAGGTTGACCTGCAGCGGCCGGTCCGAGATCAGCTCGATGTTGTTGAAGCCGATGACGCGGCGGTCCTGCGCCCACAGCGTCGCGTAGCGCGGGCCGTTGACGTTGACGACCGGCGGGTCCTCGCCCAGCGTCTTCCAGACCACCCCGCCCCAGCCGGCCTCGAAGGCGCGGCGCACGTTGACCTCCTTGTCGGTGGGCGGTGCCGAGGCCAGCCAGAAGGGGTTGGGGCTCTTGATGCCCAGGAAGTTGGTGCTCAGGTCAGCCATGGGCCACCTCCGTCAGGGCTGCGTGGATGGACTCGGCAGCGCGCTTGCCGTGCTCGACGGCCTCCACCGTCAGGTCGCGCCCGCCGTGGCGGCAGTCTCCGCCGGCCCAGACGCGGGGGACGCTGGTGCGGAACTGCGCGTCGGTCTTGATGCGTCCCGCCTCCAGCGCAATGCCCGCGCCCACCGGCTCCGCGACGAAGCGCTGACCGATGGCGCGCAACACCATGTCGGCCTCGATGAAGAACTGCTCGCCGCTGTCGACCAGCCGGCCGCTGTCCAGCCGCGTGGCGGCGAAGCGCATGCCGTGCAGCACGCCGCCCGACGCCTCGACCCACAGCGGCCGTGCCCAGCAGCGGATGCTCACGCCGTGCGTCTGCGCCCAGTGCTGTTCGTGGGTGGAGGCCGACAGGCTCTCGGGCCCGCGGCGGTAGACCATGGTGACCTGCTCGGCGCCCAGCAGCTTGCTCTGCACGGCGGCGTCCACGGCCGTCATGCCGCCGCCAATGACCAGCACCCGGCGCCCCACCGCCACGGCCTCGGGCGCGCTCTGGCGCAGCTCGGCGATGAAGTCCACCGCATCGCGCAGGCCCGGCAGTTCCGGCTCGGCAATGCCCAGCGCGTTGACGCCCGCCAGCCCCAGGCCCAGGAAGACCGCGTCGTACTGGGCCAGCAGGCCGTCCAGGGTGATGTCGCGGCCCAGTCGGCAGTTCAGGTGGGGCGTGATGCCGCCAATGGACAACAGCCAGTCCACCTCGCGCTGCGCGAAGCCGCCGGCCACCTTGTAGGTGGCCAGGCCGTACTCGTTGAGGCCGCCCAGCTTGTCGTGGGCGTCGAACAGCGCGACGTCATGCCCGCGCCGCGCCAGCCCGTGGGCGGCGGCCAGGCCGGCCGGGCCGGCGCCCACCACGGCGACGCGCCGGCCGGTGGGTGTGGCGCGTTCAAACAACGGTTTGGCTCCGGGAGTCGTGAAGTGAGCCTCCACCGCATAGCGCTGCAGCCGGCCGATCTCCACCGGCTTGCTCTCGTGGGTGTTGCGCACGCAGGCTTGCTCGCACAGCACCTCGGTCGGGCAGACGCGGGCGCACATGCCGCCCAGCGGGTTGGCGGTCAGGATGGCCTCGGCCGCGCCGCGCAGGTTGTCCTGTGCCACGCGCTGGATGAAGGCAGGCACGTCGATGCCCGTGGGACAGGCCGTCTGGCATGGCGCTGCGTAGCAGTAGTAGCAGCGCTCGGCCTCGATCAGCGCCTGGCTGCGGCTCAGCGGTGGATGGGCGTCGGCAAAGTTGCGCTCATAGTCCGCTGCACGCAGGCGGCCGGGCTTCAGGTCGGCAAGGTCCACGGGATCCTCCTGGTGGATAACGGCCAAACATTACTAGCCAGTAAAACTTGACCGAAGCGTAAAAACCCGCAGCAAGCGCTTGGTGCGCAAGGTCAGAATGTGGTGCATGACCGTCAACGTCCCTGCGACCCGCACGCCCCGCGCCACCACCCTGCGCAAGCAGGAAGCCATCCTGGCCGAAGCCGAGCGCCAGTTCGCCCGTTACGGTTTCGAGGGTGTCAGCCTTGACAGCATCGCGTCCGCGCTGGACCTGTCGCGTCAGAACCTGCTCTACCACTGGCCCAGCAAGGAAGACCTGTACCGTGCGGTGCTGGACAGCGTGATGGCCGAATGGATGGACAGCATGAGTGCCATCACTGCGGCGGACGAGCCGCAGCAGGCCATCCAGGCGTACGTGGCCGCCAAGCTGCGCTTCAGCCGCGACCGGCCCAGTGGCAATGCGGTCTTTACCCGCGAGATCATGGCTGGTGCCCCCCGCTACACCGATGTGCTGCGGGCCCAGGTCATGCCGCTGCTGCACGCCGACGTGGCGCGCTTCGAGCGCTGGGCCGACGAGGGCCGCATCCGGCGCGTCGACTTCACGCACCTGATGTTCCTGATCTGGTCGTCCACCCAGGCCTATGCCGACCTGGCCTCGCAGTTCGCCCTCTACATGGGCAAGACGCGCTTGGAGGACGCCGACTTCGACGCCGCGCGGACGCTGATCACCGGCCTGGTCTGGCGCAGCCTGGAGATGTGAGAACCCCGGCGCGCCGGCCTGCGCGGCTCAACGCCAGCCCGCGTCGCGCGCCGCCTTCTCCTGCTCGGCGTTCAAGGCCTCGCCGGCCATCAGGCCGTCCACCGCGGCCAGCACGCCGGGCGGCAGGTCGCTCGCGGCTTGCCGCATGCCCTGGCCCGTGCCGGCGACGGTAGCCAGCTGCTGCAGCGCCCAGGCGCCATCGGCCTCGCGGCAGGCCAGGCCCGCGGCAGTGTCGGTCGAGAAGGTGCGGCAATAGCGGCCGTCCCGGGCCTTGAAGCTGATTTGCACGGCCACGGCGGCACTGCCGGGCGCGCTGGCCAGTTGGCGCTCGAGCGCCTGTGCGATCGCGCCGCCGGCCAGCAGCCGGTCGTCTGCCGGGGGCGCGAGGCGCGTGCCGAGCAAGGTGCCCAGCGCCAGCGTGGCCGCCATGCCGCCCCAGGCGGCCCAGGTTGGCATGCCGCGGCGCTGCGCGCGCACTGCGCCCAGATCCACCACCTGTGATGTGGGTGCCGGCTCGGCCAGCAGGGCCCTCAGGCGCTGCGGCACCGGCTCGCTCAGCACCTCATCGAAGGCCGCAGCCATGCGGCGGCGCTCGGCCGTCAACAGTTGTTCATCGTCCGGGCTCATGGCCACTCTCCCAACAGTTCTTGCAGCGCCTCACGGGCGCGCGCCAGCCGGCTCGTCACGGTGCCCACCGGCACGCCCAGTACCTGCGCGGCCTCCTGGTAGCTCAGGCCCTCCACCAGCACCAGGCCCACCACCGTGCGGTGCTCGTCGCTCAGCTTGGCGACGGCTTTGCGTACCAGGATGGCATCCAGTGGCGCGCCCGACTTCGCCTCGTCACCCACGTGTTCGCCTTCCTCCTCGGGCAGGAAGGTCTGGCCGTGCCGCTCGCGCGCCCTCAGTTCGTCGATCCAGGCGTTCTGCATGATGCGATACATCCAGCTGTCCAGACGCGTTCCAGGCGTCCACTGGTCGGTGCGCTTGAGCGCCCTCTCGATGGCGACCTGCACCAGGTCGTCGGCGTCCTCGGACGAGCGGGCCAGCGTGCGGCCGAAACGGCGCAGCCGCGGCAGCAGGTCGGCAATCTCCTGGCGAAGCAGGGCAAGGTTTTCGGGCATCGATGCAGTGACAACGGACGAGGCATGGATTTTCTTCCGCCCCGCGCTCGTTATCCTCCTAAAACCGCTGGTGCGTTCGATGAAAGCTTTCTTTGCCCTGACCCTGGTCGCCGCGCTGGGCCTGCCGGCCCAGGCGCAGCTGCGCCTGCCGCAGCTGCCGGGTGTGCAACGCCTGCCCGGTGTGCTGGACCGTGTCGTGCCGCCCTTGCCGGAGCTGTTGCCGGTCACCACGCCACTGCTTGAGCTGCGGGTGAGCATCGTGCGCGACCTGCTGCGCCGCCACCCCGAGCTGGTCGAGGCCGATCCGCGCGGCGAGCCCATCCGCCGCGCCGAGCTGGTGCTGCTGTCGCCCTCCGACGCGGCACTGGCCGCCGCGGCGGCGCTGGGCCTCGTGCCGCTGCGCGAGGAAGCCTGGCCGGAGCTGGCCTTGCGCGAGGTGGTGTTGCGCGTGCCTGCCGGGCTGGACACGGCCGAGGCGCTGGAGCGGCTGCGCAGCGTGCAGCCGGCACTGCAGGCGGACTTCAACCACCTCTACACCCGCAGTGGCGATGTGGCGGGTGCCGGTCCGGCAAGCCCGGCGCCGGCGCGCGGCCCGCTGCGGGTCGGCCTCATCGACGGCGGCGTGGACCGCCGCCACCCGGCGCTGCGGCGCGCGGGCGGCGCGACCTTCGGCTGCGGTGACCATGCCGTGCCCAGCGAACACGGCACCGCCGTGGCCTCCCTGCTCGTCGGGCGCGATCGCGGCTTTGCCGGCGCGGCCGGGCGGGCCGAGCTGTTCTCGGCGGATGTTTACTGCGACCGTCCGGACGGCGGCTCGGCCGAGGACGTCGTGCGGGCGCTGGCCTGGATGGCGCGCGAGCGCGTGCCGGTGGTCAACATCAGCCTGGTCGGGCCGCAGAACCGGCTGCTGGAGCAGGGGGTGGCGGCGCTGGTGAGGCGCGGCCACCTGCTGGTGGCCGCGGTGGGCAACGACGGCCCGGCGGCGCCGCCGCTGTACCCGGCCGCTTATGCCGGCGTGGTGGGCGTGACCGGCGTGCATGCCTCGCGCCGCGTGCTGCCCGAGGCGGCGCAGGGCCCGCAGGTCATGTGGGCCGCCCCCGGGGCGGAGATGGCCGTGGCGAAGAGCGGGGGCGGCTACGGTGTGGCGCGCGGCACTTCCTTTGCGGCGCCGCTGGTGGCCGGTCTGCTGGCCGCCGAGCTGCGCCAGCCCGACCCCGCGGCGGCAGCAGCGGCGATCGAGAAGCTGGCCGCCGCTGCCGTCGACCTCGGTGCACCGGGCCGGGACACCGTCTACGGCCGCGGCCTTGTGGCAGAGGACCTGCGGGTGGTCCCGGAGCAGTTGCAAGCGCGCCAGGCGCGTTGATGCAAATTGTTGCATTCGCGCCGGGAAGGATGGCGGACCGGCGGTCGTTGTACTTGGTGAAAGGGCCGGAATGGCTGGCTCTTCCGACACCAACGACCCGGAGATCCATCATGTTTGCACCTCGTCGCACCCCCGCCTTCCGCAACACGCTGAGCGCCATCGCCATCGCCGCGGGCCTCATCGCCACCCAGGCCCATGCCGGCCTGCTCGGCGGTGGTGGTCTGACCGGTGGCCTCACCGGCGGCCTGAACGGCGCGCTGCAGCCCCGCCAGTTCGATGCAGGTGGGCGGCTGAACGGCAATGCCAACGGTTCGGCCGACCGCTCGCTGCTCAAGGGCACGCTGGACAAGAGCAAGGACGGCGTGGCCGGCGCCAAGGATGCCGCCACCGGCAAGATCGGTGACACCAAGTCGGCTGCGCAAGGCCAGGCCGAAGCGGCCCAGGCTGTCGGGGCCGACAAGGCCGGGGCGCTGAAAGGCACGGCCCAGGGCGGTCAGGAGTCGCTGGCCTCGACCGCCGGCACCGCCGGTGGCCGTGCGGACGGCAGCCTCAGCGGCGCTCTGACCGGCACCGCCAACGGCACCGGTGGCAGCCTGGCAGGCGACGGCGGCGGCATGCTGAACGGCGCGCTGAAGTCGGGCGCAACGCCCGCAGCCACGGCGCCGACCGCCCCGGCGATGTCGGCAGCCCCCGCGCCGGCCATGCCCGCGCCGGCACCCGCGCCGGCGCCCGCGGCGACGCCGGCTCAGCCTGCCACGCCGCTGGCACTGGGCGGCGTGGCCGCCGGCAATGCTGGCCGCAAGGAGGTGGGCGGCAATGTCGGCGGCCAGGCCAGCGGCCCCAAGGGCGGGCAGGCCTCGGGCAGCGGGTCCGCCCAGGCATCGCGCGGCGACAACGGCGTCACCTTCAACGGCGCGGCCAGCGCCACTGCCAAGCGCTGATCGCGGGGCACCTGGAATGACAAGGGCGGCCTGCGGGCCGCCTTGTCGTTGCGCATGATCAGGTGCAAGCCTGGATGGGACGAGGTCACAGCCTCAGCAGGGTGTCCAGGTTCACCCGCAGTTTCAGCTTCGCCGGCGCCAGGCTGGCGGCAATGGCCTGGCTGGCCAACCGCGTGTCGCGCGGCACGGGGGCTGACAGCGGGCTGCCGCTCTTGCCGATCAGCACCGCCACCAGCGGCTCGTTGGCGCTGAAGCCGCGCTTGAACACCATGCCCACCTCGCCATTGCGCAGGCGCACCAGGCTGCCCGGCGGGTACAGGCCCACGGCCTTGATGAGCGCGGCGCCGGCGTCGTCGGGCTGGCCCAGTTCGTCCAGGAAGACGGCGCGCGCCGCCAGCGGGCCGGGGCCGGCCTCGTGGTGCAGGCGCACGGCGGTCAGCCAATGAGCATCGGTGATGCCGGCCTGCGCCAAGCGCTGTGCAGCGCGCTAGCCGTGGGCGGCCATGGCCTGGCGCTGTGCCGGCTTGGCGGGGCCGGTCTGTGCAGCCATGCGGTCGTGGGCGTCGCTGGCACCGTAGTTCATCGTCAGCGCTGCGCCTTGCAGCGCCTCGCGCAGCAGCCTGTGTGTGCGCAGCAGCAGGTCCGACCAGATCTCCCGCGGGCTGAGGTCCAGCCGGGCCGGCGCCAGGGCGTCCAGCTTGAACGAGGTGTCGGCCTTGGCGATGTCGGCCAGCGGCACGTCCTGCATGACCAGCGTGTCCAGCAGGTGGGCGCGGGCGCGTTGGTACTCCAGCGTGTCCTCGCTCATGACCCAGGCACCGCCGTCGACGAGGGCGCGCGCCAGCGGCGAGTCGCGCAAGCCGGGCTTGAGGCGCGGCGAAGGGGTGGCTGCGTAGAATTCCTGGCTTCATCCGAGGAGCGCTGCGAGGTTCATCCCCAGGCTCGGATCGTTTCCAACGGCGCTCATCGATCACCGCAGCCATCGATGAACATCACGCCGCCCCCTCTCAAACTCTCCGGCCTGGAGCCTGTCTCCATCGGTGTCGGCACGCTGTTCGTCAACATCGGCGAGCGCACCAACGTGACCGGCTCCAAGGCCTTCGCCCGCATGATTCTCGCGGGGCAGTTCGAGGAGGCCCTGGCCGTGGCTCGGCAGCAGGTCGAGAACGGCGCCCAGGTCATCGACGTCAACATGGACGAGGCCATGCTGGACAGCAAGGCGGCCATGGTGCGCTTCCTGAACCTGATGGCCGGTGAGCCCGAGATCGCTCGCGTGCCGGTGATGATCGACTCGTCCAAGTGGAGCGTCATCGAGGCCGGCCTGAAGTGCATCCAGGGCAAGGGCATCGTCAACTCCATCTCGCTGAAGGAAGGCGAGCAAGAGTTCAAGCGCCAGGCCAAGCTGGTCAAGCGCTACGGCGCCGCGGCCGTGGTGATGGCCTTCGACGAGCAGGGCCAGGCCGACACCTTCCAGCGCAAGATCGAGATCTGCGAGCGCGCCTACCGCATGCTGGTGGACGAGGTGGACTTCCCGCCCGAGGACATCATCTTCGACCCCAACATCTTCGCCATCGCGACGGGCATCGAGGAGCACGACAACTACGCGGTGGACTTCATCGAAGCGACGCGCTGGATCAAGGCCAACCTGCCCGGCGCCAAGGTGTCGGGCGGCGTGTCCAACGTGTCCTTCAGCTTCCGCGGCAATGAGCCGGTGCGCGAGGCCATCCACACGGTGTTCCTGTACCACGCCATCCAGGCCGGCATGGACATGGGCATCGTCAACGCCGGCATGATCGGCGTCTACGACGAACTCGACCCCGAGCTGCGCGAGCGCGTCGAGGACGTGGTGCTGAACCGCCGGCCCGATGCGGGCGAGCGCCTCATCGAGATTGCCGACCGCGCCAAAAGCGCCGGCAAGGACGAGTCGGCGCGCCTGGCCTGGCGTGCCGGCGACGTCAATGCGCGCCTGACGCATGCGCTGGTGCATGGCATCACCGACTTCATCATCCAGGACACGGAAGAGGCCTGGCAGGCCATCAAGGCGACCGGGGGGCGGCCGCTGCACGTCATCGAAGGCCCGCTGATGGCGGGCATGAACGTCGTGGGCGACCTGTTTGGCCAGGGCAAGATGTTCCTGCCACAGGTGGTCAAGAGCGCCCGCGTCATGAAGAGCGCCGTGGCCCACCTGGTGCCCTACATCGAGGAGGAAAAGCGCCAGCTCGAAGCTGCCGGCGGCGACGTGAAACCCAAGGGCAAGATCGTCATGGCCACGGTCAAGGGCGACGTGCACGACATCGGCAAGAACATCGTCACCGTGGTCTTGCAGTGCAACAACTACGAGGTCGTCAACATGGGCGTCATGGTGCCGGCCCAGGACATCCTGAAGAAGGCCAAGGAAGAGGGCGCCGACATCATCGGCCTGTCCGGCCTGATCACGCCTTCGCTCGAAGAGATGCAGCACGTCGCCGCCGAGATGCAGCGCGACGAATACTTCGCGTCGCGCCACTTGCCGCTGCTGATCGGCGGCGCGACGACCAGCCGCGTGCACACCGCCGTCAAGATTGCGCCGCATTACGAGGGCCCGGTGGTGTACGTGCCCGACGCGTCGCGCGCCGTGGGCGTGTGCTCCGAGCTGCTGAGCGATGAGCGCGCCGCGGCCTACATCGCCGAGCTGAAGGCCGACATCGAGCGGACGCGCGCGCTGCATGCCGGCAAGAAGCAGACGCCACTGGTCACGTTGGCCGCTGCGCGCGCCAATGCCGCGCCGCTGGACCTGAGTCGCGTCGCGCCGGCGCCGAAGTTCACCGGCCGCCGCGTGCTGAAGAACCTGGACCTCGCCGAGCTGGCGAAGTACATCGATTGGGGCCCCTTCTTCCAGACCTGGGACCTGGCCGGCCCCTATCCGGCCATCCTGGACGATGAGATCGTCGGCACCGAGGCGCGCAAGGTGTTTGCCGATGCCCAGGCCATGCTGAAGAAGATCATCGACGGCCGCTGGCTGCAGGCCCATGCGGTGTTCGGTCTCTACCCGGCCGCGCGCGTGGGCGACGATGACATCGCCGTGCACAGCGAGCCGCCGATGGTCTGGCACGGCCTGCGCATGCAGTCGGAGCGGCCGGTCGTCGAAGGCGTGAAGCGTCCCAACCGTTGCCTGGCCGATTTCGTTGCGCCCGCGGGCGACCACATCGGGCTGTTCGCCGTGACGGCCGGCCTGGGGGTGGAGAAGAAGGAGGCCGAGTTCCTGGCCGCGCACGACGACTACTCGGCCATCATGCTCAAGGCCCTGGCCGACCGCCTGGCCGAGGCCGCGGCCGAGTGGCTGCACGAGCGCGTGCGGCGCGAGTTCTGGGGCTATGCGCCGGCCGAGACGCTGAGCAACGACGAGCTGATCGCGGAGAAGTACCAGGGCATCCGCCCCGCGCCGGGCTATCCCGCCTGCCCGGACCACCTCGCCAAGCGTGATCTGTTCAAGGTGCTGGCCCCCGACGAGATCGGCATGGGCCTGACCGAAAGCATGGCCATGACGCCGGCCGCCAGCGTCTGCGGCTTCTACCTGGCCCATCCCGACGCGACCTACTTCAACGTGGGCCGCATCGGCGACGACCAACTGGCCGACTGGGCCGCGCGCTGCGGCCTCAGCGACGCGGAGGCGCGCCGCGCGCTGGCGCCATTGCTGGGTTGATCACCAGGAGTCACGCTTGGGCAGGCCGCTGGCGGCGTGTCGGCGGCTTGTCCTACAAGCGCGCCACGGGCCGGCGCGTGAAATGAGGCATCCAACAACAACGACGGAGTTCCTCATGACGACTGCCAGCATCAAGTCCACCCAGATCGTTGCCGGTGTCGCGGTCGTGGCCGCGCTGCTGGGCGGCGCCTATGCCGTGGGCCGCTCGCTGTCCGGCGTCGCCACGCCGGACGAGCCGGTGGCGCAGACCTCCGCCCCGGTGCCCGCACCCGCGCGGCAGGCCCGCAGCGAGGCACCGCGCCAGGCCGCACCGGCACCGGCGGTGGAGCGCCAGGCGGCCCTGTGCAGCCAGTGCGCCCGCGTGACCGACGTGCACACCGAGACCCGCCGCGGCCAGGCCAGCGGCGTCGGGGCGGTGGGCGGCGCGGTCGTGGGCGGCCTGCTGGGCAATATGGTGGGTGGCGGCAACGGCAAGAAGCTGGCCACCGTGGCCGGCGCCGTGGGCGGCGGCTATGCCGGCAACGAGATCGAGAAGAACCAGAAGAGCACCACCGTCTGGGTCGTGCAGGTCGAGGAGCGCGACGGCCGCACGCGCCGCTTCGAGCGCAGCAGCGACCCCGGTCTGCGCGTGGGCGACGAGGTGCGGCTGACCGAGAACGGCTTCAGCCGCGTCTAAGCCTCAAGCCCCGGCCGCGCCGGGCAGCCCGCGCCGCAGCTGGATGGCCTCGGCCACGTGGGCGGGCTCGATGGGCTCGGCGCCCGCCAGGTCGGCCACCGTGCGGGCCACGCGCAGCACGCGGTGGAAGCTGCGCGCCGACCAGCCCAGCTTCTCCGCCGAGCGCTCCAGCAAGGCCTTGGCGGCCGGCGCCAGCGCCGCATGGGCGGCCAGCTCCGGGGCCTGCAGCTGCGCGTTGGCGACGCCCTGCCGGTCAGCCGCGCGCCGGCGCGCTGCCGCCACGCGCGCGGCGACCACGGCGCTGGGCTCGCCAGGGGCCAGGTCTTGCAGCTCGCGCGGCGGGATCACCGGCACCTCGATCAGCAGGTCCAGGCGGTCGAGCAAGGGGCCGCTGAGCCGGCCTTGGTAGCGGGCCACCTGGTCGGGCGTGCAGCGGCAGGCCTTCAGCGGATTGCCGAGCTGGCCGCAAGGGCAGGGGTTCATCGCAGCAACGAGCTGGAAGCGCGCCGGGAACTCCGCCTGGCGCGCCGCGCGCGAGATCAGGATGCGGCCGGTCTCCAGCGGCTCGCGCAGCGCCTCCAGCGCCGCGCGCGGGAACTCGGGCAGCTCATCGAGGAACAGCACGCCGTGCTGTGCCAGTGAAATCTCGCCCGGCCGCGGCGGCGAGCCGCCGCCCACCAGCGCCACGCTGGAGGCCGAGTGGTGCGGGCTGCGCACCGGCCGCTGGCCCCAGCGGGCGATGTCGAACTGTCCGGCCAGGCTCAGCACGGCGGCGGACTCCAGCGCGGCCGCGTCGTCCAGCGGCGGCAGCAGCCCCGGCAGGCGCTGCGCCAGCATGGACTTGCCGGTGCCAGGCGGCCCCACCATCAGCAGGCTGTGTCCGCCGGCGGCGGCGATCTCCAGCGCGCGCTTGGGGCCTGCTTGGCCCTTGATGTCGGCCAGGTCGGGCAGGCCCGCCGCCGCCTTGCGGGGCAGGGCGGCGGCGCGGGGCAGCGCCTCGCCGTCCGGCTGCAGCGCCGCCACGACCTCCAGCAGGTGGCGAGCCTGGCGCACGACCAGGCCGTCGACCAGCGCCGCCTCGGCCGCATTGGCCTCGGGCAACAGCAGCTCGCGGCCCGCACCTTCATGACGCAGCGCCAGCGCGAGCGCCAGCGCGCCGCGTACCGGCCGCAGTTCACCCGCCAGCGACAGCTCGCCGGCACATTCAAGGCGCTCCAGGCGTGCCGGGTCGATCTGGCCGTTGGCGGCCAGCAGGCCCAGCGCCATCGGCAGGTCGAAGCGGCCGCCTTCCTTGGGCAGGTCGGCCGGGGCGAGGTTGACGGTGATCCGCTTGTTGGCCGGAAACCCCAGTCCGCTGTTGGTCAGCGCGGCGCGCACGCGCTCGCGGGCTTCCTTGACCTCGGTGTCGGCCAGCCCCACGACGGTGAACGAGGGCAGGCCGTTGGCCAGGTGGACCTCCACGGTCACCGCCGCGGCGGCCAGGCCGTCGACGGCGCGGGAGTGGACGGTGGCGAGGGACATGGCGAGGCAGCGTGACCCGGGATGGCCGCAGCATAGTGCGGCGATGGCGCGCCGCTTGGCAAGCGCAGCCGGGCGGACCTGTCCGAGGCAACCAAATTGGTGCGTCAAGGCGCACAAGTGATCGTCTTTGGTGCTTTGGCGTGGCTTTGGGGCGGCGGCAGCCCAGATTCGTGCGGCGAAGCCAGGGGCGGTTGCTGGCACGGAAGCTGCAAAGAGTTGTCCGACTTCTCCCTACCACTCTGATCTGGAGCCCTCGCCATGAAGTTCTCTCCTTCGCTGCTCGTCCTGGCGCTGTCGACCGCGCTGCCAGCCTTTGCCCAGGAGGCGCCGGACCCGCTGTCGTTCAACGTTGGCGTGGTCAGCGAGTACCGCTACCGCGGCATCTCGCAGACCCGCCTGAAGCCGGCCCTGCAGGGCGGCATCGACTACGCGTCGTCGAGCGGCTTCTACATCGGCGCCTGGGCCTCGACGATCAAGTGGATCAAGGACGGCGGCGGCGATGCGAACGTCGAGATCGACGTTTACGGCGGCTACAAGACCGAGGTGGCGCCGGGCCTGACGCTGGACGTGGGTCTGCTGCAGTACGACTACCCCAGCAACAAACTCAACCCCAGCACCAACACGCTGGAGCTCTATGGCGCGCTGAGCTACGGCCCCCTGACGGCCAAGTACTCGCACGGCACGACCAACCTGTTCGGCTTCTCTGACAGCAAGAACTCCAGCTACTTCGACCTGACGGCCAACTTCGACCTGGGCGACGGCCTGACGCTGACGCCGCACGTGGGTCACCAGACCGTCAAGCGCTATGCCGCCGCGTCGTACACCGACTACTCGCTGACGCTGGCCAAGGACTTCTCCGGTCTGGTGCTCAGCGCCGCCATCATTGGCACGGACGCCGACAAGGCGGTCTACACCAGCGCGGCGAGCGCGGGCAGCAAGTTCCTGGGCAAGACCTCGTTGGTCGTCGGCCTGAAGAAGACCTTCTGAGAATCCCTGCGGAGACCGTCATGAAACTGATCACTGCCGTCATCAAGCCCTTCAAGCTCGACGAAGTGCGTGAGGCCCTGAGCGCCATTGGCGTGCAGGGGCTGACCGTCACCGAGGTCAAGGGTTTTGGCCGCCAGAAGGGCCACACCGAGCTGTACCGGGGGGCCGAATACGTCGTGGACTTCCTGCCCAAGGTCAAGGTCGAGGCGGCAGTCAACGACGACGTCGTCGACCGCGTCATCGAGGCCATCGAGTCTTCCGCCCGCACCGGCAAGATCGGCGACGGGAAGATCTTCGTCTCGCCGCTGGATCAGGTCGTTCGCATCCGCACCGGCGAAACCGGCAATGACGCGCTCTGAGGCGCGTCACATCGCAACCGTTTGGAGAAACCTCAAATGAAGAAACTCCTTGCCGGTCTGGCGCTCGCCGCCGGCCTGCTCACGCCGGCCGCCTGGGCTCAGGACGCGGCCTCTGCTCCCGCTGCCGTCGCAGCCGCGGCGGCCCCGGCCGTCGATGCGGCCTCCGCACCCGCCGCTGCTGCACCCGCCGAGGCGGCCTCCGCCACGGCAGCGCCGGAGCCGGTGCCCAACAAGGGCGACACCGCCTGGATGATGCTCTCCACGCTGCTGGTCATCCTGATGACGGTGCCGGGGCTGGCGTTGTTTTACGGTGGCCTGGTGCGCAGCAAGAACATGCTGTCGGTGCTGATGCAGGTGATGGTGGGCTTCTCGCTGATCGTGGTGCTGTGGTTCCTGTACGGCTACAGCTTCGCGTTCACCGAGGGCAACAAGTTCATCGGCGGCACGGACCGGCTGTTCATGAAGGGCGTGTGGGACAACGTCGCCGGCACCTTCTCGAATGCAGCGACCTTCTCCAAGGGCGTCGTGATTCCCGAGATCGTGTTCGCGGCCTTCCAGGCGACCTTCGCCGGCATCACCGCCTGCCTGATCATTGGTGCCTTCGCCGAGCGCATCAAGTTCTCGGCCGTGCTGGCCTTCCTGGTGCTGTGGTTCACCTTCAGCTACCTGCCGATCGCCCACATGGTCTGGTTCTGGATGGGCCCGGATGCTTACGCGTCGGCCGCCGTCGCTGAAGAGATGACCTCCAAGGCCGGCCTGATCTGGCAATGGGGCGCGCTGGACTTTGCCGGCGGCACCGTGGTGCACATCAACGCCGCCGTGGCCGGTCTGGTGGGCGCCTACATGGTGGGCAAGCGCATCGGCTACGGCAAGGAAGCCTTCACGCCGCACAGCCTGACGCTGACCATGGTCGGTGCCTCGCTGCTGTGGGTGGGCTGGTTTGGCTTCAACGCCGGCTCGGCGCTGGAAGCCAACGGCTTTGCGGCTCTGGCCTTCATCAACACCTTCGCCGCCACGGCCGCTGCCGTGCTGGCCTGGTGCGTGGGTGAGGCGCTGCTCAAGGGCAAGGCGTCCATGCTGGGTGCGGCGTCGGGTGCCGTCGCGGGCCTGGTGGCCATCACGCCGGCCGCCGGCAACGTGGGCATCGGTGGCGCGCTGGTCATCGGCATCGTCGCCGGCTTCGCCTGCCTGTGGGGTGTGTCGGGCCTGAAGAAGCTGCTGCGTGCTGACGACTCGCTCGATGTGTTCGGCGTGCACGGCGTGGGCGGCATCGTCGGTGCCATCCTGACCGGGGTGTTCAACAGCCCCAGCCTGGGCGGCCCCAGCGCCGTCGGTGACTGGGTGACCGCGGCCACGGTGGCGCCGGACGCCTACTCCATCGCCGGCCAGGTCTGGACCCAGCTCAAGGCTGTGCTGTTGACCGTCGTTTGGTCCGGCGTGGTCTCGGTGGTCGCCTACAAGCTGGTGGACCTGACCATCGGCCTGCGCGTGACCGAAGAGGAAGAGCGCGAAGGCCTGGACATCTCCTCGCACGGCGAGACGGCCTATCACAAGTGACCCCGCGCCCAACTCACTGCGGTTGAACGCCGCTGAGCTGGTCGGTCCCGCAAGGGGCCGGCTCGGGAGTGGCCTGGCGCTCGGCCAGGACCTGCGTCTCAGACAGCCGCCCTTCGGGGCGGTTTTTTTGTTGGCGTGCCGACCCGCCGTTATGCTGGCCGGATGCACGTCATCACGATGCTCGTCGCGCTGCTGGTCAACGCGCTGCTGATGAGCCTGGCGCTGGTCGTCAGCGTGGGCCTCCGGGCGCGCAGCGGTCTGCAATCGTGGCAATTCATGCTGCTGGGCCAGGCGCTGGGCTTCGGCCTGCTGATCGTGGCGGTCGTGCCGGTGCTGCCGCGCCTGCTGGCGACGCTGGGGGTGATGGTCTTGAGTGCCTCGGCCTCGGCGATGGTGCTGACGGCCTGCCGTTTCCTCAGTCGGCCCGTGCCCGGGCGCTGGCTGCTCGCGGTGCCGCTGGCGTTGGGCGTGTTGCACTTCGCCGTGCAGCCCAACCCGATGCTGGCCACGGGCCTGACCAACCTCGTCATCGGCGCGCAGATTCTGTGGGGCGCGTGGCTGCTGCTGGCGGGCGCCGGCCGGGTGCGCTGGCGCTGGCTGTGTGGCGGGGCGGCGGCGGCCAACGCGCTGTTCACGTTGGGGCGGGCGGCGCTGGTGCTGGGCTGGCCCGAGGTCTACCCGAGTTTCATATCCCCGCATCCGCTGAACTTCGCGTCGCTGATGCTGCTCAACGCCAGCCTGGTGTTGGGCACCATGGGTTTTCTGCTGGCGCACCGCGATGCGGCGGAGCAGGCGTTGGTGCGGCTGGCGTCGCTGGACACGCTGACCGGCCTGTTGAACCGCCGCGAATGGCTGCACCGCGCCGGCCGCATCCTGGGGGCGGCCGACGACGATGTCGCCGTGCTGCTGATGCTGGATCTTGACCATTTCAAGCGCATCAACGACGAGCGCGGCCACCCGGTGGGCGACGAGGTGCTCAAGCTGACCGGCGAGGTGCTGCGCGGCGAGCTGCGTGCCAGCGACCTGGTGGGCCGCTATGGCGGCGAGGAGTTCTGTGTGCTGCTGCGCCATTGCGAGCCCGAGGCCTTTGGCCGGCTGGACGCGCGGCTGCATCAGGCGCTGCGGCGGCGCTGCGAGTCCAGCCTGGGTTTCCCGGTCGACTTCAGCGCCGGCGCGGTGCGCGTGCAGGCCGGCGAGACGCTGGCGGCGGCCATCCAGCGCGCCGACGATCAGCTCTACCGCGCCAAGCACGCCGGCCGTGGCCGGACCTGCTGCGCCGAGGGCGTCTTGTGATCCAGAAGACCACCCCCAACTGCCGGCGCCACTGCTTCTGACATCATTCGGCCCATGGTTCCGCATCTCATCACCGCCCTGAACGGCCCCATCAACGAGCTGGAGGCCCGCATCCTGGAGTCCATGCCGGCGACCGAGCGCTGGTTCAGGCTGGACTGGATGGAGCACACGC
>JBKBOJ010000042.1:0-29593 GCA_046294815.1 Roseateles sp. | reverse complement strand
GCTGGCACAGGAAGCCGACGCCAGCGCCGCGCCGGCACCGCCGCCCCCCGCCGGCGACCCCTGCGCCGGTGCCGCCCACTGCACGGCCAGCGGGCCGGTGCTGGCCAAGATCGTCGGCGCGACGCCATCGACCAAGGGCAACTACCACCACGTGGCGATGCGCATCGCCTTCCAGAACCTCGGCAGCACGCCGCTGATCCTGACCTACAAGTACAAAACCGGCCATGCGATCGACGAGCATGGACAGCGCTACGACGTCGACCACAACTCGGTGCAGGGCATCCCGGTCTCGACGCGCGAGCGCGCCAGCTCGCAGTTCACGCTGGCACCGGGCGAATCGCGCACCGCGTCCTTCGACTTCCAGCGCTTTACGGGCAAGGTGCCGGCCGGCAGCGTGCTCAGCCCGTCGATCGCCGTCGAGCAGTACGAGCTGCTGCCGTCCAACCAACTCAAGCTGCAGCGCGAATATGCGCTGAGCTTCGGCGAGGTGCGCGGCGGCGCAGGCGCAGACCCGCGCCAGCTCGGCAACGCCCTCAAGGACCTGGGCAAGCTGCTGCGCAGCAAGCAATGAGGGCCGCCATCGGATGGCCTCCACAACACATGGGCGTCCCGCACCACGTGCCGCCACGAGCGCTTGCTGCGCATCGGACGTTTGGTGAAAGCAGGCAAAAGTGACCGGTGCGCGCGCCGCTAAAATCACCACGTTGGTGCTCGCGCGCTGCATTCAAGCAGCCGCAGTTCAACGGGAATCAGGAAGGGCCGACCCCACCTCGGCTGAAGCCCCAACCTGAGCTGCCCCCGCAACGGTAAGCGGACGGGGATCTGTTTGATCCCCTGCTCGTGTCGAATCCACTGGGAAGCCTGGCTTCCTGGGAAGGGCACACGGGTCGCCTCCGCCAGCCCGGATACCGGCCAACGAGGTGGCGCGCCGCGCAAGTGGCGCGCCTGTTGCGTCAGGCTGCGGGGAAGCAGCCTGGCGGGTTTGTGTTTGGGTCATCCTCATGTTCAGCCAGTCCCCGCGCCCTCGGGCCATGCCGCGTGCGCATCCCGTACTCGCTCGTTTCTCTCAAATTTCCTTCCCTTCCTTCGCGTTTCGGCCGTCCAGGCCTGCTGTGAACTTCGGCCTGAGCGTCATGGCGCTGAGCCTCGCCAGCGCTGCGCTGCACTCCGCCTCGGCCCAAGCGCAGCCGGCCGCCGGCACGCTCGAACGCGTGGTCGTCACGGCCAACCGCACGCCGCAAGCCCTGTCGTCCGTGCTCGCCGACATGTCGGTGATCGAGCGTGAAGACATCCGGCGCAGCGGCGCCTTCGGCGTGGCCGACCTGCTGGCCCGGCTGCCAGGCATCGAGTTCGCGCGCAACGGCGGCCCTGGCACCAGCACCAGCCTCTTCATCCGCGGCGGCGAGACCCGCCACACCGCCGTCTACATCGACGGCGTGCGCGTGGACTCGCAATCCACCGGCGGCGCGCCCTGGGAGCAGATCCCGCTCGACCAGATCGAGCGCATCGAAGTCCTGCGCGGCCCGGCTGCGGTGGCCTATGGCTCGGACGCCGTCGCTGGCGTGGTGCAGTTGTTCACCAAACGCGGCCAGGGTGCGGCAAGACCGACCGCATCGCTCACGCTCGGCTCGTACAACACCGCACAGGCGCAAGCCGGTGTCAGCGGATCGGCTGAAGGCCTGGACTACGCGCTCTCCGCCAGCCACGGCCGCAGCGACGGCTTCGATGCGCGCACTGCTGCCGCGGCCGGCCACAACCTGGACAAGGACGGCTGGCAGCGCAGTTCGCTGCAAGGCCGCGTGGGCTTGCAGCTGAACCCGGTGCACCGCATCGACGCGTCGCTGCTTGCCAGCAAGCTGCGCTCGGGCTACGACAGCTCGGCCACGGCTGACGACCAGAACCGCCACACGCTGCGCACCGGCAGCCTGGCCTGGGAAGCCCGCTGGAATGCCGACGCCACCACCCGCGCGCAAATCGGCCAGACCGACAGCACCTACGAGACGCAGCCCAGCTTCTATCGCACCGAAACCACGCTGCGCAACCACACGCTGCAGCACACGCAGCAACTGAATGGGCAGTGGCTCACCGGCACGCTGGAGCGCCGCGAAGACGCGCTCTTCAACCCCGCCACGGCCTTTGCAGCCGACCTGCGCGGCAA
Source organism: Roseateles sp. (assembly GCA_046294815.1). Classification (GTDB taxonomy): domain Bacteria; phylum Pseudomonadota; class Gammaproteobacteria; order Burkholderiales; family Burkholderiaceae_C; genus Pelomonas. The sequence continues at coordinate 27,435 of JBKBOJ010000042.1, read as the reverse complement.
GCGCCACCAGGACGCCATCGCCCTGGGTTGGCGCGCAGACCTTGGCGGCCACAGCCTGCAAGCCCACGTGCGCCGCGACCACGACAGCGAATTCGGCGGCAAGAGCACCGGCAGCCTGGCCTGGGGCTGGGCCTACACGCCGCAGTGGCGCGTGACGGCGTCGGCCGCCACGTCGTTCCGCGTGCCCACGCTCTACCAGCGCTTCAGTCAGTACGGCAATCCGGCTCTGGTGCCAGAGACCGGGCGCAATGTCGAGCTGGGGCTGCGCTGGGCGGCCGCAGGCAGCGAAGCCAGCCTGACCGCGTGGCGCAACAAGGTCAGCAACCTCATCAACTTCGGTGCGCCGGGGCCCTGCGCCGATTCGTTCGGCTGCTATGTCAACGTCGGCCGCGCCGCGCTGAAAGGCCTGACGTTGGCCGGCCGCACGCAATGGGGCGCGGTGGCGCTGCGCGGCTCGCTGGACTGGCATGACCCGCGCAACGCCGACACCGACAAGGTGCTGGCGCGCCGCGCCAAGCGGCTGGCCACCTTTGCAGCCGAGACGCAATTGGCCGGCTGGACCGTGGGCACCGAAGCGCAAGCCGCCGGCCTGCGCTTCGACAACGCCGCCAACACCCAGCGCCTGGGCGGCTACGGCCTGCTGAACCTGTACGCCAGCACCGAACTGATGCGGGGTCTGACGCTGCAGGCCCGCATCGACAACCTGGGCGACAAGGACTACCAACTGGCCCGCACCTACGCCACCGCCGGGCGCAACGGGCAGCTCACCTTGCGCTGGACCACGCCCTGAGCGGCGTCTGAAGCGACCATGGCAGCCGCCATCCTGATCGCCGCGCCGGCCTCAGGCCAGGGCAAGACCACGGTCGCCTGCGCCCTGGCGCGGCTGCACGTGCGCGCCGGGGCGCGCGTGCGCGCCTTCAAGTGCGGGCCCGACTTTCTGGACCCACAGTGGCTGGCCCTGGCCAGCGGTGCGCCGGTGCACGGCTTGGACCTGTGGATCAACGGCGAGGCCGACTGCGCGCAACGCTTGGCCGAAGCGGCCGCTGCCGCGGACCTGATCGTCATCGAAGGCGTGATGGGCCTGCACGACGGCGAGCCCAGCGCGGCCGAGCTGGCGCTGCGCTTCAACGTGCCGGTGTTGGCGGTGGTGGATGCGTCGGCCATGGCCGGCACGCTGGCCGCCGTGGCGCACGGCCTGCAGACCTGGCGTCCGGGCCTGCCTTGGGCGGGCGTGCTGGCCAACCGCGTGGCCGGGGAGCGCCATGCACAGATGCTGCAACACGCGGTGGGCGAGCGCATGCCCTGGGCCGGCGCCTTGCTGCGCGACGAACGCTTCACGCTGCCGTCACGCCACCTGGGACTGGCCGGTGCCGCAGAGCTGCCCGATGCCCTGGCGCGCCTGGACCTGGCGGCCGACGCACTGGCGGCCACACCGCTGGGTGACAGAGCGCTCAGCGCTTGGCCCGCCTGGCAGCCGCCCGAGCCCGAGCCCGAGCCCACCCCAAGCATGCCGCCGCTGCTGGCCGGCCAGCGCATCGCCATCGCGCGCGACGCCGCTTTTGCGTTCATCTATGCCGCCAACCTCGACACGCTGCGGGCACTGGGTGCCGAGCTGGTGTTCTTCTCGCCGCTGGCCGGCGACGACCTGCCCGCCTGCAGCGCCGTGTGGCTGCCCGGCGGCTACCCCGAGCTGCACGCCGCCCGCCTGGCCGAGTGCAGCAGCCTGCGCGCGCAACTGGCGGCCCATCTGGCGGCAGGCCGCCCGCTGTGGGCCGAGTGCGGCGGCATGATGGCGCTGGCCGACACGCTGGTTGACGGCAGCGGCACCGCACATGCCATGTGGGGCCTGCTGCCCGGCACCGCGGTGCTTGGCAAGCGCCTGGCCGCACTGGGCCCCCACGCGTGGCCGATGGGTGAGCATGGGCTGGGCGGGCAGACGCTGCGTGGCCACAGCTTTCATTGGTCGCGCTTCGACACCCCGCTGCAGCCCTGGCAGCACACGCAGCCCGCGCGCGGGATTGCGGCAGGCGCGGGCGAGCCCGTGTACCGGCTGGGCGCGCTGCGGGCGAGCTGGTTCCACCCCTGGTTTGCGTCGGCGCCGGCGCTGGCGGCGCAACTGTTTCTGCCGGATGAACCCTGATGCAACCACGAGTTCCCCACGAGCTGATCCTGGGCGGCGCCAAGAGCGGCAAGTCGCGCATGGCCGAGTCGCGCGCTGCCGCCTGGCTGGCCGCCGCCCCCACGCACCGGGCCACGCTCATCGCCACGGCGCTGGCCGGTGACGACGAGATGGCCGCCTGCATCCGCCGCCACCAAAACGACCGCGCCGCGCGCGTGCCGGCCCTGGAAACACTGGAAGTGCCGCGCGCGCTGGCCCCTGCCCTGCTGGCGCACAGCACGCCGCAGCACCTGCTGGTGGTGGACTGCCTGACGCTGTGGCTCACGCAATGCCTGCTGCCGCACGACGGCCCCGCGCTCGACGACGCTGGCTGGCAGCAGACGCAGCAAGCGCTGCTGGATGCCCTGCAGGCCTGCCCTGGCCCGGTGGTGCTGGTGTCCAACGAGATCGGGCTCGGCGTGATGCCCCTGTCAGGCCAAGCCCGTGCCTGCGTGAATGCGTTGGGCCGGCTGCATCAACAAGTGGCCGAGCACTGCGGCCGCGTGACACTGATGGTGGCCGGCTGCGCGCTGGCCGTGAAGGGAGGCCCTGCGCCATGTTGAATCTACGCCACCTGTGGCGGCGGCTTGTCGTCACGCTGATTTGCCTATGCCTGATGGGCGCCGTCGCGGGCACAGCCAGCGCCGCCCCTGCAGCAGCCTTCACGCTGCGCGATGACCTGGGCCGCGAGCATCGCTTCGACGCCCCGCCCCAGCGCATCGTCAGCTTGCTGCCGTCGCTGACCGAGTCACTGGCAGTGCTGGGCGGCGGCCCACGCATCGTTGGCGTGGACCGCTATTCCAACTGGCCCGCCACACTGGCCGCCCTGCCGCGCCTGGGCGGGCTGGACGACGCGCTGATCGAGGCCATCGCCACGCTGCGGCCCGACGTGGTGCTGGCCTCGACCTCGGCGCGCGCCATTGACCGGCTGGAGGCGCTGGGTTTCAAGGTGCTGCGGCTGAAGTCTGAAACCCATGCCGACGTGCGACGCACGCTGTCACTGCTGGCGCAACTGCTGGGCACGCCCGAGGAAGGCGAGCGTGTCTGGGCGCGGCTGCAACGCGAGATTGCCGCCGCAGCGCAACGCGTGCCCACGGCCCTGCGCGGGCAGCGTGTGTACTTCGAGATCGGTGGCGGCCCCTATGCGGCTGGCCGCAGTTCCTTCATCGGCGAGACACTGGCCGCGCTGGGCATGGACAACATCGTGCCGCCCGACCTGGGCCCCTTCCCCAAGCTCAACCCCGAGTTCGTGCTGCGCGCCAGGCCCGACGTGGTGATGGGCGTGGCACGCGAGCAGGCGGCGCTGATGGCGCGGCCCGGCTGGAGCACGCTGCCGGCCGTGGCGCAGCGGCGGCTGTGCGGCTTTGACACGCCGCGCTACGAGATGCTCATTCGGCCCGGCCCGCGCTTGGGCGAGGCGGCCGCCGCCATGGCGGATTGCCTGGTGTCGCTGGACAAGAAATGAAGACTGCCGCAGCCGAACCGGTGAACAACGCACCACAGGCCCCGGCACCGCATGGCGCCGCCACAGCCTCTGAGATGACGCACCAGCACGCGCCGGACGCTGACGCCCAGGCGCGCCGCCGCTTGGGCGCAGCCCTGGCCGTGCTGATCCTGGTGTTCGCGCTGGCGGGCCTGGCCACCGGCACCCACGGCCTTTCACTGCCGGCGCTGTGGGCCGACCTGCAGGGCGACCAGGCCGGCCTCATCCTCGGCCAGATCCGCGCGCCGCGCACGCTGGGCGCGGCTTTCGTGGGCGCCTTGCTGGGCCTGGGTGGCGCACTGGCGCAGGGTCTGTTCCGCAACCCGCTGGCCGACCCCTACCTATTGGGCGCCGCTGCCGGTGCCGGCCTGGCCGTGGTGCTGGTGCTGGCCGGCGCGGCGCTGGCAGGCAGCGCCATCAGCCTGGCCACGGTGGCCTGGCTGGACCGCGTGGGGCTGGTCGTGGCGGCCTTTGCAGGCGCGCTGACCGGCGTGGCCCTCACGCTCACGCTGGCCCAGGGCGCCGTGCACACGCTGCGGCTGCTGCTGGCCGGCGTGGTGGTGGCCGTGCTGCTGGGCGCCGTGAGCGATCTGATCACCGTCGCTTCGCCCGACGCGCTGCGCGGCAAGCAGGCCTTCATGCTGGGCAGCACCAGCTTCCTGGGTTGGCAGGCCGTGGCGCTGCTGGCCGGTGGCACGGCCGTGCTCACCGCCTTGGCGTTGCGCTGCGCCCGCGCGCTGGACGCCTTGACCCTCGGTGAAGACAGCGCGGCCAGCCTGGGGCTGGCCTTGCCGCGCATGCGCCTGGCGCTGGTGGTGCTGCTGGCTTCGGCCACCGCGCTGGCCGTGGCGCACGCCGGGCTGGTGGCCTTTGTCGGCCTGGTGGCGCCGCACCTGGTGCGCCGCCACGCACCGGGTGCACACGCCTGGCTGCTGGGTGCCAGCGCGGTCATGGGCGCGGCGCTGCTGCTGGCCGCCGACGTGGTGTCGCGTGCCGTCATCGCCCCGCAGGAGTTGCCGGTGGGCGTGGTCACGGCGGTGCTGGGCGGCGTGTACCTGTTCGTGCTGTTGCGGCGCAGAGGGCTGTCATGAGTGCACAGCACGCAACAGCCCCAAGGACTGCGCTGCTCACCGCCCGCGGCGTGCAGGTCGCGCTGGGCGGCCGGGCCGTGCTGCACGGCATCGACCTGGACCTCGATGCCGGCTGGACGGCCATCGTCGGCCCCAACGGCGCCGGCAAGTCCACCCTGCTGCGCGCATTGGCCGGGCTGCAGCCGCTGGCCCAGGGCCAGGTGCAGTTGCAAGGCCATGCACTGGCAGCACTGGCTCCTGCCCAGCGCGCCCGCCGGCTGGCCTGGTTGGCCCAGGGCGGCCAGACCAGCGGTGAGCTGACCGTTCACGAAACCGTGCAGCTGGGCCGCATCGCGCAACGCGGCCTGCTGGGCGCCTGGGACGCCGACGATGCCCGTGCCGTCGCGCATGCCATGGAACAAACCGGCTGCACCGCCTGGGCGGGGCGCCGTCTGCATGCGCTCTCTGGCGGTGAACGCCAGCGGGTGCTGCTGGCGCGCGTGCTGGCCACCGAGGCACCGCTGCTGCTGCTGGACGAACCCACCACCCACCTGGACGCACCGCACCAGGTGGCCCTGGCACGCCTGTTCGCGCGGCTGGCGCGCAGCCCCTTGCGCGACGGCACGCCGCGCGCGGTCGTCACCGTGTTGCATGACCTGCCGATTGCACTGCATGCCGACCGCGTGCTGGTGCTGCAGGCGGGCCGCCTGGTGGCCGACGGCCCGCCCAGCAGCACCGCGCTGCACCGTGCGCTGGAGCAGGTGTTCGAGCATGCGGTTCGCGTCAGCGCCGGCAAGCACCGCCCGCACGTGTCCCTGGCGATCGACGAGAACAACGACATCGGCGACGACACCGTCGCCGCACCCACGCCCTGAACACCATGCAGATCGAAGCCCCGCCCACCGCACGCAATACGCCCAAGCCCGCCGGCGAGCGGCGTGGCCTGGTCATCGTCCACACCGGCGACGGCAAGGGCAAGAGCACGGCGGCCTTCGGCCTGGCGTTGCGCGCCCACGGCCGCGGCAAGGCCGTGCACATCTACCAGTTCATGAAGGTGCCGTCGGCGCGCTTCGGCGAACACCGCGTGTTCGCGCAACTGGGTCTGCCCATCGAGGGCCTGGGCGATGGCTTTAGCTGGAAGAGCCGGGACCTGGAGCATTCTGCGCAACTGGCGCGCGACGGCTGGGCCCGCGCGCAAGCGCTGATCCGCCGCGGCGAGCACTTCCTCGTCGTGCTCGACGAGATCACTTACCCGCTGCGCTACGGCTGGCTGCCGCTGGAGCCCGTGCTGACCTGCCTGCGCGAGCGGCCGGCGCATGTGCACGTGGTGCTGACCGGCCGCAACGCGCCCGATGAACTGCTGGAACTGGCCGACACGGTGACGGAGATGCGCCTGGTGAAGCACCACTTCAAGGCCGGCGTGCCGGCGCAACGCGGCATAGAGGACTGACGCCTTGAACCAACCCGACATGCCCGCCGTGGTGTCTGAAGTGCTGGTCTGCACCACCTGCCGCCCAGCCGGCGCCAGCCGCGACGCGCCCGCCGCCGGCCAGCAGCTCTGGGAAGCGGTGCAAGCCGCGGCCAGCATCGCCCCACCGCCGCCTGGCGTGCGCCTGCGCGGCTATGCCTGCCTGAACAGTTGCAGCCGGGCCTGCACGGTGGCCTACCAGGCGCTTGGAAAACACAGCTACTGCTTCGGCGACCTGCAGCCCGATGCCGAGACCGCCGCGCAGGTGCTCGCGTGCGCTGCCCTGCACGCCGCCAGCGCGGACGGCAACCTGCCCCGCGCCCAGCGTCCCGAGCGGCTGCGCGGCGGCATCCTGCTGCGGCTGCCGCCGCTGCTGGCCGGCCACGCGCCGGATGCCGCCCCAGCGCCTGGCGATGCTGCGAACGTGCTCGCCTGATCCTGCGCATGGACACCGCCACGCTGGCATCGACCACAGCCGCCGCGCCCATCGGCAGCGCTGCAGCCGCAGGCCTGGTCGTGACCTTGGCCTGGACCATGGATGCCGTCCTCGGCGAGCCGCCGAACGCCTGGCACCCGGTGGCGTGGCTGGGCCGCGTGTTGGGGGTGATTGGCAAGCGGCTGTTGCGCTGGCCGCCCTGGGCCGCATTGGCAGGCGGTGCGCTGGCATGGATGCTGATCGCCATGGCGCTGGGCCTGGCTGCCGCGGCTGTCGAGTCTGCGCTGTCGGCTGTGGTCGGCCTGTGGCAGTGGGGGGCCATCGCCGCAGCGGCGCTGCTGCTCAAGCCCTGCTTCGCGTGGCGCATGTTGCGTGACGAGGTGGCGGCGGTCGACCGGGCGCTTGAGCAGGGCCTGACGGCCGGGCGCGCACGCGTGGCCCGGCTGGCCAGCCGCGACACGAGCGCGCTGGACGCCGACGCCGTGCGCGAGACCGCCATCGAAACCCTGGCCGAGAACCTCAACGACTCCGTGGTCGCGCCGCTGTTCTGGTATGCGGTGGCAGGTCTGCCCGGTGCGGTGGTGTACCGCTTCGCCAACACGGCCGATGCCATGTGGGGCTACCGCGGCCGCTGGGAATGGGCCGGCAAGTGGGCGGCGCGCGCCGACGACGTGCTGTCGTGGCTGCCCGCGCGGCTGACGGCGCTGCTGCTCGCGCCGGGCTGGGTGCTGGGGGGACTTGCCCGCCTGCGCCAACTTCATGACGAGGCGGGCCGCACACCGTCGCCCAACGGTGGCTGGCCGATGGCGGCGATGGCGCTGCAGCTGGGTGTGCGCCTGCGCAAACCCGGCGTGTACAGCCTGAACGCAGCGGCACCCTCGCCGCAACGCGTGCACCACGCTGCCGCGCTGCGGCGCGCGACGCAGTCCGCCTGGGCTGCGGCGGCACTCGCTCTGGCTGCCGTGATCTCGCAAGGCGCTTTGGCAGGAGCCGCAACGTGACAGCGCCGGCTGCCGCCATGTTCGGCGCCCGCGCTCACGGCGGGCCGGGCGCGCACGGTGCCGCGCGCTGGGACTTCTCCACCAACGCCAACGCCGCCGGGCCTTGCCCAAGTGCATTGCAAGCCGTGCGGCAAGCCGACCCGAGCCGCTACCCCGACCCGGACTACCACGCCCTGCGCGAACGCCTGGCGGCCTGGCACGGCGTGGCGCCGCAGCGCGTGCTGCTGGCCGCGAGCGCCAGCGAGTTCATCCAGCGCATGACGGCAGTCAGCGGGCGGCTGGCACCGGGCGCGGTGGCACTGCCACTGCACGCCTACGGCGACTACGCCGTGGCGGCCCACGCCTGCGGCCGCCATACGGTCGTCGAGCGCGAACCCGCTGCCTGCGGGCGCCCAGCGACACATGCGGTCACGCTGCGCTGGTGCACCGACCCGGGCAGCCCGCTTGGCCAAGCAGCGCCACCGCCTGACGATCTGGACCGGACGACCACGGTACTCGATAGCGCCTATGCCCCGTTGCGCTTGCAGGGCACACCCGCCTGGTCGCGCGACGCGAAGGACCGGGCATTCGAGGTGCACAGCCCCAACAAGGCGCTGGGCCTGACCGGTGTGCGCGGCGCCTATGTGCTGGCACCGGCCGACACCACGGCGCCGCATCAGCAACTGGTTGCGGCACTGCGCGCCGCCGAACCCTCTTGGCCACTGGGTGCGCACGCCGTTGCCCTGCTGACCGCGTGGACCGAGCCCGAAACTCAGCAATGGCTGGCCCAGTCCCTGAGCGTTCTGCGTGGCTGGACCCATGAACTCCGCTCCGGCCTGCAGGCGCTGGGGCTGGCCCCCCAGCCCAGCGTGACCCCGTTTCTTTGCGCGCGCCGTCCGGCCGCGGCGAGCGCAGACTGGTTGCGCGAACGTGGCCTGGCTGTGCGCTGCACGGCGTCGTTCGGCCTGCCCGGGCAGATGCGCGTGTCAGCGCAGCCCCCCGAGGCGACTGCGGCGCTGCTGCAGGCCATGGCCGACGCATTGCGACTGCCCGATCACACCCCTGATTCAGAAGAGAGCACACCATGACCCCACCCGACGTCAGCGTACCCAGCATCGACAACCCCGCCCTGCACCGCGCCCTGCAAGCCCGCATCGATGGCAAGACCAAGCCTCTGGGCGCGCTGGGGCAGATCGAGCGCCTGGCAGTGCAGCTCGGCTGCATCCTCGGCACCGAAACGCCACAACTGCGCGAGCCGCAGATGCTGGTTTTTGCGGCCGACCATGGCCTGGCAGCGCACGGTGTGTCGGCCTACCCATCGGACGTGACTTGGCAGATGGTGGAAAACTTCCTCGCCGGTGGCGCTGCCATCAGCGTGTTGGCACGCCAGCACGGCCTGGCGCTGACGGTGGTGGATGCCGGCGTGCGGCACGATTTCGCACCACGCAGTGGGCTGCTGCTGCGCAAGATCGCGCCGGGCACGGCCGACGCGCTGGCCGGCCCGGCCATGAGCGCCAGCCAATGCAGCGCGGCCCTTGCGGCCGGTCGCGCCGTGGTGCAGGACCTGCCGGGCAATGTGGTCCTGCTGGGCGAAATGGGCATAGGCAACACCTCGGCGGCTGCGCTGCTGACGGCCCGCCTGACCGGCGAGCCGCTGGCGGCCTGCACCGGGCGCGGCACGGGCCTGGACGACGCGGGGCTGGCACACAAGCGCAGCGTGCTGCAGGCGGTGCTCGCGCGGCATGCCGATGCCGTCCACCCGTTGGCCGCCCTCGCGGCCATGGGCGGTTTCGAGATCGCCATGATGTGCGGCGCGGTGCTCGAGGCGGCCGCGCAGCGCCGCGTGATCGTCGTCGACGGCTTCATTGCCACCAGCGCCGTCCTGGTGGCCGCCAAACTCCAACCGCACGTGCTGCAGCGCTGTGTCTTCGCCCATTGCAGCGACGAAGCCGGGCATGCGCTGTTGCTGCGACATTTGGACGCCGAGCCGCTGCTGCGCCTGGGCCTGCGCCTGGGTGAAGGCTCAGGCGCGGCGCTGGCCTGGCCGCTGCTGCAATCGGCCTGCCGCATCCTGGCGGAGATGGCCAGCTTCGATGCGGCCGGCGTCAGCCAGCGCACCTGAGCGGCACGCGGCCTTGCAAACAATGCTGCACGAGCTGCGCCTGGCGTTCATCGCGCTGCAATTCCTCACCCGCGTGCCGGCACCGCGCTGGGTGGGGTTCGAGCCTGCGTGGTTGCAGGCCTGCCTGCGGCACTTTCCGTTGGTGGGCGCAGGCATAGGCTGCGTCGCCGCTGCGGTGCTGTGGGCGGCACTGTGGCTGTGGCCACCGCTGGTGGCTGCCGCGTTGAGCGTGGTGGCCACGGTGTGGCTGACTGGCGCCTTCCACGAGGACGGTTTGGCCGACACCTGCGACGGCCTGGGCGGCGCCGTCAGCCGGGAACGCGCGCTGGAGATCATGAAGGACTCGCGCATCGGCAGCTACGGTGCCGCAGGCCTGGTGCTGGCGCTGGTGCTCAAGGTGGCGGTGGTGGCAGCCCTGGCCACATCGGCCAGGGAATGCGTCGCCGGGCCGTGCGCGATGCTCGCGCTGGCGGCTTTGGTGTGGAACCACGCGGCATCACGCGCAGCGCCCGTGGTGCTGGTGTGGCGCCTGCCCTATGCGGGCGACGCCGCCCATGCCAAGGCCAAGCCGCTGGCGATGCAGACCGATGGCCGCAGCGTGGCCGCAGCCTCCGCTTGGCTGCTGCTGCTGGCGGGCGCTCTGCTGGCTTGGGCCCCGGCGTTGGCACGGCCACTGGCCGCGGCATTGGTGGCGGCAGTCATTGCCACGGTCCTTTGCGCCCGCTGGCTGCGTCGGCGCCTGGGCGGCTTCACTGGCGACACCCTGGGTGCCACGCAGCAGATCGCCGAACTGGCGGGGCTGCTGGCGTGGGCGGCAATGCTCGGAACGGGCATGAGGCCATGACGATTTGGGTGTGGCGCCACCCGCCCGCTCAGGGCGCACGCGGCCGCTGCATCGGTCGCACGGATCTGCCGGTCGACCCACGACGCGCCAAGCGCCTGGCCCACCGCATCCGCCAGGCAGCCCGACGACACGGTCTGCCGCGGCAGGTGTTCACCTCAGCGCTGCAACGCAGCGCCGCGGTGGGCGCCTGGCTGCGCCGCTGGGGCTGGCAGCACACCGTCGAGCCGCTGCTGGCCGAGATGGATTTCGGCACCTGGGACGGCTGCGCCTGGACAGACATCGCACACGCCGAAGTCGATGCCTGGTGCGCCGATTTCCTGCACCACGCCCCCGGCCAGGGTGAGAGCCTGCAACGCTTCTTCGAGCGCGTGGCCGCATGGTCTGCCCCGTCTGACACGGTGCTCGTCGTCGGCCATGGCGGCTGGATGCTGGCGCGCCGCTGGTTGTGCAGCAGCCAGGCGCTGCCGACCCGTGCCGACCAATGGCCCGCAGCACCCGCCCATGGCCAGTTGTGGAAGATCAGCCGATGAGGACACGACCCCGCCGCACATCATGGTGCGGGACACCAGCAGCGTTGTCGGCAAAAGCCTGCTGGGCGCCGTGCCGTGCCGCTGAGCGGCTCGCCGGCGCATCGACGTGGCGCACAACTTCCTGGCGCCGGCAGAGCTAGCGAGCCGGGCGACGTAAACACCAGTCAAACCCAAGCGACGACCAAAACAAAAAGCCCGACACGAATTCATCCGTGTCGGGCTCTTGATTCCTACCAAATCTGGTAGGCGCGATTGGATTCGAACCAACGACCCCCACCATGTCAAGGTGGTGCTCTAACCAACTGAGCTACGCGCCTGAAGAGCTGCGCACTATAGCATGGTTTTTCTCGACCTGTCCAGATTCACTTGCGTCGAGCCGAACGCACGCCGGGGATGGCGCAGAGCTCGCGCAGCACCCGGGTCAGGCGGGTCGCGTCGGACAGCTCCAGCGTGAAGCTCATCCAGGCCGTGTCGCCGCCGCCAGTGCGCGGCCTGGCCGTGCCGCCCTGCAGCGACTGCGTGTTCACCGCCACGACGTTCATCTTTTCCTTGGCGAACACATCCAGCACGTCGCGCAGCAGACCTTGCCGATCGCCGGCCTCGACCAGCACGTCGACCGGGTAGACCGGCGCGCCTTTGCCGGGCGCCTCGCCGCCGCCCCAGGCCACGGCGATCACGCGCTCGGGCGCGCGGCGCCGCATCTCGGCGAGGTTGCTGCAGTCGCTGCGGTGGACGGCCACGCCCTTGCCGCGCGTGACGAAACCCGAGATCGCGTCCGGCGGCGCCGGGCGGCAGCAGCGCGACAGCGTGGTCAGCAGCGAATCGATGCCCACCACCAACACGCCACCGCGCGCGCCGCTGCTGGCGCTGCGGGTGTGCCGCTGCGCCAGCAGTTCGTCTTCGTCGGCCACCGGCTCGGGCGGCCGCAGCAGCAACTCGATGTTGCGCAGCGAATACTCGTCCTTGCCGACGACCTCGAACAGCGCATCCGCCCCCTTGAAGCCGAGCTTGGCGGCGAGCTCATCCAGCTTCAGCGCCGTCTTGCCCTCGCGCTGGAGCAGCTTCTCGACCAGTTCGCGGCCCTTGGCGATGGTCTGCGCCTGCTGCAGCGCATTGAACCAGGCGCGCACCTTGGCGCGCGAGCGCTGGCTTTGCAGATAGCCCAGCTCGGGGTTGAGCCAATCCAGCGACGGCCCGCCTTCCTTGGCCGCGATGATCTCCACCGTCTGGCCGCTTTGCAGCCGCGTGTTCAGCGGCAGCATCTGACCGTCGATGCGCGCGCCGCGGCAGCGGTGGCCCAGGTCGGTGTGCACTGCGTAGGCGAAGTCCACCGGCGTCGCGCCGGCCGCCAACTCGACGATGGTGGCCTGCGGCGTGAAGACGTAGATGCGGTCGTCGAAGCCCGGCGCTGCACCCTCGGCCTGCACCGTGTCGCGCTCCCAGGCCAGCAGCTGGTTCAACACGGCCTTGCGGGCCTGGGCCACCTGCGCCTCGAAGTCGCCGGCCGCGCTGACGCCCGCATAGCCGCGCGCGCCGGCCTCCTTGTAGGCCCAGTGCGCGGCGACGCCATGCTCGGCATGGTCATGCATTTCTCGCGTGCGGATCTGCACCTCCATGGCCCGGCCGTCAGCACCCAGCACAACGGTGTGCAGCGACTGGTAGCCGTTGGGCTTGGGCTTGGCGATGTAGTCGTCGAACTCGCCCGGCACCGGCGTGTAGACCTCGTGCAGCCGCGCCAGCACCGCGTAGCAGTCGGCCACGCTGGCAACGATGACGCGCAACGCGCGCAGGTCGAACACCCGGTCCAGCTCCAGGTGCTTGCCCTGCATCTTCTTGTGGATGCTGTAGAGATGCTTGGGCCGGCCCTGCACCTCGGCAGCGATGCCTTGCGCATACAGGTCGGCCTGCAGCGCCAGGCGTGCGGCCTCCACGCGCTGTTCGCGCTCGACGCGTGTCTCGTGCAGCGCGCGAGCCAGCGCCTTGTAAGTGTCAGGCTCGCGGAACCGGAAGGACAGGTCCTCCAGCTCCCACTTGATCTGCCAGATGCCCAGCCGATTGGCCAGCGGCGCGAACACGGCCAGCGACTCGGCCGCCAGCTCCGGCGGGCAAGGCTGCTTGGCCGCCGCATACCAGCGCAGCGTCTGCAGCCGCGAGGCCAGTCGCAGCAGCACCACGCGCAGGTCGCGCGAGAAGGCCAGCAGCATCTTGCGCACACGCTCGATCTGCTCGGCACGCTGGTCCGATTTCTTGTCCGCTGGCAGCCGGGCACCGCGCGCAGCGCGCTGCAACTGCACCAGGCGCCGCGTGTGCTCGACCAGGCTGGCGTAGCTGTCGCCGAAGGCCTTGGCCACGAGCTCCTGCGGCTTGTTCAGAAAGTCGGCCGCATAGACCAGGTAGGCGGCCGCCTGCAACTCCTGCGCCGCACCGATGCCGGCCAGGATGGCGGCCACGCCGTCGGCATGCGCCAGCGCGTTCTCGCCGGAATCCAGCGCCTCGGCGGCCAGCAGCGGCTCGGCGAAAGCACGGGCCCGCACGACCTCGGCCTGCGAGTGCTGCGCGCCTGCATCCAGCAGCGCGACGATGGGCGCGGTGGCCGCGCCCTCCTGCATCAAGCCAGTCTTCATGAACCGAGGAAGTCCCTCACGATGGCGATCTGGTCCTCATGCACCAGCGTCGGCGCGTGGCCCACGCCGGGCAGCTCGACGAGGCGGGCACGGGGGCCGCGCTGCGTCATCGCATGCGCGGTCTCGGCGCTGAGCAGGTCAGAGTCGGCGCCGCGGATCAGCAGCGTGGGGCATTGCAGGCCGTCATAGGCGGCCCATAGAAGTGCCTCGCCCGCGGCGGCCAGCTCGGGCGTCAAGGCCGCGAACGGCAGCGCAATGGCTGGGTCGTAGCGCAAGCGCCATTCGCCGTCCTGCTCAACGAACAGCGGCTCCGACAGCGCCAGCCATTGCGCATCGGTATGCGGACCGAAACCCTCGGAGATGCTGCGCAGATAGGCCGCGCCCTCGGCCAGCGTCGCAAAGCGCGGCGACTTGCCCAGGTAGGTGCCGATGCGCTGCAGCGCCTCGAAGCGGATGGATGGGCCGACATCGTTGAGCACCAGGCGCCGGATGGGGCTGGCCATGCCCTCGCTGCACGCCAGCGACGCCACGCCCAAGCCGATCAGCCCGCCCATGGACGTGCCCACCCAGTCCACCTGCTCCACATCCAGCCGCGCCAGCAGCGTGACCATGTCGGCCACATAGCTCGGGATCTGGTAGCCCGCCGGCTGGCGCAACCAATCCGAGCGGCCACGGCCGACGATGTCAGGGCAGACCACGCGGTAGCGCGCGCTCATCGCGCGGGCCAGGTTGTCGAAGTCGCGCCCCTGGCGCGACAGTCCGTGCACGCAGACCAGCACCGGCGCGTCCGCGCTGGGGCCGGCCCAGTCCCAATAAGCCATGCGGTGCAGGCCGGTGGCGTCCAAGCAGTTGACGAAGCGCAGGGTGGGCTGGGTCATGGTTCAATCCTTTGAAGTCATCCTAGCAACCCAAAAGGACCTCTCATGTTGAAAGGCAAGACTGCCCTCGTCACCGGCTCCACCAGCGGCATCGGGCTGGGCATCGCGCTGGCGCTGGCCCGCCAGGGCGCCAACATCGTGCTCAACGGCTTTGGCGACAGCGCCGGCCCACAGGCCGCGGTCGCGGCGCTGGGCGTCAAGGTGGGCTACCACGGCGCCGATATGAGCAAGCCCGACGAGATCGCCGCACTGGTGGCCTATGCGCAGGCCGAGTTCGGCGGCATCGACATCCTGGTCAACAACGCCGGCATCCAGCATGTGGCATCCGTGCAGGACTTCCCGGTCGAGAAGTGGGACGCCATCATCGCGATCAACCTCACTTCGGCCTTCCACACCACGCGGCTGGCGCTGCCGGGCATGCTGGCAAGGGGCTGGGGCCGCATCATCAACATCGCCTCGGCCCATGGCCTGGTGGCCTCGGCGCAGAAATCGGCCTATGTGGCCGCCAAGCACGGCCTGGTGGGCTTCACGAAGAGCGTGGCACTGGAGACGGCCACCACGCCGGTGACCGTCAACGCCATCTGCCCCGGCTGGGTGCTGACGCCGCTGGTGCAGAAGCAGGTCGACGCGCTGGCTGCGCGCGAGGGCGTGGACGACGCCGAGGCCAAGCGCCGGCTGCTGGCCGAGAAGCAGCCCTCGCTGCGATTCACGACGCCCGACGAGCTGGGCGCGCTGGCCGTGTTCCTGTGCAGCGACGCTGCCATCAACGTGCGCGGCCAGTCCTGGGCGATGGACGGCGGCTGGACTGCCGTCTGACCCGGGTCAGCGCGTGAGCTGGACGGAGCCGTTCACGTTGACCGTGACGGTGGCCTTGCCGGCCTCGGTCGGCAGCGCTGCATCGGCCATCTCGCCGGCGCTCACGCGCATGGCCTTGGCCAGCATGGGGCGCGGGCCGCTCTCGTCGCCAGAGATGCTGACCTCGCCGACCACATAACCGCCATAACCGAACTGCTTGGCATAGTCCGCCGCCTTGGCGCGGTAGCGGGCGATGGCCTGGGCGCTGATCTCGGCCTCGGCCTTCTCGCGCGCCTCGCGCGACAGGCTATAGGCCACGCGCGCCACGGTCAGCGTCGAGATGCGACCCACCAGCTGCGCGATGGCCGCCGTGTCGCGCCCCTCGACCTGCAGCTCGGCGCTGCCCTGCCAGCCGTTGATGCGGCCGGTCTTGGGGTCGTAGCGCGGCGACAGCGAGAAACCGCCGGTCCGCACATCCACCTGGCCGGGCTTGGCCAGCATGCGCGCCTCGGCCAGCGCGGCATCCAGGGCCTGCTTAAGCCCGTTCTGCACCGCCGCCGCGTCGGCGCCCTCGCGCGTCGTGGAGAAGGCGATGCCCAGCAGGTCGCGGGTCACCTCCGCGCTGGCGCTGGCCGACAGGTTCAGCCGCTCGCGCGGCGCCTCCGTCGCCGCCTGGGCGGCGCCGGTGATGGCCAGGGTGGACAGCAGGAGCAATGCACGCATGGGAGTTCCTTTCAAGGCGAGAGCGCCCAGGTTATCCCGGGTCACACCCCCGCATATAGCAACCAGCTGTAACCGCTGCGCGCAGTCCTACAGGCCAGAGTTTCAAACCTGAACACAATGGCGCTGTGACAGATTCAGGAGCCGCGATGAACAGCGCCGCGTCAACCCGCCAGAACCGCATCCTCGTCGTCGACGACGACGCCCGCATCCGCGACTTGCTGCGCCGCTACCTGACGCAGGAGGGCTTCGACGTGCTGCTGGCCGAGGACAGCCGCGCACTGAACAAGCAGCTGACCCGCGAAACCGTGGACCTCATCGTGCTGGATCTGATGCTGCCCGGCGAGGACGGCCTGAGCATCTGCCGCCGCCTGCGCGCCGCCAACGATCAGACGCCCATCATCATGCTGACCGCCAAGGTCGAGGACGTGGACCGCATCGTCGGCCTGGAGGTGGGCGCGGACGACTACCTGGCCAAGCCCTTCAACCCGCGCGAGCTGCTGGCCCGCATCAACGCGGTGCTGCGCCGCCGCCCGCCGCCGGAAGCTCCGGGCGCGCCCAGCAAGGAGCCGATGACGGTCACCTTCGGCCCCTTCGAGTTCGACCTCGCGCTGCGCCGCCTGACCAAGAACGGCGAGCAGGTGCCGCTGACCACCGGCGAGTTCTCGATGCTCAAGACCCTGGTGCGCCACCCGCGCCAGCCGCTGTCGCGCGACAAGCTGGCCCAGCTCGCCCGCGGCCGCGAGTTCGAGCCCTTCGACCGCAGCCTGGACGTGCAGATCTCGCGCCTGCGCAAGATGCTGGAGGCCGACCCGGCCCAACCGCGCTATATCCAGACGGTCTGGGGCGTGGGCTACGTCTTCGTGCCCGACGAGAATTCCTGAGCCCTCGCCCAGCTGGGCTTGCTCAACGCCGTCGAGCTGAGCGCGCCCAGCGCCCGGCCCGAACACCACACGACCGACGGATGCCCAGACCTCATCTCGCGCTCAACCTGTTTTGGCGCACCTTCGCCTGGCTGGCGCTGCTGCTGACCGGCGCGGTGCTGGCCTGGCAGCAGACTTTCAAGGCGCTGGAAGCCGAGCCGCGGGCGCTGGAGGCAGCCGAACAACTGGCCGGCCTGGTCAAGCTCAGCCGCATCGCGCTGGAGCACACCGACCCCATCAACCGCGTCGCCGTCATCACCTCCATGGCGCGCGGCGACACGGTGCAGGTGCGGGTGGCCGAGCAGACCGACCGCTGGCTGCCCTACGACACCAGCCCCTTCTCCAAGGAGCTGGCCGCCGCGCTGCGCCAGGCCATCGGCCCCGAGACGGTGGTGGCGCGCAGCGTCAACGAGCAGCCCGGCCTGTGGGTGCGCTACGTCGTCGGCGAGGACGCCTTCTGGCTGCGCACCAGCCCCGCGCCGCTGTCCATCACGCTGTCCAGCAACTGGTGGTGGGTGCTGATCGCGCTGCTGGCCACCGTGGTCGGCTCGGCGCTGATCGCCCGGCTCATCAACCAGCCGTTGCGCGAGCTGGCCGAGGCGGCGGGCCGCATCCGCGAAGGTGAGTACGACTCGCGGCTGAACGAGAACACCATGACCAGCGAGATCCGCGAGGTCAACCGCGGCTTCAACCGCATGGCGCGCGAGCTGGCCAAGCTGGAGGAGGACCGCGCCGTCATGCTGGCGGGCATCTCGCACGACCTGCGCACGCCGCTGGCCCGCCTGCGGCTGGAGACGGAGATGAGCGTCAGCGACGAGCAGGCACGCCAGTTCATGGCGCAGGACATCGACCAGCTCGACGCCATCATCAGCAAGTTCATGGACTATGCGCGGCCGAACGAAACCCAGCTGCGCGAGACCCGGCTGGCCGAGCTGGTCGAGCGCGAGGTGCAGGGCTTTCGCGACCCCGACCAGATCCGCTTCCACGTGCAGGTCAGCGCGGCGCTGAAGGTCTTCGTCGACGACACCGAGCTGGGTCGCGTGCTGCTCAACCTGTTCGAGAACGCGCGCCGCTACGGCCATCAGCCTGGCGAGCCGGCGCGGGTGGACGTCAGCGCCACGCGCCAGGGCGCCTGGGTGGAGTTGCGCGTGCGCGACCACGGCCCCGGTGTGCCGGCCGACCGCCTGGCGCGGCTGACCACGCCCTTCTACCGCGGCGATGCCGCCCGCACCGCCGCCAGCGGTGCCGGCCTGGGCCTGGCCATCGTCGAGAAGTCGATGCAGCGCCTGGGCGGGCAGCTGTCCATCAGCAACGCGCCCGACGGCGGGCTGCTGACCGTGCTCAAACTGCGAGCCGCCCGAGCCTGATCGCGCCAGTGGTCACGCGCCGCCCGCCTCGTCGCGCGGCGCCGAGCCGGCCGAGTTCGGCCTGCGCTGCGTCAGCCCCTGGCCAGCAGGCAGACCGCGCGCGCCTCGATGGCGCGGCCCTCGCCCACCGGGCCCATCTTCTCGGCCGTCTTGGCCTTGACGTTGACTTGGAGCACGTCCACGCCGAGCACCTCGGCCAGGCGCGCGCGCATCGCGGGGATGTGCGGCGCCATCTTGGGCGCCTGGGCGACGATGGTCGTGTCCAGGTTCACGAGCTGCCAGCCCGCCGCGCGCACGCGGCGCAAGGCCTCGGCCAACAGCAGCATGGAGTCGGCGCCCTTGAACTCGGCCGCCGTGTCGGGGAACAGCTTGCCGATATCGCCCAGGGCGGCGGCGCCCAGCAGCGCATCGGTGATGGCATGCGCCAGCGCATCGGCGTCGGAGTGGCCCAGCAGGCCGTGCGTGTGCGGGATGGTGACGCCGCCGAGGATCAGCGGGCGGCCGGTGACGAGCTGGTGGGTGTCCCAGCCCTCACCGATGCGAAGAGGTGGCAGCGCGTTCATGGTGCCATTGTCGGCCCAGCCTGCTATGGTCCGGCCCGCCATGAAACGCCTCCTCCTCGTCTGCCTGCTGGCCCTGGCCCAGGCCACCCTCGCCCAAGCCCCGCGCCCCAAGGTGGGCGTCGTCCTGTCCGGCGGCGGCGCCCGGGGCCTGGCCCACATCGGCGTGCTGCGCGTGCTGGAAGAGAAACAAGTGCCCATCGACCTGATCGTGGGCACCAGCATGGGTGCCGTGGTGGGGGGCGCCTACGCCTCCGGCCGCAGCTTGGACGAGATCGAGGCCATCGTGAAGGCGGCCAACTGGAACGCCATCCTGGCCGACCGGCCCGCGCGCGAGCGCCTGTCCATACGGCGGCGCGAGGACGACGAGCGCCTGCCCTCGCGCATCGAATTCGGATTCGACCTGACGCGCGGCGCCACGCTGCCCAGCGGCGCCGCGGCCAACGGCCAGTTGGAGGCCACGCTGGCCACCCTGCTGCCCAGCACACGGGCCGAGCTGCCGCTGCGCGAGCTGCCGCTGCCCTTCCGCGCCGTCGCCACCGACCTGCTGTCGGGCGCCATGCTGGACCAGGCCGACACGCCGCTGTTCCTGGCGCTGCGCGCCTCCATGGCCGTGCCGGGCGTGTTCGCACCGCTGCGCGTGAACGGCCGGCCGCGCGTGGACGGCGGCCTGGTGCGCAACCTGCCCATCGACATCGCGCGCCAGCTGGGCGCCGACATCATCATCGCCGTCAACGTGGGCACGCCGCTGCTGGAGGAGCGGGAGATCACCAGCGCCGTCATGGTGGCCAACCAGATGCTGCAGATCCTGACCGAGCAGAACGTGCAGCGCTCGCTGCAGGAGCTGCGCCCACAGGACATCGTCATCGACCCTGACCTGCCCGGCATGGGCTTCATGGACTTCGGCCGCGCCGACGAGGCCATGGCCACCGGCCGGCGCGCTGCGCTGGCGGCCGGCGAGCGCCTGGCCGCGCTGGCTGCCCCCGAGGCCCATGCCGCGCTGCAACGGCAGCGCCTGGCCACGCCCGAAGCCGCGATGCAGGCCCTGCCGCTGGCGGCGCTCACCATCAGCGGCACGCGCCGCCTCAACCCCGCGGCCTTGCGCGCCGAGCTGGGCCTGGCGCCCGGCGACCGCGTGGGCCGCGCCGAGCTGCTGGCGGCCGCCGAGCGGCTGGACGGCACCGGCGACCTGGAGCGCATCGAGGTCGACGTCGACGACCGCGACGGCCAGCGCAGCGTGGAGCTGCGCCTCACCGAAGCCGACTGGGCCGCCAGTCGCGTGCGCCTGGGGCTGGAGCTCTACAGCAACTTCGCCGACGCCAACAGCTACTCGCTGGTCGGCATGCACGTGGCCAACTGGCTCAACCCCTGGGGCGCCGAGCTGCGCAGCGTGGCCCGCATCGGCTCCACGCGCGGCCTGGCCACCGAGTTCCACCAGCCGCTGGGCCCGGGCTCGCGCTGGTTCGCGAGCGCCAAGCTCGGCTACGAGGCCGGCAGCAACGACATCTTCAACCAGGGCCAGCGCGCGCTGCGCCTGAGCAGCAGCCTCACCAGCGCGCAACTGGAGCTGGGCCACCGCGTGGCCGGCCTGGGCGACCTGCGCTTCGGGCTGGGCCGGCTGCGCGCCAGCGACGAGGTGGTGCTGCCCGTGGTGCCGGGCGGCAAGCGGCGCACGCAGCTCTACAAGCAGCAATACCTGGAGCTGCACACCGACTCGCTGGACTCGCTGGCCTTCCCCAGCCGCGGGCAGTGGAGCACCGCACGCATCGAGTGGCTGCAGCCGCGCGGCGAGCCCAGCGTGATCAATCTGTCGCTGCTGGGGCTGCAGGCCTTCCGGCTGGGCGAATGGGCGGGCCAGGTCTACGCTGAGCTGGCCCATGCCGAGCGCGGGCAGGCGCGCTCGCTGGGCGGCTATCTGCGCCTGTCCGGCACGCCGGACGGCGCGCTGGTGGGCGAAAACATGGTGCTGGCCCGCGTCGTGATGGCGCGGCGCATCGGCGCGATGCCGGTGGGCCTGGGCGGTGCCGTGCGCCTGGGCTTCTCGCTAGAGACCGGCGCCGTGGGCCCGGGCGCCGGGCTAAAGCTTGCCAACCTGCCACGCAGCGGCTGGCAGCAGGCCGTCAGCGGCTTCCTCAGCGTGGACACCCGCTTCGGCCCCTTCTTCCTCGCGCTGGGTGGCACGCGCGGCGGCGCGACGGCGGCCTATCTGTTGCTGGGCCCCACCTGGTAAGCACAACAGCAACGGCATCCGCGCCGCCGACGCGGCGCTGCTGGAGTTCCCGCACCGCGCCCGATGTGGGCGTGCCCTCCTCAGCGGGCAGGGGCTGGAGCGGCGCGTGCAGTGAGCAGGCGCTCGGCGAGCGCAAAGTCCTCCGGCCAGGTCACCTTGAAGTTGGCCATCGACGCCCGCACCAGCCGCGGCGCCAGGCCCAGCGCCTCGACCGCGCTGGCCTCGTCGGTGGCCGCAGCACCCATGGCCTGCAGCGCGCGCTCGACCAGGCCCAGCCGGAACATCTGCGGCGTCTGCGCGGCCCATTTGTCGCGGCGGTCCACGGTGGCGGTCACGCGGCCATCGGCATCGCCGGCCTTCAGCGTGTCGGCCACCGGCTGGGCCAGCAGGCCGCCGACGGCATCGTCGGCGCAGGCGTCGATCAGCGCGTCCACCCACTCGGGACGCAGCAGGCAGCGTGCGGCGTCGTGCACCAGCACCCAGTCGTCGTCCAGCGCGCCGCGGCGGCGCAGCTCGGCCAGGCCACCCAGCACGCTCTCGGCGCGGCTGGCACCGCCGACGCGGGCGACCCAGGCGGCGCAGCCGGGCAGCGCGGCCTCGAAGCGCTCATCCGCCGGCGCCAGCACCACCAAAGTCTGCGCGAGGCGCGGCACCGCGGCCAGCGCCGCCAGCGTGTGGGCCAGCATGGGCCGGCCGGCGATTGCGACGTATTGCTTGGGGCCGGCGGCGCCGGCGCGCTCACCGATGCCGGCGGCGGGAACGAGGGCGAAGAAGCGGGGCGAAGTCATCGCCCGCATTCTCAGCGGTCATGGCCCGGGTTCTGGCGCGCCAGGCGCCGCAGCAGGCCCGGCCAGGCCAGCGATGCACCGGAGCCGCGCATGACCTTGTCGCTCTGGGCGCGGATGCCGGCCAGGATGGCGGGCGGGATGCGGATCAGCTCAGCCCCGCCGGCCTGCGCCGCGACCTGGATCTCGCAGGCGCGCTGCAGCATGAACATCTTCAAGAAGGTGTCGGCCGCGCTGCGGCCCAGCGTCAGCAGGCCGTGGTTGCGCAGCATCATCAGCGAGGTGGTGCCGAGGTCGGCCACCAGGCGGACCTTCTCGTCGGGGTTCAGCGCCACGCCCTCATAGTCGTGATAGCTCAGCGACGCCAGTGGGAACAGGCTGTGCTGCGAGATGGGCAGCAGGCCCTCGCGCTGCGCGCTGACGGCCACGCCGGCCACGGTGTGCAGGTGCATCACGAACAGCGCGTCCTCGCGCGCCTCGTGCACGGCGCTGTGGATGATGAAGCCGGCCGGGTTCACGTCGAACTCGCTGGCCTCGACCTTCTCACCGGCCTGATCCACCTTCACGAGGCTGCTGGCCGTGATCTCGTCGAACATCATGCCGTAGGGATTGATCAGGAAGTGGTGATCGGGGCCGGGCACGCGCGCCGAGATGTGGGTGAAGATCAGGTCGTCCCAGCCGTGCAGTGCGGCCAGGCGGTACAGCGCGGCGAGGTCGCAGCGGACTTGCCATTCTTCGGGGGTGCAGCTCGGCAGCATGGGCGTTCTCCTTGGGCGTGCGCCAGCATAGGCCGCGCGGGCCCGATGCGGCCGACGCCTCGGGGACAATCAGCCCTCCCATGCTGATCTCCGACCTCCGCCAACGCCTGCGCACGCTGGGCGCCAACCCCGCTCACGAGAGCCGCGTGCTGCGCCACTGGGTGCAATGCGTGCCGCTGCATGCCGGCAAGCAGCCGCTGCAGGGCTGGCTGCCCAAGGCGGTCCTGCAGGCACTGCCGGACCTGTTCGCCGCGCTGGACGGGCTGCTGAGCGTGAGGAGCGAGCATGCCGGCAGCGACGGCCTGTCGGCCCGGCTGCTGCTGGGCCTGCAGGACGGCCAGACCGTGGAGACCGTGCTGCTGCCGCGCGACGGCGTCTGCGTCTCCAGCCAGGTGGGCTGCGCGGTGGGCTGCGCTTTTTGCATGACCGGCGTGGATGGCCTGATCCGCCAGGTCGGCAGCGCCGAGATCGTCGCCCAGGTGGTGCTGGCGCGGCGCAAGAACCCGAAGTTGAAAAAGGTCGTCTTCATGGGCATGGGCGAGCCCTCGCACAACCTGGCCAATGTGCTGGACGCGATCGCGCTGCTGGGCCGCGAGGGCGGCTTCGCGCACAAGCAGCTGGTGTTCTCGACAGTGGGCGATGAGCGCGCCTTCGAGGCCTTGCGCGCGGCCGACGTGAAGCCGGCGCTGGCGCTGTCGCTGCACACGACCGACGCCGCCAAGCGCGCCGAGCTGCTGCCGCGCGCGCCGCGCATCGCGCCCGAGCGTCTCGTGGACGCCGCCGACGCCTATGCCCGCGCCAGCGGCTATCCCATCCAGTACCAATGGACGCTGCTGGAGGGCGTCAACGACGGCCCCGAGGAATTGGACGGCATCGTGCGCCTGCTCAAGGGCCGCTATGGGCTGCTCAACATGATTCCGTTCAACACCGCCGAGGGCCTGCCCTTCCGCCGCCCCGCGTGGGACCGCGCCCGCGCCATCGCGGCCGAGCTGAGCTCGCGCGGTGTGCTGACCAAGCTGCGCGACTCCGCTGGACAGGACGTGGAAGGCGGCTGCGGCCAGCTGCGCGCCCGCGAGGCCAAGGGCCGGCCAGTGCGCGTGGTCAGGATTCACGCCTGACCGCAGGACAGGCCGACAACGACGCTGGTTCACCCAACCTACGCTGGCTGCGGCATGCCGCCCGAGCGCCGTCAGTCCGCGCTGCGCCGCTGCTTCACCCACGCCATCACCAGTTCGCGCAGCACCGGCAGCGGCACCTGGCCGGCGGTCAGCACGACACGGTGGAAGCCCTTGATGTCGAACTTGTCACCCAGTGCCTGCTCGGCCTCGGCGCGCAGCTTGGTGATCTCCAGCTGGCCGATCTTGTAGCCCAGCGCCTGTCCGGGCCAGACGATGTAGCGCTCGACCTCGGCGACCACGTCGCTCTCGGCCATGGAGGAGTTGTCCAGCATGTACTGGATGGCCTGCTCGCGGGTCCAGCCCTTGTGATGCAGGCCTGTGTCCACCACCAGCCGCATCGCGCGCAGCTGCTCGTCCGCGAGGCGTCCATACCACTGATAGGGGTCGGTGAACAGGCCCAGCTCTTTGCCCAAGCTCTCGGCGTAGAGCGCCCAGCCTTCCACGTAGGCGGTGTAGTGGCTGCCGAAGCGGCGGAACTTGGGCAGGTCCTTGTCCTCCTGGGCGATGGCGATCTGGAAGTGGTGACCTGGCGAGGCCTCGTGCAGCGACAGCGTCTCCATGCCGAAGATGGGCTGGGCCTTCAGGTTGAAGGTGTTGACGTAGAACACGCCCGGGCGCGAGCCGTCGGCGGCGGGCTCCTGGTAGGACGCGCCGGCCGCGCTCTGGGCACGGAAGGCCTCCACCTCGCGCACCTCGTAGTCGGCCTGCGGCTGGATGTCGAAGAGCTTGGGCGTCAGCGCGTTGATCTTCTTCTGCAACTCGCGGTAGCCGTTGAGCAAGTCCTCGGGCTTGGTGAAGTAGTAGCGCGGGTCTTCGTTCAGGTGCCTGAAGAAGGCTTTCAGGTCGCCCTGAAAGCCCACCTGACGGCGCACGTCCTCCATCTCGCCAAGAATGCGCGCGACCTCCTTCAGCCCGATGGCGTGGATCTCGTCGGGCGACAGCGCCAGCGTGGTGGACTGGCGCACGCGGTGGGCGTACCAGGCCTTGCCATCGGGCAGCGCCGACCAGGCCGTGCTGGTGCGCGCCTTGGGCAGGTAGTCATCGCGCACGAAGGCCAGCAGGCGCGCGTAGGCGGGCAGCACCTTCGTGGATAGCAGCTCGCGCATGGCCGCCGTGATGCGATCGCGGTCGGTGGCAGGCACGGCGTCGGGGAAGTTCCTGATCGGGCCCCAGAACAGGCTTTGCTCGGGATCCGTCACCGCCAGCGAGCTCAACTGCGGCAGCACCTTCTCCATCACCGCGCGCGGCTGGGTGACGCCGGCCTTCAGACCCTGGCGCATGTTGGCGATGGTGCCGTCCAGCACCGGCACGGCCAGCGCCAGACGCTTGAGCCAGTCGTCGTAGTCCTTGGTGGTCCGCAACGGCTGGATGGACTGGCCGGTGCCCATCTGGGCCAGCAAGCTGGGCAAGCCGCCGATCTGGCTGATGGGCTGCATCCACTCGGGGAAGCGCTGGCCGGCCAGCTCTTGTTCCAGGTCCAGCTTGAGCATGCTGTAAGAGACGCGGTCCTTGGGATCCAGCTTGGCCTTGTCGAAGCCCGCCAGCGCCTTCAGTTGTGCCTGCAGCTCACGCCGCGCCTGGGCGCGGTAGGCGGCGGTGGTGGTGTCCACCAGACGGTCGTTGTAGCGCGGGTCGCCCAGCGAGGTCGCGAGGATGGGCTGGCGCTGCAGCGTCAGCTCCCACTGGGCGTCGAGCCACTGGTGAAAACGTTGGCTTTCGGTTGAAGCGGCCAGGCTGGGCAGACTGAGGGCGAGGCTGGTGGCCAACAGGCTCAGGGCGTGACGACGGCGCATGACATCTCCGGCAAGAGGAGCCGCGATGCTAGCCATACCCCTGAGATCCGGCCAAAAGACAGGGCTACCTAAAATCCCGCCGCGCCCCGCTCTGGGGCTGTTGTCGTTTGTAGGCCCCCATGACGCTGCCCTCGCTGCCGGTGATCCAACCGGGCAAGAAGTTCACCCACCCCCGCCCGCTGGGCTCGGCCGACGCGCTGCTGATCGCGCGCTTCGTGCAGCAGCAGCGCGACGCCGGCCGGCTGGCCGCCGTGTTCAGCGCCGAGCCGGGAGACACGCAGCGGCTGGAGGACGAGCTGAAGTTCTTCGCGCCCGAGCTGAAGGTGGCCGTGTTCCCGGACTGGGAGACCCTGCCCTACGACAGCTTCAGCCCCCACCAGGACCTGATCTCCGAGCGGCTGGCCACACTGTGGGAGCTGCTGCAGGCCAAGAAGTCCAAGAGCATCGATGTGGTGCTGATGCCGGCGTCCACCGCCCTCGTGCGACTGGCGCCGCCCAGCTTCCTGGCCGGCACGACCTTCAACTTCAAGCTGAAAGCCAGGCTGGACGAGGCCTCGCTGCGCCAGCAACTGCTGCTCGCCGGCTACACGAATGTGAGCCAGGTCGTGCAGCCCGGCGAGTACGCGGTGCGCGGAGGGCTGATCGACCTGTTCCCCATGGGCTCGCCGGTGCCCTACCGCGTGGACCTGTTCGGCGACGAGGTGGACTCCATCCGCGTGTTCGACCCCGACAGCCAGCGCAGCCTCTACCCGGTGCCCGAGGTGCGCTTGCTGCCCGGCCGCGAGTTCCCGATGGATGAGGCCGCGCGCAAGGCCTTCCGCAACCGCTGGCGCGAGAAGATGGACGGCGACCCGACCAAGTCGCGCATCTACCGCGACATCGGCGAGGGCATCGCGTCGGGCGGCATCGAGTACTACCTGCCGATCTTCTTCGAGCAGACGGCCTCGGTGTTCGACTACCTGGGCGCGCAGGCCGGGCTGGCGCTGCACGGTGAGGTGGACGAGGCCATCCAGCGCTTCTGGACCGACGCCAAGGAACGTCACCGCTTCCTGCAGCACGACCCCGAGCGGCCCATCCTGCCGCCGCAAGACATCTTCCTGACCGCCGAGGACTTCTTCGGCCTGACCAAGCCGCATGCGGTGCTGTCGGTGCGCGGCAGCGAGCCGGTGGACTTCGCCCGGCCGCTGCCCGATGTCAGCGTCGCGCGCGGCGCACAGGAGCCGCTGGCGCGGCTGGAAGCGCACCTGCAGAGCACGCCGCACCGCGTGCTGCTGCTGGCCGAGAGCGAGGGCCGGCGCGAGAGCCTGCTGGAGCAGCTGCGCGACCACAAGATCGACCCGCCCTCGGTCAAGGACCTGGCCGAGTTCTTGGCCAGCGACGAGAAGTACGCCATCACGGCCGCTCCGCTGGCCGCCGGTTTCTTCTGGGTCGATGAGCAACGGCCCGTGCAGCTCATCACCGAAACCGAGCTGTTCGCGACGACGCCGACCACGCGCCGGCGCCGCAAACAGGAGCAGGCCAGCGACGTCAATGCGCTGATCAAGGACCTCTCCGAGCTGAAGGTGGGCGACCCGGTCGTGCACATCAACCACGGCATAGGGCGCTACCAGGGCCTGGTCAACATCGACGTGGGCGACGGTCAGAAGAGCGAGTTCCTGCACCTCGAATACGCCGACAAGGCCACGCTGTACGTGCCGGTCGCGCAGCTGCACCTGATCGGCCGCTACACCGGC
>JBKBOJ010000041.1:0-30151 GCA_046294815.1 Roseateles sp. | reverse complement strand
TCATCGACACCAACCTGAACTCCATGTTCAACGTGACCAAGCAGGTCGTGCCGGGCATGGTGGAGAAGGGCTGGGGCCGCATCATCCAGATCTCCTCCGTCAACGGCGAGAAGGGCCAGGCTGGCCAGACCAATTACTCCGCCGCCAAGGCCGGCATGCACGGCTTCACGATGGCGCTGGCCCAGGAACTGGCCGCCAAGGGCGTGACGGTCAACACGGTGAGCCCGGGCTACATCGGCACCGACATGGTCAAGGCCATCAAGCCCGAGATCCTGGAGAAGATCATCGCCACCATCCCCGTCAAGCGGCTGGGCAGGCCGGAGGAGATCGCCTCCATCGTTGCCTGGCTGGCCAGCGAAGACAGTGGCTTCTCCACCGGCGCGGACTTCTCCTGCAACGGCGGCATGCACATGGGCTGAGCCTGCCCCTGCGGGTGATCCGGGGCCGCCTGCGCCAGCAAGCGGCCCCGCTTCGTTTTGTGGCTTGGGTGGCGTCGCTATCATGCGGCGCGTTTTTTCTGCCAGGAGACCGTCATGCCGATGGATGTAGTCGATTACGAGATCAAGGGTGCCGAGATGCAGTTCGTCGAGGTCGAGCTGGACCCCGGCGAGGCGGCCATCGGCGAGGCGGGCTCCATGATGTTCATGGACGCCGGCATCACGATGGACACGGTGTTCGGCGATGGCTCGGCCAGCCAGGGCGGCGGCTTCTTCGGCAAGTTGCTCGGAGCCGGCAAGCGGCTGATCACCGGCGAGTCGCTGTTCACCACCGTCTACACCAACAACGGCCAAGGCAAGCAGCGCGTGGCCTTTGCCGCGCCCTATCCAGGCAAGATCCTGCCGATGGACCTGCGCCAGCTGGGCGGCACGCTGATCTGTCAGAAGGACGCTTTCTTGTGCGCGGCCCGCGGCGTGTCGCTGGGCATCGCCATCCAGCGCAAGCTCTCCACCGGGTTCTTCGGCGGTGAGGGCTTCATCATGCAGAAGCTCGAAGGCGACGGTCTGGCCTTCGTGCATGCCGGCGGCACGGTCGTGCGCCGCACGCTGCAGCCGGGGCAGACGTTGCTGGTCGACACCGGCTGCGTGGTCGCCTACACGCCGAGCGTGAGCTTCGATATCCAGTACGTCGGCAAGATCAAGACGGCGCTGTTCGGCGGTGAGGGCCTGTTCCTGGCCAAACTCAGCGGCCCCGGCGAGGTCTGGCTGCAGAGCCTGCCGTTCTCGCGCCTGGCCTCGCGCATCTTCGCGGCGGCACCGCAGACCGGCGGCGGAGGCCGTGAAGAAGGCTCGCTGCTGCCCGGCTTTGCCGGCGCCGGCATCCTGGGTGGCATCCTGGGCGGCAGCAGCGACGATTGAGCTGCCGGCCAGGTTTGACCTGGCTCAGGGCGGCCGTCAACAGCCCACGGCTAAACTGACGGCATAGGGCGGCGCCAGAGCCGCCCTTTTCATTGGCGGAGAGCGGGATGTTGCGCAGTTGGGTTGTGGCCTTGGGATTGGTGATGGCGCTGGGCGCGCAGGCCCAGGCGGCGCGCGCGCCGGTGTTCGTGCTGAACTCGCTGAGCGCCGACATCGCCGTCGTCGATCCGGCCAGCTTCAGCGTCGTCAAGCGCATCCCGACCGGCAAGGAGCCGCACCACCTCTACCTGTCGCCCGATGAGAAGTCGCTCATCGTCGCCAACGCCTTGGGCGACTCGCTGACCTTCGTGGACCCGCGCACGGCGGAGGTCCAGCGCGTCGTGCGGGGCATTCCCGACCCCTATCACCTGCGCTTCTCGCCGGACATGAAATGGTTCGTCACGGCAGCCAACCGGCTGGACCATGTGGACCTCTACCGCTGGCAGGGCAGCACGGCCGCCGAGCCGCTGCAGTTGGTCAAGCGCATCCGCGCGCCCAAGACGCCCAGCCACCTGAACATCGACACCAGGAGCACGACGGTCTACGTCAGCCTGCAGGACAGCGACGAGATCCTGGCCATCGACCTGGCGACCCAGGCCGTCAAGTGGAAGCAGGCGGTGGGCAAGATGCCGGCCGACCTCTACCTGACCCCCGACGACCGGCATCTGCTGGTGGGCCTGACGGGCGACCGCTTCGTCGAGGTCTGGGACGTCAGTGGCGCGGTGCCAAAGCTCGCGCGGCGCATCCAGACCGGCGACGGCGCGCATTCCTTCCGCGCTTGGGGCGACAAGCGCCATTTGCTGGTGTCCAACCGCGCGGCCAACACCATCAGCAAGATCGATCTCGCCACGTTCACCGTGGTGGATCAGTTCCCCGCGCCGGCCGGCCCCGACGACATGGAGCTGCTGACCGACGGCCGCACGCTGTTGGTGACGTCGCGCTGGGCCGGCAAGCTCACGCAGATCGACACGGCCACGCGCAAGGTGGTGCGCCAGGTCAAGGTGGGCAAGTCGCCGCACGGCATCTGGACCCTCGATCACCAGCCTCGGTTGTGAGAGCGCTTGCGCTGCTTTTTGCTGCCGGTCTGGCGGCAGCACAACCGGCCTGCGACAAGCCGGTCTACCTGACCTTCGACACCGGCCACATGGGCGTGGCGCCGCTGATCGCGCAGACGCTGAAGAAGCACAACGCGAAGGCCACGTTCTTCCTGGCCAGCGAGCCGACGCAGACCGGCGGCACGACGCTGGACGAGGCCTGGGCGCCGTGGTGGCGCGAGCGCGTGGCCGAGGGCCACGATTTCGGCTCGCACACCTGGGACCACGACATCTGGCTGGCGGACCTGCCGGATGCCGACGGCACGGTCACGCGCTTTCGCTTCCGCACGCAGGCGGGCATCCAGCCGCCCGTCGTGCGCGAGCTCAGCGCCGAGCAGTACTGCGCCAGCCTGCGGCGCGTGGGCGAGCGCTTCCAGGCCATGACCGGCAGGCCGCTGGCCCCGATCTTTCGCGCACCGGCCGGGCGCACGTCGCCGGCGCTGCTGAATGCGGCCAAGGCCTGCGGCTTTACCCATGTGGG
Source organism: Roseateles sp. (assembly GCA_046294815.1). GTDB lineage: Bacteria > Pseudomonadota > Gammaproteobacteria > Burkholderiales > Burkholderiaceae_C > Pelomonas. Next base: position 27,182 of record JBKBOJ010000041.1, on the reverse strand, counting down.
CTGGAGCCGCGCTGGCTTCCTCGGCGACGAGCTGCCCAGTCAGAGCCATCCCAATGCGCAGCTGCTGGACAAGGCGCTGCGCGACATCCGGCCGGGCGACATCCTGATGGCCCACCTGGGCATCTGGGAGCGCCAGGAGCCCTGGGCGCCCGCCGTGCTTGACGCCTTGCTGACCGGCCTGGCGCAACGCGGTCTATGCTTCGCCCCGCTGCGCGAACATCCGCGCTACGCGCCCCTCTTCAAGAAGCCGTGATCGACTGGATTGCCAACGCCTTCGACAGCCTGCAGCTCGCGCTGTACGAGCGCGCCGTGCAGCCGCTGGTGTTTGGCCTGGGCTTGGGCAACCGGCTGGAAGACGCCTATGCCGCGACCGGCTGGCTGCTGCTCGGGCTGCTGCAGATCGCCATCATGCTGGTGGGCATTCGCGTGTTGGAGCGGCGCTGGCCGGTCGAGCCGGTCACGGACCCGGCGGCCGTGCGGGTGGACGTGGTCTACACACTGATCCATCGGCTTGGCCTCGTGCGGCTGGCGATGTTCTTCAGCGTGGAGCCGCTGTGGGACTGGATGGCCGCCGAGCTGCGCCTGGCCGGCATGCCCAGCTGGCAGCTGGACGGCATCTGGCCCGGTGTTACCGACGTCGCCTGGGTCAGCCTGCTGCTCTACCTCGTGGTGTTTGACTTCGCCGGCTACTGGCTGCACCGCGCCCAGCACCGCTTCAACGGCTGGTGGGCCCTGCACAGCCTGCACCACAGCCAGCGCCAGATGACGATGTGGACCGACAACCGCAACCACTTGCTGGACGACGTGCTCATCGCCACCGCGTTCGCGCTGCTGGCCCGCTTCATCGGTGTGGGGCCGGGGCAGTTTGTCGCCATCACCGTCATCACCCAGCTGCACGAGAGCCTGCAGCATGCCAACGCCCGCATCGGCTTTGGCCGCATCGGCGAGCGGCTGCTGGTCAGCCCGCGCTTCCACCGGCGGCACCACAGCATAGGCATCGGCCACGAGAGCGGCGGCCGCGGCACGCTGGGCGGCCACAACTTCGGCGTGCTGCTGACGGTCTGGGACCAGCTGTTCGGCACCGCCAACTTCGAGCGCCGCTTCGATGCCACCGGCGTGCGCGACCAGCTGCCGCACGAGGGCGGCCGCGACTACGGTGCCGGCTTCTGGCGCCAGCAATGGCTGGGGCTGGTGCGGCTGGCGGCGGCCTTCGGGCGGTCGGGCCGCGCCGGGGGTGACCTGGGCAAGGCCAAACACGGGTTGTAGATGCGAGGTCTGGTCGATTCCTTCTGGCGCGCCGCCGCTTACTGCCTGCACCCGCGCGTGATCGGGCTGTCGCTGCTGCCGCTGCTGATCTGCAGCGCGGGCGTGTTCGCCTTCATGTTCTTCTTCTGGGAGGACGCCATCGCCGCCGTGCGCGCGACGCTGGAGAGCTGGCTGCTGGTCGAGAGCCTGTTGCGCTGGCTGGATGCGCACGGGCTGCAGGCCTTCCGCAGCGCGCTGGCAGCCATCGTCGTGCTGGCCGGCGTGCTGCCGGTCGTCATCCTGCTGAGCCTGCTGCTGGTGGCGCTGTGCATGACGCCGGCCATCGTGCGCCTGGTGGCCCAGCGGCGCTTCCCGCTGCTGGAGAAGAAGCGCGGCGGCACGCTGGCGCAAAGCGTCGTCGGGTCGCTGGGCGCCACGCTGCTGGCGCTGGTGCTCATCGTGCTGTCCATGCCGCTGTGGCTGATCCCGCCGCTGGTGCTGGTGCTGCCACCGTTGATCTGGGGCTGGCTGACCTACCGCGTGTTCGGCTTTGACGTGCTGGCCGAGCATGCCTCGGCTGACGAGCGCCGCGCGCTGTTGAAGGCGCATCGCATGCCCATGCTGGCCATGGGCATCCTCTGTGGCTACTTGGGCGCCGTACCTTCGCTGATCTGGGCGGTGTCGGGCGTGGCGGCCGTCATCTTTGCGCCCTTTGTCGTGCTGTTGGCCATCTGGCTATACACGCTGGTGTTCGCCTTCTCCACCGCTTGGTTCACGCACTACGCCCTCGCGGCGCTGCAGGAACAACGGGCCGCTGAGCCGGTGGCCGAATCCGCCGTCGTGATCGAAAGCTGAAGCAGATGCAGGTTGGACTGATCATCATTGGCGACGAAATCCTGTCCGGCAAACGCAAGGACTCCCATCTCGCCAGGTTCATCGAACTGCTCGCCGAGCGCGGCATGCAGCTGGCTTGGGCTCAGTACCTGGGTGACGACCGCGAGCGGCTGACGACGCGGCTGCGTGAGGCCTTCGCCAGCGGCGACCTCGTCGTGAGCTGCGGCGGCATCGGCGCCACGCCCGACGACCATACCCGCCAGGCCGCCGCCGCCGCCCTAGGTCGGCCGCTGGCGCTGCACCCCGAGGCCCGCGAGCTGATCTGGCAGCGTGTGCAGCAGATGGCCGCGGAGCAGGGCAAGGCCGTCACGGCCGACGAGCCCGACACGCTGCGTCGCTTCGAGATGGGCGTCTTCCCCGAGGGCGCCGGCATCATTCCCAACCCGTACAACAAGATCCCCGGCTTCTTCGTCGAGCACGTGCATTTCGTGCCTGGCTTCCCGGTGATGGCCCACCCCATGATGGCCTGGGTGCTGGACCGCTACCCCCAGTTGCATCGCCGCGTGGGTGTGCAGGAGCGCTCGCTGATCGTCCAGGGCGCCATGGAGGCCAGCCTCACGCCCCTGATGGAGACGGTCGAGGCCAGATTCCCCGGCGTCAAGGTCTTCAGCCTGCCCAGCGTGGACCACCCGCAATGGGGGCGCTGCATCGAGCTGGGCGTCAAAGGCGATGAAGAGCGGCTCGCCTCAGCCTATGATGCCCTGAAACAGGGCGTGATCCAATTTGGTGCGAGCATATGCGCCGAGTTGGTGCGTTGAGCGGTTTGCCACGCCTTGCCACCCGCGCGATGCCCAGTGGCCATTGTTCGCAACCCATGTAGGTGCATGCTGGCATGCAAACTGCTTAGATTTCCCCGTGGCTGCAGGCGTGCAAGCGTCCGCGGCAGCATCCCACCCCCTCGAATCCGCTAGGAGCAATTGATGGCCAAGACCGTCGCCGACGTGATGAACATGGTGAAGGAGAACGAAGTCAAGTTCGTCGACTTCCGCTTCACCGATACCCGTGGCAAGGAGCAGCACGTCACCGTGCCCGTTTCCCATTTCGATGAAGACAAGTTCACGTCGGGTCACGCCTTCGACGGCTCCTCCATCGCTGGCTGGAAGGGCATCGAGGCTTCGGACATGCTGCTGATGCCCGATCCCAACACGGCCAACATCGACCCGTTCTTCGAAGAGCCGACGCTGATCCTGACCTGCGACGTCATCGACCCCACCGACGGCAAGGCCTACGAGCGTGATCCGCGCTCGCTGGCCAAGCGCGCCGAGGCCTATCTCAAGTCCTCTGGCCTGGGCGATACCGCCTACTTCGGCCCGGAACCCGAGTTCTTCGTGTTCGACAGCGTCCGCTGGGGCAACGAGATGTCTGGCTCGTTCTTCAAGATCGAGTCGGAAGAGGGCGCCTGGAACTCCTCCAAGGAGTATGAGCATGGCAACAGCGGCTACCGTCCCAGCGTCAAGGGCGGCTACTTCCCCGTGCCCCCGGTCGACAGCGGCCAGGACATGCGCTCGGAGATGTGCCTGATCCTGGAGCAGATGGGCATCCCGGTCGAGGTGCACCACCACGAAGTGGCCAATGCCGGCCAGATGGAAATCGGCACCAAGTTCAGCTCGCTGGTTCAGCGTGCCGACTGGCTGCAGCTGCAGAAGTACATCATCACCAACGTCGCCCACGCCTACGGCAAGACCGCGACCTTCATGCCCAAGCCCCTGGTCGGCGACAACGGCAGCGGCATGCACGTGCACCAGTCGGTCTGGAAGGACGGCAAGAACCTGTTCGCCGGTGACGGCTACGCCGGGCTGTCGGACTTCGCGCTGTACTACATCGGCGGCATCATCAAGCACGCCCGCGCGCTCAACGCCATCACCAACCCCGGCACCAACAGCTACAAGCGCCTGGTCCCCGGCTTCGAAGCCCCGGTCAAGCTCGCCTACTCGGCCAAGAACCGCTCGGCATCGATCCGTATCCCCTACGTGGGCAACCCCAAGGGCCGTCGCATCGAGGCGCGCTTCCCGGACCCCTCCGCCAACCCCTACCTGGCCTTCGCCGCGCTGCTGATGGCCGGCTTGGACGGCGTGGAGAACAAAATCCACCCGGGCGAGGCCGCCACCAAGGATCTCTACCACCTGCCGCCGGAAGAAGACGCGAAGATCCCGACCGTCTGCCACAGCCTCGACCAGGCACTGGAATACCTGGACAAGGACCGCGCCTTCCTGACCAAGGGCGGTGTGTTCACCGACGCCTACATCGACGCCTACATCGAGCTGAAGATGCAGGAAGTGACGCGCTTCCGTATGGCGACCCACCCGGTCGAGTTCGACATGTACTACGCGCTGTGATGACCATGGGCAGCCTCACCGCTGCCGCCGTCATCCCCAGCGAAGGGGGCCGCTGCCGCGGCCCCTTTTTCGTTGCAGGCGCTGAGCCACAATTGCGTCATGCTGAACCGACTGCTGGCACCGTTGCTCTTCGTTGCAAGCCTGGGCGTGCAGGCGCAGGGCACGGTCTACCGCTGCCCCGGGCCGCCGGTGCTCTACACGGATGCGCTTTCGCCCAAGGAAGCGCAGGACAAGGGCTGCCGCACCATCGAGGGCACGCCCATCACCGTCTTGCAGGCGCCCAAGCCGCGCGCTACCGCCTCGGCGCCGGCGCCTACCGCAGGAGTGCGCGGTGCTGAAGGCCGCGTCGACGCCAGCCAGCAGCGCGTGCGTGACGACGAACGCCGCCGCGTGCTGCTGGCCGAACTGCGTCAGGCCGAGGAACGCCTCGCGGCCGCGCAAAAGGAATTCAACAACGGCCAGGGCGAGCGCCGCGGTGACGAGCGCAACTACCAGAAGTACCTGGACCGCATGGCCGCGCTCAAGGACAGCATCGCCCGCTACGAGGCCGATGTGCAGGCTCTCAAGCGAGAAATCGCCAACCTACCCTCCTGAAGCGCGCGGCGCGTCGGGAGTGCCGCTGCGCCATGACTGACCTCCCGCTGTTGCCAGCCGAGTTCGCCGGTCTGGACCTGCTGGCGACCATGGTGGTCGTCGTGCGGGCCGACGGTGAATGTCAGTTCGCCAACGCCGCCTTCGAGAACGCCATGCGGCTGTCGCGCCGCGCCGTGCAGCGCGCCCAGCTGCCCGACTGGTTCGACGATCCCCAGCGGCTCACCGAGACGCTGGCCGGCGTGGCCGCCAACCACTATTCCAGCAGCCGCTTCGACGCGCTGCTGCGCCGTGGCGCCTGGGCCCATGAGGAGGGGCTGCCGGTGCACGTCATCGTCTCGCAGATGGATCCGGGCGAGGATGGCTGCGCCCGCGTGTTGGTGGAGCTGATCGAGATTGGCAGCCAGGCCCGCCAGGACCGCGACGAGCGCACGCTGGACCAGGTGCAGGCCACCAAGGAGCTGACCCGCAACCTGGCCCACGAGATCAAGAACCCGCTGGGCGGCATCCGTGGCGCGGCCCAGCTGCTGGCGCTGGAACTGCAGGACGGCAGCCCGGAGCTGACCGAGTACACCCAGGTCATCGTCCACGAGGTGGACCGGCTGCAGAGCCTGGTGGACCGGCTGCTGGCACCGCACCGCAAGGCCCAGGTGGTGGGCGACGTCAACATCCACGAGATCTGCGAGCGCGTGCGTGCGCTGGTGCTGATCGAGTACCCCAAGGGTTTGCGCATCCAGCGCGACTACGACATCTCGCTGCCCGACTTCCGCGGCGATCGCGAGCAGTTGATCCAGATGGTGTTGAACATCGTGCAGAACGCGGCCCAGGTGCTGGGTCCGCGCATCGCAGCCGGCGATGCCCAAATCGTGCTGCGCACGCGGGTCGCCCGTCAGGTCACCATCGGCAAGCAGCGCTGGCGCTTGGCACTGGAATTGCATATTGAGGACAACGGTCCCGGCGTCCCCGCCGAGATCCGGGATCGCATCTTCTTTCCCCTGGTCTCCGGGCGGGAAGGCGGCTCCGGCCTCGGACTCACGCTTGCGCAGACGATTGCCCAACAGCATCAAGGGATGATCGATTGCGAGAGCGAACCGGGCCTGACCAATTTCAGAATCACGCTGCCGCTGCCCTAACCCACAAGGTGAATGGAGTGGCTGAGGAAACGCATGAAATCCATCTGGGTTGTTGACGACGACCACTCGATCCGCTTCGTGCTGGAGAAGGCGCTGGCCCGCGAAGGCCTGCCGGTGCGCTCCTTCAGCAATGCGCGCGACATGCTCGCGGCGCTGGACGACGACAGCCCGCAGGTGCTGGTCTCCGACATCCGCATGCCCGGCGGCTCGGGCCTGGAGCTGCTGGCCAAGGTCAAGGCCCGGCTGCCGGCGCTGCCGGTCATCATCATGACGGCCTACTCGGACCTGGACAGCGCCGTGTCGGCCTTCCAGGGCGGCGCCTTCGAGTACCTGCCCAAGCCCTTCGACCTGCCGCGCGCCGTGGAGCTGATCCGCCGCGCGCAGGAGGAAAGCCAGCGCGAGGCCGGCGAGCATGAAGCCGCCGCTCAAGTGCCCGAGATGCTGGGCCAGGCACCGGCGATGCAGGATGTGTTCCGCGCGATCGGGCGCTTGTCGCAGAGCAATGTCACGGTGCTGATCACCGGCGAGAGCGGCTCCGGCAAAGAGCTGGTGGCGCGCGCGCTGCACAAGCACAGCCCGCGCGGCGAGGGCCCTTTCGTGGCCATCAACACCGCGGCCATCCCCAAGGACTTGCTGGAGAGCGAGCTGTTTGGCCACGAGCGCGGCGCCTTCACCGGCGCCCAGGCGTCGCGGCGCGGCCGCTTCGAGCAGGCCGACGGCGGGACGCTGTTCCTCGACGAGATTGGCGACATGCCCTTCGAGCTGCAGACGCGCTTGCTGCGCGTGCTCTCCGATGGCCAGTTCTACCGCGTGGGCGGCCACAGCCCGCTGCGCAGCAACGTGCGCGTCATCGCCGCGACCCACCAGAACCTGGAGGAGCGCGTGCGCCAGGGCGTGTTCCGTGAGGACTTGTTCCACCGTCTCAACGTCATCCGGCTGCGCTTGCCGCCGCTGCGCGAGCGCAAGGAAGATGTGCCCGCGCTGGCGCGGCACTTCCTGCAGCGCAGCGCCACCGAGCTGGGCGTGGAGCCCAAGCGCCTGTCCGACGCTGCGCTGGCCGTGCTGACCAGTTTCGAGTTCCCGGGCAACGTGCGGCAGTTGGAGAACATCTGCCATTGGCTCAGCGTGATGGCGCCCAGCCAGGTCATCGAGCCCAAGGACTTGCCGGACGAGCTGCAGCCCGGCTACGTGGCTGCCGCGCCGGCGCCGCAGGCCACCGCTGCGGTCGCGCCCGCGCCCGTGGTCGCCGCGGCACCCGCCAGCACGAGCAGCGGCGAGGGCTGGCTGGCCGACATGGCCGCCGACGCGCGCGCCCGCCTGCAGGCCGGCGAGGCCGACGTGTGGGATGTGCTGACCAAGCGCTTTGAGGCCCAGCTCATCATGACGGCGCTGGACATCACGCGCGGCCGTCGCATCGAGGCCGCGCAGAAGCTAGGCATAGGCCGCAACACCATCACGCGCAAGATCCAGGAATTGGGCCTGGACGTCTGATCGCGGCCGCCAAGCAGAACGGCCGGCGCTGAATGCGCCGGCCGTTTGCATTCTTGTCGCTCGCGAGCGCGAAATTCTCAGCTCAGCGCCACGTACACCCGGCCGTCGCGCACCTGCACGGCATGGGCCCTGACCGACTGCTCGGGCGCCTCCAGGCATGCGCCAGTGCTGAGGTCGAAATGGTTCTTGTAGAGCGGCGACGCCACGACGATGCGCTCGCCCAGGTTACCGACCAGGCCGCGCGCCAGCACGCTGGCGCCGGAGCGCGGATCGACGTTGTCAATGGCGTGGAAGCGGTCCGCGCCGACGCGGAACACGGCCACGTGGCGGCCATCGACCAGCGCGGCGACGCCGGTGTCGGGCAGGATCTGGTCAACCGAGCAGATGGGGGTGAAGGTCTGGCTCATGCGGTACTCCTTGGATGGGCTCAGGCAGTTTGCTCTTCGCGTTCCTCGGCGCGCGCAGGACGGATCTGGCCACGCTCCTTGACGAAGACGATGTGCTCGTCCGGCTTGTCGCTGTTGACGAAGCTGCGGAAGCGCTGGCGCACCTCGGGCGTGCTCACGGCGGTCTTCCATTCGCACTGGTAGGCGTCGACAACGGCCTGCATCTGCGCCTCCAGCTCGGCTGCCAGGCCCAGGCTGTCCTTGATCAGCACGTCCTTCAGGTAGTCCAGCCCGCCTTCCAGGTTGTCGCGCCAGGTGCTGGTGCGCTGCAGGCGGTCGGCCGTGCGCACGTAGAACATCAGGAAGCGGTCGATGAGCTGGATCAGCTGGGCTTTGGAGAGGTCGCTGGCGATCAGCTCGGCGTGGCGCGGCTTCATGCCGCCATTGCCGCAGACGTAGAGGTTCCAGCCCTTTTCGGTGGCGATGATGCCGACGTCCTTGCCCTGGGCCTCGGCGCATTCACGCGTGCAGCCCGAGACGCCGAACTTGATCTTGTGCGGTGCGCGCAAGCCCTTGTAGCGGTTCTCGATCTCGACGGCCAGGCCCACCGAGTCGTCCACGCCGTAGCGGCACCAGGTGCTGCCCACGCAGCTCTTCACGGTGCGCAACGCCTTGCCGTAGGCATGGCCGGATTCGAACCCCGCGGCGATCAGCTCCTCCCAGATCAGCGGCAGCTGCTCGACGCGGGCGCCGAACATGTCCACACGGGCGCCGCCGGTGATCTTGGTGTAGAGGCCATACTTCTTGGCGATCTGGCCCACGGCGATCAGGCCGTCGGGCGTGACCTCGCCGCCCGGCATGCGCGGCACGACGGAGTAGCTGCCGTCCTTCTGGATGTTGGCGAGGAAGTAGTCGTTGCTGTCCTGCAGCGCGGCCAGCTCGGGCTTGAGCACGAACTCGTTCCAGCACGATGCGAAGATGCTGGCCGCAGCGGGCTTGCAGATGTCGCAGCCCAGGCCCTTGCCGTGCTTGCGCAGCAGCTCGCTGAAGGTCTTGATGCCGCCCACGCGCACCAGGTGGTAGAGGGCCTGCCGCGAATACGGGAAGTGCTCGCAGAGGTGATCGCTCACGGCCATGCCGCGGCGTGCCATCTCGAACTTCATGACCTGCGTGACCAGCGGCACGCAGCCGCCGCAGGTGGCGCCGGCGCGGGTGGCGGCCTTGATGTCGCCCATGGTCGTGCAGCCCGCGCCGACGGCAGCGCAGATCTGGCCCTTGGTGACGTTGTTGCACGAGCACAGCTGGGCGCCGTCGGGCAGCGCGTCCGGCCCCAGGGCTGCGTTGGCCTTGCCGCCGCTTGAATCCGATGACGGCAGGATCAGGAACTCGGGCTCGGCCGGCAGCTTGATGCCGTTGAGCGCCATCTGCAGCAGCGTGCCGTACTCATCGGCATTGCCCACCAGCACGGCGCCCAGCAGCTTGTCTGCGTCCTCGCTGACGACGATCTTCTTGTAGATCTGCTTGCGCTCGTCCAGATACTGGTAGCTGCGGCACCTGGGCGTCTTGCCGTGCGCGTCGCCGATGCTGGCCACGTCCACCCCCATCAGCTTGAGCTTGGTGCTCATGTCGGCGCCGGCAAAGGCCGCCTCGGCATCGCCGGCGAGGTGGCGGGCCGCCACGCGCGCCATCGCGTAGCCCGGCGCGACCAGGCCGAATACCTGCTCGCGCCACGAGGCCACCTCGCCGATGGCGTAGACGTTGCGGTCGCTGCTGCGGCAGTGGTCGTCCACGACAACGCCGCCGCGCGGGCCGATGGCCAGCACGCATTGGCGCGCCAGCTCGTCGCGTGGGCGGATGCCGGCGGAGAACACGATCATGTCGGTCTCCAGCCAGCTGCCGTCGCTGAAGACCAGGCGGTGGCGCGCTGTGGCGCCGTCGACGATCTCGACCGTGTTGCGGCTGGTGTGCACCTGCACGCCCAGCGCCTCGATCTTCTCGCGCAGCACGCGGCCACCGCATTCGTCGATCTGGACGGCCATCAGCCGCGGCGCGAACTCCACAACATGGGTCTGCAGGCCCATGTCGCGCAGCGCCTTGGCGCATTCCAGGCCCAGCAGGCCACCTCCGATGACGACGCCGCTGCGGGACACGGCGCCGCTGGCCTTCATGCCCTCCAGGTCCTCGATGGTGCGGTAGACATGGCAGTGCGGCCGGTCGCGGCCCGGCACGGACGGGACGAAGGGCGTGGAGCCGGTGGCCAGCACCAGCTTGTCGTAGTGCACGACCGCGCCGTCGGCCAGCGTCACCGTGTGGTCGCGGCGCTCGATGGCCACGGCCTTGGCGCCCAGGCGCAGCTTGAAGCCGGGGTGCTGCTCGAAGAAGCCCGCGGGCACCAGCGACAAGTCCTCGGCCGTCTTGCCCGAGAAGAACTCGGACAGGTGCACGCGGTCGTAGGCCGGCCGCGGCTCCTCGCACAGCACCGTCACCTGCACGTCGGCAGCGGCGGGAGCCTCGGCGAGGGATTCGAGAAATTTCTGGCCCACCATTCCGTGGCCGATGAGGACGATATGCATGGCTTTCCTGTCAACAACAGCCGCCTCGGGCCAGACATGGAAGGCCAGCGTCGACGGCGGCACCCTTGCGGGTGCGGTTTCATGAGACTGCCCGCGCAGCCATGGCGCCCAGTGGGGCCCGGAGTCTGCGAGGCACACGCCGCCGTTGGCGATGGTTTGAAGAGATAGAGAGCCCGCTCGCGCGGCGCCTCGCTCAGCCTTGTGCAAGAGCTGTGCCTGCCACCAGCAGGCGCCTCCACGGGGGGGCGGCACTGGTGCGGTGCGGCGACCGGCACGGGCGCACCCGAACGGGGCGGCCCGCCCGGCGCCAGTGCGGCCCGGCGGTTCAGCGCGGCGTGCGGTCCAGCCAGACGGCCAGGCCTTGCGCGTTCAGCTCGGCGTCCAACGCCAGCCATTCGGCCGCCTCGGCGCCGGCCGCATGGCCGTGGGCGCGCAGCCGGGCCAGGTAGCCGTCCAGCAGGCCGGCCTTCAGGCGCGCGTGCCGGTCGGGCGCTTCGCGCAGCGCCAGGGCCAGCGTGACCATCTCGTCCACCTGGGCCAGCATCTCGGCGGCCAGCCGGCGCACCTCGTCCACCGAGCCGCCCACGCGGCCGTAGTGGGTCAGCTGCATGGCCAGCGGCGCGGCCGCGAGCAGCCGCGCGACGGTGGCCTTCAGCGCCTCGGGCTCGAACTGCACCGGCGTGCTGGTCGGCAGAATCCACGCGCGGCCGTCCACGTCGAAGGCGCGATAGGAAAGGCCGAAGGTGTCGCCGGTGAACCAGCTGCGGCTGCGTGCGTCCCAGATCGCATGGTGGTGCTTGGCGTGGCCCGGCGCGTCGATGACGCGCAGCGGCCGGCCCGCCAGCATCAGCACCTGCTCGTCGTGGCTGGCCTCGGCGCGCTCGGCGGGCACCGGCACCAGCTTGCCGTAGCTGCGCTGCATTTCTTCGTCGCCGTAGACGGCCAGAGCACCCAGCCACAGGGCCTTGGGGTCCACCATGTGGCGCAGGCCGCGCGGATGCACCAGCGCACGGGCGCGCGGCAGCGCCTCCATCAGCAGACCCACGCCGCCGGCATGGTCCAGGTGCACATGTGTGGGGATGACCCAGTCCACCGCGTCCCGGCCCAGGCCCAGCGCGTCCAGCGCGGCCAGCAGCCGCGGCACGGCATGGTTGGTGCCGGTGTCGATGAAGGCGGCGCGGCCGTCCTCCACCATCAGGTAGGCCGCATCGAAGCGCGGGCGCTGAAAGCCCGTGTCGATGGCGTAGATGCCGTGGCCGAGGTCTTCGATGAAATCAAGCATGGTGGAGGGGTTTCTAGAATCGGCTGACGACGAATAGGAGGCCCGCTTGGCCGTTCACGAGATCCTGAAGATGGGCGACCCGCGGCTGCTGCGGGTCGCCCGGCCAGTCACCGAATTCGGCACGCCAGCGCTGAAGGCGCTGATTGCGGACATGTTCGAGACCATGGCTGCAGCCAACGGCGCCGGCCTGGCCGCGCCGCAGATCGGCGTCGACCTGCGGCTGGTCATTTTCGGCTACACCAAGAACGTCCGTTACCCGGATGCGCCGCCGGTGCCGCCCACCGTGCTGATCAACCCGGTCATCGAGGTGCTGGACGGCGGCCGCAGCGAGGGCTGGGAGGGCTGTCTGTCGGTGCCGGGGTTGCGTGGCGTCGTCGAGCGCGACGAGCGCATCCGCTACCGTGGCTTCGATGCCGACGGCCAGCCGATAGACCGCATCGCCGAGGGCTTCCATGCCCGTGTCGTGCAGCACGAGTGCGATCACCTGGATGGCATCCTGTACCCGATGCGGGTGCGCGACTTCAGCCGTTTCGGCTACACGTCCGTGCTCTTTCCCGAACTTGAGTCGGCCGCCGACGACTGAATTAAAAAGTTTGTAAACGCCGTGCACCGCGCCGCCGCACGGCCCGTTAGCGGCTTGCAAAGGAGCATCTCGCCATGCCTGCCGATTCCAAGCTTGTTCTCACGCGCCGCCGCTGGCGCATCCTGGCGCTGGCGCTGCTGATCGCCGCGGTGCCGGCCGCCAAGGCCCAGGATGGTGAGCGCGATCCGCCGGCGCGCGCGGCACGCGTCGCGCAGGTCATCGGTGACGCCTGGCTGTTCGACCACGACACCCGCGAATGGACCCGCCTGACGCGCAACCAGACCGTGGCCGAGGGCGACCGCGTGCGCACCGACGAGCGCGGCCGCGTGTCCCTGCGCGTGGGCTCCACGACGGTCTGGATGGACGAGCGCAGCGACCTGGAGTTCAACCAGCTGGATGAGGGGCAGACCCTGCTGCAGTTGGACCGCGGCGATGTGGCCGTGCGACTGCGCAGCGCCGAAAACGTGGCCGAGACGCGGCTGCGCACCCGCGAGGGCACGGTCCAGCCCGAGCGCGAGGGTTTGTACCGCGTCGAGCAGCTGGACCGCGGCAGCAAGGCCTATGTCTGGGAGGGGCGGCTGCGTTTCGATTGGTCGCGCGGCGCCGCGCCCGTCTACCTCGGCAGCGGCGAGCAGGCCGAGTTCTGGTGGGCCGACGGCCCGCGCGCCGAGCGCTCGCGGCTGTATGGCGACGGCTTTGGCGACTGGGTGCTGGCGCAGAGCCGCGAGGAGGGCGATCGGCCCGTGGCGCGCTACGTGTCGCCCGAGATGACCGGCGCCGAGGATCTGGACCGTTACGGCCGCTGGGAGTCCGCGCCTGAGTACGGCATGGTGTGGATCCCGACCACGCTGGTCGTGGCCGACTGGGCGCCTTACCGCTATGGCCGCTGGGTGTGGTCGCGCCACTGGGGCTGGACCTGGGTGGACGACGCGCCCTGGGGCTTCGCGCCCTTCCACTACGGGCGCTGGGTCAACTGGCGCGGCCGCTGGTGCTGGGCGCCGGGGCCTTATGTGCATCGCCCGGTCTATGCGCCGGCCCTGGTGGGCTGGGTGGGCGGCGGCTCGGTCAGCGTCAGCATCAGCATCGGTGGCGGCCACCGCCCGCCGCCGCCGCGCTTTGGCTGGTATCCGCTGGCGCCGCGCGAGGTTTATGTGCCGGCCTACCGCCACAGCCCGCGCTACGTGCACCGCATCAACGACCCGCGCGACCTGCGCGACCCGGTGACCGTGGAGCGCCCGCACCGCTACCGCGACGAGCCGGCCGCCGTCAGCCTGCTGCCCGCGCCGGGCGCGCCCATCCAACCGCTGCCGGTGCGCGGGCCGGATCGTCGGGCCGAGCCGGGCTGGGTACGGCCACTGCCCACGGCGCCGGGCCGCGGCGACCTCGCCGGGCTGCTTCCGCCGGCGCCGGTGCGTGCGCCGGAGCCCGAGCCGCAGCGCCGCCGTGACCGTGAACCTGAGCGTGAGCCTGGCGCGGGCGGGCGCAGCGACGCTCAGCTGCCCTGGCGCCGCGACATGCCGCGTGCCCCGGAGGGCATGCCCCAGCCGGCGCTGCCGGCCACGCCCCAAGCCCAGCCGCAGACCCCGGTGGTGCAGCCGCGCCCGGGCTTGGAGACGCCGCGGACCGGCGGGGATCAGCTGCCCTGGCGCGTGCAGGAGCGCCGCGAGGATCGGCGCGAGGACCGGCGTGAGGACCGGCGTGAGGAGCCGCGCCGCATGCACCAGCCGGTGCCGCAGTTCGAGCCGCAGCGCCCCGTGCCCGAGCGGCCGCCGCAGATGGAGGCGCCACGCCGTGTGGAAATGCCCATCCGCCAGGCGACGCCGGAACCGTCCCGCATGCCGACGCCCCAGCCTCAGGTGCAGGCCCCTTCGCGCGCGGAAGGCCCGGTGCGTGGGCGCCAGGACGGCGTGCCGCGTCGGGAGCAGCAGAGCGAGCGCTAAGGCCTGCTCGTGTCGCATGAAGCGACCCATGTGGCCTAGTCATGCGCCGGTAAGCGCAGCGGGATGGAAGACGGAGAGATCGGCCAGGCGCGGTATGTCGTCCGGCGCGCTTGCGGGCGCCTTCGGAAACGGACACCAGCAGCCAGCCGATGGCTTGTCAGCGGCAAGCCTTGCCGTCATTTGCATTCCTCGTGACCGTGTCATTTCTTCGTGTTCCATTTCAAGGAGTGAAGCCATGTACCAGCGCCTGATGCGCGTGTGGATCTGCGGCGCCCTTGCCGCATCGCTGGCCGCCTGTGGAGGTGGTGGCGGTGGTGGCGGCAGCAGCGACAGCCCGGCCGCCGTGGACAGCCTCGTCACCACCTCGGTCTCCGGCTTTCCTCATGAGGTGAACATCTACGTGCCGGCCGGCGGCGCCACGCGCGCAATCGTGGCTCTGCACGGCGGCGGCGGCAACAACACCGCCATCGCCTACCAGCTGGGGCTCAACAGCTCCGTCACCAAAACCACCACCAGCACCATCAACTGGGACTGGTTGCGCGCCAACAAAGTCATCATGGTGTTCCCGCAAGGGCAGCACATTGCGGGCGCGAGCGGGGCGACCACCTGGTCCAACTACGCCATGACCTCCGGGCAGAACGACGTGGCGTTCCTGCAGGCGCTGGCGGCCAAGCTCAAGAACGACTACGGTGTGAGCAAGATTGGCTTGATGGGCCACTCGATGGGCGGTGCAATGACCAACCGCATGCGCTGCGAGTCGCCAGCCACCTTTGATAGCTACATCGCGCTGGCCGGCCCCGCGTCCCAACACTTCGACCCGGCGGGTGCGACTCCCTGTGTGCCCAGTGTGAACAAACCCTACATGAGCATCAGTGGCGACGCTGACCAGGTCATGCAGACCTACAACAACCGTTGGCCCAACGACCGCTGGATCATCAATCCACTGGTCGAATGGGCTGGCAACGCGGCCTTCCTGGACAGCACGATGCTGGGCGAATGGCGCGAGCAGCAGGTGCGCGTCACGCAGACATGCGGCGAGTCGCTGGCGCCGCTGGGCTCGCCCAATACCAGCGCCGGCAACGTCCAGACCTGGACCAACTGCGGCGGCTCGATGGTGATCAAAAAAGTCAGCGGCGCCGATCACGGCGTGGCCAGCATGGCCGCGCAGATGGATGCCAACAATCCTATGGTGGTGATGAACGCTGTGATGAGCTTCCTGAACGCGCAGTGAAGCGCAGCGTGTTCACTGAGCCCATTCATGGATCGGGGTGTGGCGATAGGCCACGAAGTACAGCAGCGGGATGACCACCAGCGTCAGCAGCGTGCTGACCAGGATGCCGAAGATCAGCGAGATGGCCAGACCGTTGAAGATTGGGTCGTCGAGGATGAAGAAGGCCCCGAGCATGGCAGCCAGCCCCGTCAGCACGATGGGCTGTGCGCGTGTCGCCGCGGAGTGCACGACGGCCTGCTTGAGCGGACGGCCTTGCGACACCTCCAGCCGGATGAAATCCACCAGCAGGATGGAGTTGCGCACGATGATGCCGGCCAGCGCAATCATGCCGATCATGCTCGTGGCCGTGAACTGTGCACCTAGCAACGCATGCCCCGGCATCACGCCTACCAAGGTGAGCGGGATCGGCGCCATGATGATCAGAGGCGTCAGGTAAGAGCCGAATTGGGCCACCACGAGCAGGTAAATCAGCACCAGGCCGACGGCATAGGCGGCGCCCATGTCGCGGAAGGTCTCGTAGGTGACTTGCCACTCGCCGTCCCATTTGAGCGTGTAGCCGCGCCAGGCATCGTTGGGCGCGTGGATGAACGCCTCCGCCAGCGTACCGCCGTCGGGTGTTTTGAGGGCCGCCAACTCGCCGCGCATCTTGAACATGCCGTAGAGCGGGCTGTCCAGCGCACCCGCCATGTCGCCGACGACGAAATGCACCGGCAAGCCGTCCTTGTGGTAGATCGGTTGCTCGCGCAGGCTGTCGCTCACGGTGACCAACTCGCGCAGCGGCACGAGTTGCCCCGCCGGGCTGCGAACGCCCAGTTGCAGCAGCGTTTCCAGATCGCCCTGCCGCTGCGCCGGCAATTGCAGCCAGGCGCTGGCTGGGTACTTGCTGCCGTCGTGCAGCCAGGTGGTGGCTTCACCGGCGAGCCCGGCCGCCAACGTGGACACCACGGCTGACTGAGGAATGCCCAGCAGCGCCGCCTTTCGCCGGTCGACCAGCAGCAGCTTGCGGGGGGCATCCACGATGCCCGAGTCGTCGACATCGACCAGCCCAGGCGTGCGCTCAAACAGGCGACGCACGTCCTGCGCGACGCTGCGACGGCCTGCGGCGTCAGGACCGTAGATCTCGGCCACGATCGGTGCCAGCACCGGCGGCCCCGGCGGCACCTCGACGACCTTGACGTTGGCGCCATGGCGGCGTCCGATGTCCTGAAGGGCGGGGCGCAGGCGTGTGGCGATGGCGTGGCTTTGCTGGCTGCGGTGGTGCTTGTCCACGAGATTGACCTGCAGGTCACCCACCTCGCCGCCAGCGCGCAGGTAGTACTGGCGCACCAGACCATTGAAGTTGATCGGTGCGGCCGTGCCAGCGTAGGCCTGGTAGTCGGTCACCTCCGGCTGTTGTGCCACGTAGGCGCCGAGTTCGCGCAACACGGCCGCCGTGCGCTCCAGCGTGGAGCCGGCCGGCATGTCAACGATGACCTGAAACTCGGACTTGTTGTCGAAGGGCAGCATCTTCAGCACGACGAGCCCGACCGCCGGCAGCGCCAGCGATACCACGATGAGGCCCGCGACACCGGCACCCAGCCAGCGGCGGTTGCGGTTGCCCTGGGCCTCGTCCAACAGGGGGTGAAAGATCCGCTCGAATAGCGGCCCGAGCCTGGCGGCCAGCCCATGCGACGCGTCGGCACCATGCCCGCTGCGCTTGAGCCACAGCCTAGCCAGCCAGGGGGTGACGATGAAGGCGATGACCAAAGACAGCAGCATGCCCATGCTGGCGTTGATCGGAATAGGGCTCATGTAGGGGCCCATCAGGCCGGAAACGAAGGCCATAGGCAGCAGCGCGGCGATGACGGTCAGCGTGGCCAGGATGGTGGGTCCACCCACCTCATCCACCGCGCCCGGAATGAGTTCGACCAAGGTCTTGTTCGGGTGCAGAGCCATGTGGCGGTGGATGTTTTCCACCACAACGATGGCGTCGTCCACGAGGATCCCGATAGAGAAGATCAGCGCGAAGAGTGACACGCGGTTGAGCGTGAAGCCCCAAGCCCAGGAGGCGAACAGCGTGACGGTCAGCGTCAGGATGACGGCGCTGCCGACGATGGCCGCCTCTCGCCGACCCAAGGCGATGAAGACCAGGGCGACCACCGAGGCCGTAGCGAACATCAGCTTCTGGATGAGCTTCATCGCCTTGTCGTTGGCCGTGGCGCCGTAGTTGCGTGTCTCGGTCACCTCCACGCCGCTGGGGATGACCGTATTGCGCAACTCGGCCACGCGCCTCTTCAGTGCGTCCGCCACTTCGATGGCGTTCTCGCCGGGTTTCTTCGTGATGGCCAGCGTCACGGCGGGGAAGTCGCCGTCCCGAGTGCCATGCCAGACGTAGCGCTGCGGTGGGAGAGGTCCATCAACCACCTGCGCCACGTCAGCCAGGTACACCGGCCGGCCATTGCGGGTGCCGACCACCAGTTGACCCAGCTCGCGGGCGTCACGCAGGAAGGGGCCGGCGTGCACATCCACCGCGCGGTCCCCCGCCAGCAGTTGGCCAGCCGCCGCTCCGGTGTTGGCAGACGTCAGGGCCTGGCGCAGCTCATTCACGCTGATGCCGGCGGCAGCCATGCGCGCCGGGTCTAGCTCGACGCGGATTGCGCGGCCGGGGCCGCCAAGGGTCGTGACCTCTCGCGTGCCCGGGATGCGTTTGAGATCCGCTTCTAGACTGTGGGCGATGCGCTCCAGGTCGAAGGGGCCGGTGTCCACGTCGCGTGCGTGCAGCGTCAAGGTCACGATCGGCACATCGTCGATGCCCTTGGGCTTGACCAGCGGAGGCAGGGCTCCGAGGTTGGCCGGCAGCCAGTCGGCATGGGACTGCACGGTGTCGTACAGCCGCACCAGCGCCTCGGTGCGCGGTACCCCAACCTTGAACTGCACCGTGATGACCGCCAGGCCAGGTCGCGAGACGCTCATCACGTGCTCCACGCCAGCCATCTGCGACAGCACCTGCTCGGCAGGTGTCGCCACCAACTGCTCGACATCCTGCACGGCTGCGCCCGGGAAGGGGATGAGCACGTTGGCCATCGTCACGTTGATCTGCGGTTCTTCCTCGCGCGGGGTCACGGCTACGGCAAAGATGCCCAGCAAGAGGGCCACCAGGGCCAGCAGCGGCGTGATTTGAGCCGACTGGAAGAAGCGGGCGATGCGCCCGGACACACCGAGTGCCATCACAGCCTCCTCGAAGCGGCTTGCGGGTCCAGGGCGATGCGCTCACCCGGCTTGATGCCGGACAGCACCTCGACCTGATCGCCGCTGGCGGGCCCGACGCGAACCTGGCGCAACAGGGCGCGCCCATCGCCGCCCACGACGTAGACCGCCTTCAGTTCGGCTCGCTGCACGAGCGCACGCGCTGGGATGAAGATGCGCGGTTCGCTTCCCGTACCGCTTGGCAGCCAGGTGCGAGCAAAGCTGCCTGGCGTGGCGACGGTGCCCGCCGGCAGGTCGATCCGGACGATGACGGTGTGTGTGACCGTGTCCGCCGCGGGGAGCACCTCCCACCGGGTGGCCGTGATCCGCTGGCCAGCGATCTCGACACTCACCGGCGTGGTGGGGTGATCACGCAGCTTGGCGGCGCTGGTTTCAGGAACCGCCACGGCCACGCGCAGGCAGGCCGGGTCGTACAAGGTCAGTAGCGGCCGGCCGGGCATGGCCATGTCACCCAGCATGACGTGGAGCTCTGCGACGACGCCCGCATACGGCGCCTTGACAGCGAAGTAACCGCTTTCCGTTTGCGCTGCTTGCGCTGCGGCCAACTGCGCGTTGGCCTGGGCGGTGGCCGTCTTGAATTGTGCCTCGGCCTGATCGAGTGCTGCTCGGCTGATGAAACCGCTGGCGAAGAGCTGGCGTTGGCGTTGCACTTCCAGCGTGGCCACCTGCTGGGCGGCCCGAGCCGCCTCGACCTGGGCTGCGGCCGCGCCGGCCTGTTGTTCCGCAGCCCGCGCATCCAACCGCGCCAGCAGTTGGCCGATCTTGACCCGATCTCCCGCCTTGACGGGAAGGGCGATGACGGCACCCGCCACCTGCGCGGCGATAACGGTTTGGCGTACCGCTTCGACGGTGCCGTCGTGGCTGCTCAGCCCCTGGAGGGTGGAATACGCGACCGTCCACGTGGCGAGGGCGTCGGCTGCGTGGACGGGCGTCGTCGTAAGTGCAGTTGCGAGCGCGAGCGAGGCGGCAGCCAGTGCATTGAACCTGCGAGACATGCGAACTCCGGGCGTGACTTCTTAGAAGCGATGTCCTAGTATTTAGCTACGTAGTTAAATAGTCAAGTGAGAACATGAGCAATCCAATGAATGCCGTGCAAATCGGGCATGATGGGCAGCCCGACCCACACCCTTGTGTTGCCATGCAGGATCTGCCCGACGAAGCTCTTCACCAGGTGGCGGCCTATTTCCAGGCGCTGTCCGAGCCGACGCGCCTGCAGATCCTCAACCTGCTGCGCCAGGGAGAGCGCAACGTGGGCGATATCGCGCAGGCCTGCGGCTTCACGTCAGCCAACATTTCGCGGCATCTGTCCGTGCTCATGCAGCAAGGGCTCGTCACCCGTGAATCGCGCGGTTCTGCCGTGTACTACAGCATTGCCGACGAGTCGGTCTACGCGTTGTGCGACCTGGTCTGTGGCAGCATCGGGCGCCACATGGAACGTTCGGCGGCCCATCGCCGTACTTTCCTGAAGACAGCCAAGGCCTCTGGGCGCGCCGGCTGATCAGTCCCCTGCGATCGTGTCCCAGTGCGCGGTGCAGGCTCACAGCGCGGAAGAACCGAGGTGCCCGTGTTGTTCGCGCTGGACCGCCAGCAGCGGGTTGGCGGATCAGCCCACCCGCAGGCCGACGCTCAGCACGGCCAGCGCGAGTGCAGCCAGGCAAGCCCAGCCAGAAAACAGCAAGCGCCATGCCCAGTGGCGCGGAATGAATCCCACCCCGCGCACGAACCCTGCGCTCATTGCCCAGAACAGCAGCAGGGCCAGTCCATGGTCGGCATGCCCATCCGCACGGGCAAACACGAGGGGGTAGGCCGTGCCGGCCAGCATCAGCACCAATCCCGCCGCAAGGCTGGGCCAATGCAGGCTTGTTGGGGCCGGGGCGCTCATGCCGCGTCATCCTGGCGATGCGAGGCGCGGCGGTCCTCGGCCATCTCGCCCCACATCGCATTCATCACGGCCAGCAGCACGGCGAAGCCGACACCGAGGATCCAGGCGAAGTACCACATGGCGGTTCCTATCAGTAAGCGGTGTGTTCGTTGGCGCGGATGTGCTCGACGGTGACCTTGCCGCGCATCACGCGGTAGGCCCAGCTCGTGTAGAGCACGATCAACGGCATGAAGATGACCGTGGCGCCGAGCATCAGCGCGAGCGTCATCGGGCTGGAGACGCTGTCCCAGACAGTCAGGCTGGCGCTGGGCATGCTGGAGGAGGGCATGATGAACGGGAACATCGCGGCACCTGCCGTGCCGATGATGCCCAGCATTGCCAGGGACGAGGCAATGAAGGCTGACAAGGTATGTCGAACGCTCACCAGCGCAGCCGCGGCGGCCGAGCCCAGGATGCCGAGCAGCGGCAGTGCCCACAGCGCGGGCTGACGCTGGTAGTTGATCCACCAGCCCTCAGCGCTGCGCACGACCACCTTGGCCAGCGGGTCGGGGAGGCCGTTCGGGTCCGGTGCCTGGGCCATGGCGAAACCGTCGATGCTGCCAAAGCGCAGCCACAGCCCGGCGGCCACGAAGGCCAGCACCGTGAGCAGAGCTGCACCGCGTGCGGCCGCGATGGCGCGCGACTGGATGACGCCTTCCGTGCGGTGTGCCAGGTAGGTGCCGCCATGCATCGTGATCATTGCGCTGCTGACCACGCCCGCCAGCAGCGCGAACGGGTTGAGCAACTGCCAGAAGCTGCCGGTATAGGTGCTGACGAGATAGTCGTCGAACGCGAAGGGCACGCCCTGCAGCAGGTTGCCAAAGGCCACGCCAAAGATCAGCGGAGGCACGGCGCCGCCGACGAACAGGCCCCAATCCCAGGTGCTGCGCCAGCGGGCGTCGTGGATCTTGCTTCGGTAGTCGAAGCCGACGGGCCGGAAGAAGAGCGCCCACAGGACCGCGAGCAACGCCCAGTAGAAGCCGCTGAAGGCCGTGGCGTAGACCAGCGGCCAGGCCGCGAAAATGGCGCCGCCAGCCGTGATGAACCAGACTTGGTTGCCGTCCCAGTGCGGACCGACGGTGTTGATGACGACGCGGCGTTCCTCGTCGTTGCGGCCGGCGAAGGGCAGCAGGGTGCCCACGCCCATGTCATGGCCGTCCATGATGGCGAAGCCGACGAGCAGCACGCCGACGAGAACCCACCAGATGACCTTGAGGGTGGCGTAGTCGAGCATTCTTTTCTCCTCAGGCGTGAGTCGGTTCGAACTGGTAGCGGCCGGTTCCCAGGCTGCCAGGCCCCTGGCGGGCGAACTTCACCATCAGGTAGACCTCGACGATCAGCAGCACGGTGTAAAAGCCCACGAAGCCGGCGAGTGAGCCGTAAAGGCTCTCGGCGCTGAGCGTCGAGACGCTCAGGTGCGTCGGCAGCACGCCGTAGATCGTCCACGGCTGGCGGCCGTACTCCGCCACCACCCAGCCCAGCTCGCAGGCGATCCAAGGCGCGGGCAGCATCCAGAGCGCCCACTTCAAGAGCCAGGGTTTGTGTGCACAGGCGCCGCGCAGCGTCGTCCAGAACGACAGGGCAAACAGGGCCAACATCAGCATCCCTAAGCCCACCATGAGGCGGAAGCTCCAGAACATCGGCGTCACGCGCGGCACGGTGTCGTTCACGGCACGCTCGATGATGTCCGGCGTGGCCTGGCGCACATCGGCGACGTACTTCTTGAGCAACAAGCCGAAGCCCAGGTCTGCCTTGTGGCGTTCGAATGTTTGCAGCGCCACCGGATCGTCCCGTTGCTTGCGCAAAGCTTCCAGGGCGATGACGGCCTGGATGCCGCGCTCGATGCGCTCGCGGTTCTTCACCTTGATGTCACGGATGCCTGGGATCTCCTTGCTCAGGCTGCGTGTCCCGATGATGCCCATGACGTAGGGAATCTCGACGGACCAGTCGTTCTTCTGCTCGGCCTCGTTGATGCCCGCGATCAGGTTGAAGCTGGCCGGTGCGGGCTCGGTCTCCCACATGGCTTCGATGGCGGCCATCTTGGTCTGCTGGGCCTCGCCGACCGTGTAGCCGGATTCGTCACCCAGCACGATCACGCTGAGCACACTGGCCAGGCCGAAGGCCGACGCCACCCGGAAGCTGCGCTTTGCGAACTCCGCGTCGCGGCCCTTGAGCAAATACCAGCTGCTGATTGACAGCACGAACATCGCACCGGTCACGTAGCCGGCCGACACCGTGTGCACGAACTTGGCCTGGGCGTCGGGGTTGAACACGACGGCCCAGAAGTCGGTCATCTCCATGCGCATGGTCTGGTAGCTGAACTCGGCACCGACTGGGTTCTGCATCCAGCCGTTGGCGATCAGGATCCACAGCGCCGACAGGTTGGTGCCGACGGCCATCAAGGTGGTGACGAGCAAATGCTGCGGGCGCGAGAGCCGGTCCCAGCCGAAGAAAAAGAGACCGATGAAGGTCGACTCCAGGAAGAAGGCCATCAGGCCCTCGATGGCCAGCGGTGCCCCAAAGATGTCGCCCACGTAGTGCGAGTAGTAGGCCCAGTTCGTCCCGAACTGGAATTCCAGCGTGATGCCGGTCGTCACACCCAGAGCGAAGTTGATGCCGAAGAGCTTGCCCCAGAAGCGGGTCATGTCCTTCCACACCGTCTTGCCCGTCATCACATAGACGGTCTCCATGATGACCAGCAGCCAGACCATGCCGAGCGTCAGCGGCACGAAGAGGAAGTGGTACATCGCTGTGGCTGCAAACTGCAGCCGCGACAAGTCGACGACATGTTCCGAGATCACCGGGGTTCTCCTTGACTGGGGGCAGGCGCTGCGAGGTGCTGGGCGGCCACGGCGGCGTCGGTGCGGACATGCTGGTCGCGCACGAACATCCACCAGAGCCCGCCGAGCGCGATCAGCTTGATGACGACCACCCAAGCCAGGTGGCGGACGAGGTGGCGTTCATCGCGAGTCATGGCCACGTCGTTCCAAGAACCGTGCCAGCCGCCGCGAGCTGTGCGGCTGCGCGCTAAGTCGCTGTCGTTGCAGGCGTTTCGATCTGGCAGAACGGCTCTGCCAGCGACTGGTGTGGTGTCAGTCACGACTGCCACAGGAGGCATGGCAGTGGGCGCTGGCAGATGTCATGCAGGCCTTGAAGCCGGCCAGCGTGACCGTGTCCGCGCGCGTGGTGTGGGTCCACAGCCCGGAAGGGCCGAGATGCACGCGGTGCTCGGCGCTGCACGGCCGCCAGTGCTTGGTGGACATTGACGCGCAGGGCCGCTTTGGCGTGGGCGACGACGCGGCGGTTCAGTTCGCGCCATCGCACGGCGGCCGTGGTCGAAAGTGAGCGTCTGAAATTCGACAGGTATTGACTCTTGTCTTTTTCCAGACAGGTGCCATATCCAGCCATGTCTTGCCTGGTTTCCCTTGCCGGCGGCACACTTCAAGGTCGGTAAACGACCGCTTTATCGCCTCGCCGCGCGCGGGAAAGTCCCGCTTTCACGTTCGGCGGGACAAGGTGGTTTCGTCAAAGTGACATCGATTGGTGGATCAATGATCAGACCCGAGCCGGGGTAGAGAAGGAGGTGATGCGCAAGCGTGAACAGCAGAAGTCATCCGAGTTGCCGGTATCGCCTGGGCGCGCCGTTTTTCGCCGCAGGCGAAGTGGTTTCGTGATTGGTAAGTTGCTCAAATTGATGGAGGTTTGACATGAGTTTTGATCTGAAAAAACTGGCTCCCTGGAACTGGTTCAAGAGCGAGCAGGATGATCAGAAGGCATCCGCTTCTTTGCCGGTGCAGCGTCATGATCCGCCGGCGGGCAGTGGCTCGGTCAGCCCGATCCTGCAACTGCATCGGGAGATCGATCGGCTGTTCGAGGATGCATTCCGAGGCTTCGGTTTTCCGGCGCTGGCCATGCCGCGCCTGCCATCCGATTGGCGTGGCCTATTGAAACCGGCCCTGGATATCCAGGAAACCGAGAAGCAATACGTCATTACACTGGAAGTGCCCGGTGTCGAGGAAAAGGACATCCAGCTCACGCTGGACAACGACGTGCTGACGGTGCGTGGCGAGAAACGCCAGGAGCAGGAAACGAAGGAAAGCGGCTACCACCGCATCGAACGCTCGTACGGCAGCTTCCAGCGCGCCTTGAACCTGCCTGAGAACGCCAACCAGGATTCGATCAAGGCCTCATTCAGGAACGGGGTGCTGACGATCACCATCGATAAGCGCGAAATCAGTGCGCCCAAGCGTGGGCGTTTGATCCCGATCAACGGATAAAGCCGCCGGCTCGTCCGTCACGCAAAAAACCTTGCAAGATGCGAGGTGTCGGGTGATGAATCGCGACACCTCGTCCCGTCAACCTATTTAGGAAAATCAGCATGGCCAGAAAAAATTGCCAAGTCTGTGGTCAACCCGCGACCGTGCGGGTGGAAGCGAATCTCAACGGGCGCCACAGCACCATGCTGTTGTGCGACGACCATTACCGCCAACTGGTGCGGCAGCAAAAGCGCACCGTCTCGCCGCTGGAAGCCCTGTTCGGCTCGCGCAGCGGCCTGTTCGAAGATTTTCTGGGCAACGACTTCTTCCGCATCGGTGACGACGCCGCTCCCGCAGCGGTGGCCGCCGGCGATGACGAGGTGGTCGATGCCTCTTTCGGCGAGCCCGCGGCTTCGGGTGGCGGCACGTCGCGCCGTCGCGGCAGTGGGCTGGCCAGCCGCATCAGCGAACAATCCGAAGCCCTGCTGCAGGACGCCGCCAAACAGGCCGCCGAATTCGGCCGTTCCGAAGTGGATACGGAACACCTGCTGCTGGCGCTGGCCGACAGCGATGTGGTCAAGACCATCCTCGGTCAATTCAAGATCAAGGTCGACGATCTCAAGCATCAAATCGAATCCGAGGCCAAGCGCGGCGACAAGCCCTTCGAGGGCGAGATCGGCGTGTCGCCACGGGTCAAGGATGCGCTCAGCCGTGCCTTCGTGGCTTCCAATGAACTGGGTCACTCCTATGTCGGCCCGGAGCACTTCCTGATCGGCCTGGCCGAGGAGGGCGAGGGTCTGGCGGCCAACCTGCTGCGCCGCTATGGTCTGACACCGCAGGCGCTGCGCCAGCAGGTCAGCAAGGTGGTCGGCAAGGGCGCCGAAGATGGCCGCGCTGAGGCGCCGACCAATACGCCGGAGCTCGACAAATACTCGCGCGACCTCACCAAGATGGCCCGCGACGGCAAGCTCGATCCGGTGATCGGCCGTGCGCAGGAAATCGAGACCACCATCGAGGTGCTGGCGCGGCGCAAGAAGAACAACCCGGTGCTGATCGGCGAGCCCGGCGTGGGCAAGACCGCCATCGTCGAAGGGCTGGCGCAGCGCATGGTGGCCGGCGAAGTGCCCGAGACGCTGCGCGACAAGCGTCTGGTGGAGCTGAACATCAACGCGATGGTGGCCGGCGCCAAGTACCGCGGCGAGTTCGAGGAGCGCGTGCAAAAAGTGCTCAAAGAAATCTCCGAGCACCAGGGCGAGCTGATCCTGTTCATCGACGAGGTGCACACCATCGTCGGCGCCGGTCAGGGCGGCGGCGAAGGCGGGCTGGACGTGGCCAACGTCTTCAAGCCGATGATGGCGCGTGGCGAGCTGAACCTGATTGGCGCCACCACGCTCAACGAATACCAGAAATACATCGAGAAAGACGCCGCGCTGGAGCGCCGCTTCCAGCCGGTGACGGTGCCCGAGCCGACCGTGGCGCAGGCCATCATGATCCTGCGCGGCCTGCGCGACACCTTCGAGGCGCACCACAAGGTCAGCATCAGCGAGGAGGCCATCATCGCCGCCGCCGAGCTGTCCGATCGCTACATCACCGCGCGCTTCCTGCCGGACAAGGCCATCGACCTGCTCGACCAGGCGGCTGCCCGCGTGAAGCTGTCGGCCACTGCGCGCCCGGTGGCGGTGCAGGAGCTGGAGTCCGAACTGCACCAGCTGCGCCGCGAGCAGGACTACGCTGCTTCGCGCAAGCAGTACGACAAGGCGGCCGAGATCGGCAAGCGCATCGAGGCCAAGGATGCCGAGCTGAAGAAGCTGACCGAAGCCTGGGAGCGCGAGCGCGCCTCCGGCAGTGCGGAAGTGAAGGCCGAGCATGTGGCGCAGATCGTCTCGCGCCTGACCGGCATCCCGGTCAACGAGCTGACCGTGGAGGAGCGCGAGAAGCTGCTGCACCTTGAGCAGCGCTTGCACGAGCGCCTGGTGGGCCAGGACGAGGCGGTGCGCGCGGTCGCCGATGCCGTGCGCCTGGCGCGCGCGGGCTTGCGCGAAGGCAGCAAGCCCGTGGCCACCTTCCTGTTCCT
>JBKBOJ010000040.1:0-30157 GCA_046294815.1 Roseateles sp. | reverse complement strand
GGCCCAGCAGCAGCGTGGACTGCGGGTTGACGTTGACGAACACGATCTCCACCGCCGCGCACTGCGGCTGGTAGCGCGCCACCACCTCGCGGATGCCGTCGAACAGGATCTTCAGCCGCGCCGGCAGCTCGCCCACCGCGACGCCGCTGGTCTTGATCGTGCCACTGGCGACGTAGGCCAGCCGCGGGCCGTCGGCCTCAATCACTCCAAAGCCGGTTGTTTGCAGGCCAGGGTCGATGCCCAGGATCCTCATCAGCGATACCCCAGCGGCAACTGGAAATACCAGCGCACGGAGTGGAAGAACACCGGCGCCGCAAAGCACAGCACCGCGATGCGGTCCAGCAGGCCCACGGCGCCGGTGATGGAGCTGCGGTTGCCCCAGTAGCGCACGCCGGCGTCCTTCTTCAGCGCCTTCATGACCAGGCCGCCAAAGCCTGCCGCGCCCGCGGTGACGAAGGCCATGGCCAGCGCCTGGCCGGCCTTGAAGGGCGTGATCCAGAACAGCAGCACGCCGGCCAGCGAGCCCGTCAGCGTGCCTATCCACCAGGCGCGCATCGAGAAGCTGCGGCTGATGCGCCGCGCCACGGGCCGACGGCGCAGCGTGCGGGTGGCGAGCTCCTGCGCGATCTGCGAGGCGGCCACCACCATGACCAGGAAGAACAGCAAGAAGGCGCCGCGGCCGGTGTAGCCCGGGAAGTCCAGCAGCAGCAGCGCCGGCGCATGCGACAGGCCGTAGACGCAAACCATGACGCCCCACTGGATCTTGGCGTTGCGCTCCAGGAAGCGCTGCGGGTCGTCGGCAAAAGCGCTGACGATGGGCAGGGCCAGGAAGCCGTAGACCGGCAGGAACACCGTGAACAGGTCGAAGAAACGCGTGCCGCACAACATGTACTGCAGCGGCAGCAAGACGAAGAAGGCGACGATCAGCGTGCGGTGGTCGCTGCGCTGGGTGTGCATCAGCGTGATGAACTCGCGCAGCGCCAGGAAGGAGAACAGCGCGAACAGCAGCGTGGCCCCGAGCGGCCCGGAGATCCACGCAACCCAGAACATGCAGCCGCCTATCCACGCCGCGCGCAGGTCGCGCCGCACGCGGCCCCAGGTCAGCTCGGACTGGCGGCGGGCGTCCTCGTCGACGCGCTCGCGCAGCGAGTTCAGGAACAGCCCCACCGTCAGCAGCAGCAGGAAGCCGAACAGCACGACGAACAGCAGCGCCACCTGCTCGCTGGTGGTGAGGGACTTCAGCCAGCGCATCAGTCCTCCCCTTCCTGCGGTGGCACCCACTCAGGGTTGGGACGCTGCTCCATCACGGCCTCGCGCGCGCGGCACAGGAAGTCCGCCTTGCTCTCGCCGGGCTGCAGCTGGATGGGCTCGCCGAAGGTCACCGTGCACAGGATGGGCACCGGCACCACCTCGCCCTTGGGCATGACACGCTGCACGTTGTCGATCCAGGTCGGGATCAGCGGCACATGCGGGAACTGCTGGGCCAGGTGGTAGATGCCGCTCTTGAAGGGCTGGGGGTTGCCCTTGTTGGAGCGGGTACCTTCGGGAAAGATGACCAGCGAGTCGCCGTTGGCCAGCGCCTCGACCAGTGGCTCCAGCGGGTCCTCGTCGGGGTTGGCGCGGGTACGGCTGACGTAGATGGCGTTGAACACCTCGGTGGTCAGCCAGCGGCGCAGCGCAGTCTTGGTCCAGTAGTCGCGCGCCGCGATCGCGCGCGTGCGCGCGCGCAGCTCGTGCGGGAACGCGGCCCAGATCAGCAC
Organism: Roseateles sp.; assembly: GCA_046294815.1. Taxonomy (GTDB): domain Bacteria; phylum Pseudomonadota; class Gammaproteobacteria; order Burkholderiales; family Burkholderiaceae_C; genus Pelomonas. The sequence continues at coordinate 28,397 of JBKBOJ010000040.1, read as the reverse complement.
AAGGTCGAAATGGCTCTGGTGGTTGGCGATGTAGATGCGCTGCTCGGCTTGTGGCGGGCAGCCCTTCCAGTGGCCTTGCGCGCCGGTGATGAGGCGGGCGACGAAGGCGAGCAACTGGCCGGTGAAGGCGGCGAGCGTCATGGGCCGAGATTATCCGGGCAGGTCGACCACGGGCGCGGCCACCGAACAGCAACGCGCTGGTGCCCATCGGCGCGAAGCCGAAGCGCTGGTAGAGCCCGGCGGTCCGCGCATTGGGTTGCAGACGCCCGGCCACAGCGCTGTTCGCACCATGCCGCCCCAGCCGCTGCGCGCCGGGCCGAAACCCATGCAGGCCTGGCGTGCGGCGCGCCATAAGCCGCCCTTTCAGCGGCAATCGCGCACCGCGCCGTCAGGCCGCCTGTGCGACGGGCGCCGGCCGGCGCGCCTCCTGCTGCATCATCTGCGCGGCCTTCTCGCCGATCATGATGGACGGCGCGTTGGTGTTGCCGCTGACCAGCGTGGGCATGATGGACGCATCCACCACGCGCAGCCCCTGCAGCCCGTGCACGCGCAGCTGCGCGTCGACGACGGCCATCGCATCGGTGCCCATCTTGCAGGTGCCCACCGGGTGGTAGATGGTGTCGGTGCGCTGGCGCAGCAAGGCCTCGATGTCAGCGTCCGAAGCCAGGTCGGTGTTCCACATCTCGCACTGCCAGTGCGCGCGCAGCGAGGGCTGATGCAGCAGCTTGCGGGTCAGCTTGAAGCCGTCCACCATCTGCGCCAAGTCGTCGGGATGCTGGAAGAAGGCGGGGTCGATCAGCGGCGCGGCGTTGGCGTCGCGGCTGGCCAGCGTGACCGTGCCGCGGCTTTGCGGGCGCAGCAGGCAAATGTGGCAGGACAAGCCATGGCCCCAGCCGAGCTTGCGGGCGTGATCTTCCACGCCGGCCACGACGAAGTGCAGCTGCACATCGGGGCGCGGCTGCGCGGCGCTGCTGCGCAGGAAGCCGCCGCCCTCGGCGAAGTTGCTGGTCAGCATGCCGCGGCGCTCGGCGCGGTAGCGCCGCAGCGCCTGCCAGAAGGCCAGGCCGCCACGCAACGACAGGCCGAAGGCATGCAGGCTGCGCGTGCGCATGCCGAACACGAAGTCCGGGTGGTCCTGCAGGTTGGCGCCCACGCCGGGCAGGTGGTGCAGCACAGGAATGCCCAGCCGCTGCAGCTGCGCCGCATCGCCCACGCCAGACAGCATCAGCAGCTGCGGCGACTGGATGGCGCCGGCCGACAGCACCACCTCGCGCCGGGCCTGCAGCCGCCGCAGCTGGCCACCCACCCGCACCTCCACGCCCACCGCGCGCCGGCCGTCGAACAGCACGCGCTGCACCTGGGCCTGCACCGTCACGCGCAGGTTGGGCCGGCCCAGGTGCGGGCGCAGATAGGCGCGCGCGGCGCTGCAGCGCTCGCCGCGGTCCTGCGTGACCTGGTAAATGCCTATGCCCTCCTGAGACTCGCCGTTGAAGTCGTCGGTGATGCGGTGGCCAGCCTCGCGGCCGGCCGCCAGCCAGGCGGCATGCAGCGGGTTGTCGGTGCGCAGCTGGCTGACCTTCAGCGGCCCATCGCGTCCGTGCAGCGGCGCGCCGAACGTGTCGTTGCCCTCGCTCTTGACGAAGAAGGGCAGCACGTCCTTCCAGCCCCAGCCGGGGTTGCCAAGCGCTGCCCAGTGGTCGTAGTCCTCGGGTTGGCCGCGCGTGTAGACCATGGCGTTGATGCCCGACGACCCACCCAGCATCTTGCCGCGCGGCACATAGCCGCGGCGGCCGTTCAGGCCGGGCTGGGGCACGGTCTCGAAGGCGTAGTTGTGCAGCCTGCTGGGCACCATCAGCACGGCGGCCGTGGGCACGGTGCCCAGCCAGTTGTTCACGTCGGCACCGGCCTCCAGCACCAGCACGCGGGTGTCGGGGTCCTCGCTGAGCCGGCCGGCCAACGCCGAGCCGGCCGAGCCGCCGCCGATGACGATGACGTCATGGCTCTCGTCGAATCGCATCGCATCGTTCATGGCAGTTTCTTCAGCAGGCCGAGCAGACGCTCGAAGGTGGCGCCGTACGGGGGCTGGAACAGTTTGGTGCCGGCAAAGCGCGACTGGATGAACAGCGGCTTCTCCTTGCTGAAGGTGCGGAAGCCCCACTCGCCGTGGTAGGCCCCCATGCCGCTGGCGCCCACACCGCCGAAGGGCTGCTCCTGCTGGCCCAGGTGCCACAGGCAGTCGTTGATGGTCACGCCGCCGGCATGGGTTTCGCGCATCACGCGGTCGCGCGCGGCGCGGTCGCTGCCGAACCAGTACAGCGCCAGCGGACGGTCGCCACGGTTGACGTGGGCCAGCGCCTCGTCAGGCTGGTCGTAGGCCAAGATGGGCAGCAGCGGGCCGAAGATCTCCTCCTGCATGATCTGCGCGTCGGCCGGCACATCCAGCAGCAGCGCGGGCACCAGGCGGCGGTCGTCGGGGCGTTCGTCATGCGTGCGCAGCACGCGGGCGCCGCGCTGGGCGGCGTCGTCCAGCAGGGCTTGCAGACGTGCGAAATGGCGCGGCGTGGCGATGCTGGTGTAGTCCGGGTTGCCGGCGATGCGCGGGTACATGCGCCGCATGCTGGCGAGGATCTGCTGCGCCAGCGGCTCCACCAGTTCGCGCGGCACCAACAGGTAGTCGGGCGCCACACAGGTCTGGCCGGCATTGAAGAGCTTGCCAAAGGCCAGGCGCGAGGCGGTCAGCGCCAGGTCGGCGCTGCGGTCGACGATGGCCGGCGACTTGCCGCCCAACTCCAGCGTCACCGGCGTGAGGTTCTTGGCCGCAGCCTGCGCCACATGGCGGCCCACCGCCGTGGAGCCGGTGAAGAAGAGATGGTCGAAGGGCAGCGCGGTGAAGGCCTTGCCAACCTCGGCGTCGCCGGTGATGACCAGCATCTCCTCGGGCCTGAAGTGCTCCGACACGAGTCGGGCCATCAACGCGGACGTGGCCGGTGTCAGCTCGGACGGCTTGATCAGCACGCGGTTGCCGGCCGCCAGCGCCGCGACGGCAGGCTCCATCGCCAGGTAGTAGGGATAGTTCCAGGGCGAGACGATGCCCACCACGCCCAGTGGCTGGCGCATCAGCACATTGCGGCCGGGCAGGAAGTGCAGCGGCGTGGCGACGCGCCGCGTCTTCATCCAGCGGCGCAGATGCTTGAGCGCGTGGCGCGCACCGGATTCGACGGTGAACACGTCGGCCAGCAGCGACTCCTGGCGCGCGCGGTGGCCGAAATCCTGCGCCATCGCGGCGGCCAGCGCCTCGCCGTGCTGGCGGGTCATATCCAGCAGGCGCTGCAACCGGTCGCGGCGCACCTCGTAGCTGGGCATGCGCTCGGACTCAAAGGCGCGGCGCTGGGCTGTGAGCGCCAGGTGCAGGCGCTCCTGCAACGCGATGTCCATGGCTTGCCTCCGGTGCTCTTGAACAATGCAGCGAGGCTATACCCAAGTGAAAGCCCCGCCATCGGGGTGGGCCCTGGACTAGAGGATTGCGTCTAGCGTTTGCGGGCCGAGTGCCGGGCCACCCCAAGCCGGCCCGCTTGGGCGATGTGCGAGCGGCGCAACGCCGCGGGCGTCGCCGCACCACGGGGGCGGACCAGCGCACCCGCTGGTCCACGCGCTGGTTCAGTGCCGGAAGTGCCGCACACCGGTGAAGACCATCGCAATGCCGCGCTCGTTGGCGGCCGCAATGACCTCGTCGTCGCGCATGGAGCCGCCCGGCTGGATGACGCAGGTCGCACCCGCGTCGGCCAGCACATCCAGGCCGTCGCGGAACGGGAAGAAGGCGTCGCTGGCCACTGCCGAGCCAGCCAGCGTCAGCCCGGCGTGCTGGGCCTTGATGGACGCAATGCGGGCCGAGTCCAGCCGGCTCATCTGGCCCGCGCCGACGCCCAGCGTCATGCCGCCGCCGCAGAAGACGATGGCATTGCTCTTCACGTACTGGGCCACGGTCCAGGCGAACATCAGGTCGTCGAGCTGTTGTTCGCTGGGCTGCAGCGTCGTGACGACCTTGAGGTCTTCTCGCTTCAGGAAGTGGTTGTCGGCAGTCTGCACCAGCAGGCCCGAGCCGACGCGCTTGACGTCCTGCGCGTTGCGGCCCTGGTCCCAAGGGCGCGGGCCGCCGGCGGGAAGCGCGATCTGCAGCAGCCGCACATTGGCCTTGCCCTTGAACACCTCCAGCGCCTCGGCGCTGAAGCTGGGCGCCATCAGCACCTCGACGAACTGCTTGGCCACCAGCTGGGCTGCCGCGCCGTCCAGCTCGCGGTTGAAGGCAATGATGCCGCCGAAGGCGCTGGTGGGGTCGGTCTTGAAGGCCTTGCTGTAGGCCTCGGCCGGACTGGCTGCCACGGCCACGCCGCAGGGGTTGGCGTGCTTGACGATGACGCAGGCGGGCACGTCGAAGCTCTTCACGCATTCCCAGGCCGCATCGGCGTCGGCGATGTTGTTGTACGAGAGCTCCTTGCCCTGCAGTTGCTTGCCCGTGACCAGCGAGCCGGGTGCCGGGAACAGGTCGCGGTAGAGCGCCGCGGTCTGGTGCGAGTTCTCGCCGTAGCGCAGGTCCTGCACCTTCACGAAGGTGGCGTTCATCTGCGCCGGGTACTCGGACTTGCTGCCGTCTTCCTGCAGCGACGAGAGGTAGTTGCTGATGGCGGCGTCGTACTGGGCGATGCGGTTGAACGCGGCCACGCTGCAGGCGAAGCGGGTCTTGTCGCTGGTCTTGCCATGCGCCTTGAGCTCGTCCAGCACGGTGGCGTACTGGGCCGCGTCGGTCAGCACCGTCACGTCTTTCCAGTTCTTGGCCGCGCTGCGCACCATGGCCGGCCCGCCGATGTCGATGTTCTCGATGGCATCCTCCAGCGTGCAGCCAGGCTTGGCCACCGTCGCCTCGAAGGGGTAGAGGTTGACGGCCAGGATGTCGATGCGGGTGATGCCGTGCTGCTGCATGGCTGCCACATGCTCGGGCAGGTCGCTGCGCGCCAGCAGGCCGCCGTGGATCTTGGGGTGCAGCGTCTTCACGCGCCCGTCCATCATCTCGGGAAAGCCGGTGTGCTCGGCCACTTCCGTGACCGGCAGGCCGGCGTCGGCGAGCAGCTTGGCGGTGCCGCCGGTGGACAGCAGCTTGACGCCCAGCGCGTGCAGGCCACGGGCGAATTCGAGGATGCCGGTCTTGTCGGAGACCGAGAGAAGGGCGGTGAGGGCCATGGAGGACTCGCAGTTCAGAGTAGGTTGTGATCGGTCAGCTTGCGGCGCAGCGTGTTGCGGTTGATGCCCAGCCATTGCGCGGCCTTGCTCTGGTTGCCCCCGGCCTCGCGCATGACGATCTCGAACAGCGGCTTCTCCACCAGCTTGATCAGCATCTCGTGCATCGAGTGCGGCTCCTGGCCGTCGAGGTCACGGAAGAAGGCTTCGAGGTTGTCGCGCACGCAGGCGTCGATGGGATTGGACGGTGGGGTGTTCTTCTGGGCACTCATGACAAGAGCTTTGTTCAGGCGGCGCAGGCTTCGTCGGCCCGCGCATCAGCGTCGTTGGCGGCCTGGATGGCAGGCAGCCGGTCGTGGGTCTGGCCGAGTTCGTCGAACCAGTTGCGGAGCGCCTGCAGCTGCTCTTCGCAGCGCTCCAGGGTGTTCATGTGCTGGCGGAAGGCTTCGCCGCCGGGCAGGCCACGCACGGCCCAGCCGATGTGCTTGCGCGCGCTGCGCACGCCGCTCGTTTCGCCGTACAGGCCATAGTGGTCGTGCAAGTGTTCGGTGAGCCAGTCGCGCGCGTCGGTGACGGTGGGCGCGGGCAGGTGTTCGCCCGTCGCCAGGAAGTGCGAAACCTCGCGAAAAATCCATGGCCGCCCCTGCGCCGCGCGGCCGATCATCAGCGCATCGGCCTGCGTGTAGGCCAGCACGGCGCGGGCCTTCTCGGGGCTGTCGATGTCGCCGTTGGCAACGACTGGGATGCTCAGCGCGGCCTTCACCGCGGCGATGGTGTCGTACTCGGCCAGGCCCTTGTAGCCCTGCTCGCGCGTGCGGCCATGGATGGTCAGCATGGCGATGCCGGCGGACTCGAACAACCGCGCCAGCCGCAGCGCGTTGCGCTCCTGCTCGCTCCAGCCGGTGCGCATCTTCAGCGTGACCGGCACGCCGCGCGGTGCACAGACGGCCACCACCGCCTCGACGATCTCCAGCGCCAGTGCCTCGTTGCGCATCAGCGCCGAGCCCGCCCATTTGTTGCAGACTTTCTTGGCCGGGCAGCCCATGTTGATGTCGATGATCTGCGCACCGCGGGCTATGTTGTAGGCGGCGGCCTCGGCCATCATGGCGGCATCGGTGCCGGCGATCTGCACCGCGATGGGCCCGGGCTCGCCGGTGTGGTCGGCGCGGCGCGAGGTCTTGAGGCTGCTCCACAGCTCCTTGCGCGACGTGACCATCTCGCTGACCGCATAACCCGCGCCCAGGCGGCGGCACAGCTGGCGGAAGGGCCGGTCCGTCACCCCCGCCATCGGCGCCACGAACAGCCGGTTGGGTAAGGAGTAGGGGCCGATGCGCACGAGAGTCTGCTCAAAAATGAGGCGAGATTGTAGCCAGCCGGGCCATGCGACCCGGACCACAATGCCGGCATGGAAGCATGGCTGGCCCAATTCGTCCACGACTTGCTCGCCGCGCTGGCCCTGCCGCAGGTGGGGCTGGTGGCGGTGTTCGTCGTCACCTTCATCTCTGCCACGCTGCTGCCGCTGGGCTCGGAGCCGGCGGTGTTCCTGGTCGTCAAGGCCGACCCGGCCATGTTCTGGCCCGCCATCGCGGTGGCCACGCTGGGCAATACCCTGGGCGGCGTGACCAGTTGGTGGATGGGCTATGGTGCAGAGCGGGCGGTCGAGGCGGTCAAGCGGCGCCCGCCCTCGCACTCGCGGGCGATGCGCTGGCTGCAGCGGTTCGGCCCCAAGGCCTGCGTGATGAGCTGGCTGCCCATCGTGGGCGACCCGCTATGCGCCATGGCCGGCTGGCTCAGGCTGCCGTTCTGGCCCTGCGTGGGCTGGATGGCGCTGGGCAAGTTCCTGCGCTTCATGCTCTACACCGCCGCCCTGATCTGGCTCATTCCGGAGACCTGGCTGTCATGACCTCTGCCTACCAAGACCTCGCCGCCCGCCAACTGCGCCTGCACCGCCTCTCCCACCTGCAGGCCATCGCCCAGTGGGACCAGGCGGCCTACATGCCGGCTGCCGCCAACGAGGCGCGCAGCCTGGCGCTGGCCGAGATGGAAGGCCTGCTGCACCAGCTGGCCACCGACCCCGCCCTGCCTGGCCTGCTGGATGCCGCGGCCGCCGAACCGCTGGACGAGACCCAGCGCGCCAACCTGCGCGAGATTCGCCGCGCCTGGCGCGCCGCCAACGCGCTGCCGAAAGAGCTGGTGGAAGCCAAGAGCCTGGCCAACAACCGCTGCGAGCATGCCTGGCGCGCGCAGCGCCCGGCCAACGACTGGGCCGGCTTCGCGCCCAACCTGCGCGAGGTGCTGAAGATCGCGCGCCAGGAGGCCGAACTGCTGTCGCAGGCCAGCGGGCTCAGCAAATACGACGCCCTGCTGGACCTGTACGAGCCCGGCATGCGCTCGGCCGATGTCGAGCAGGCCTTTGCGCCGCTGCGGCAATGGCTGCCGGGGCTGATCCGCGACGTGACGGCCCGCCAGGCCGGCGAGACCGTCATCGCGCCGGTGGGCCCCTTCCCCGTCGCGGCGCAGAAGGCGCTGGGGCTGGATGCGATGAAGCTGATGGGCTTTGACTTCACGGCCGGCCGGCTGGACGAGAGCACCCACCCCTTCTGCGGCGGCGTGCCCGAGGACGTGCGCATGACCACGCGCTACCGCGAGGACGACTTCCTACCCGCGCTGATGGGCGTCATCCACGAGACCGGCCATGGCCGCTACGAGCAGGGCCTGCCGCGCGAGCTGCTGGGCCAGCCCATCGCCCGCGCGCGCTCCATGGGCATCCACGAAAGCCAGAGCCTCTCCTTCGAGATGCAGCTGGGCAGCCACCCGGCCTTCGCCGGTCTGCTGGCGCCACTGCTCGTCAAGCACTTCGGCGATCAGCCCGCCTTCGCGCCCGACAACCTGCACAGGCTGCTGACACGCGTGAAGCCCGGCCTGATCCGTGTCGATGCCGACGAGGTGACCTATGCCGCCCACATCCTGCTGCGCTTCGACATCGAGCGCGCGCTCATCGACGGCGACGCCGAGGTGGACGACATTCCATCGCTGTGGGACGCCAAGATGGCCGAGCTGCTGGGCCTGGACACGCGCGGCAACTTCAAGGACGGCCCCATGCAGGATGTGCACTGGCCAGCCGGCCTGTTCGGCTACTTCCCCTGCTACACGCTGGGTGCGATGTATGCGGCGCAGTGGTTCGCGGCCATGCGCCGGCAGTTGCCGGACCTGGATGCCCGCATCGCCCGCGGCGAACTCGGCGGCGTGTTCGACTGGCTGTCCAGCCATGTCTGGCAGGCCGCCAGCCGCTGGGAGACGCCGGAGCTGGTGCAGCGCGCCAGCGGCGAGGCGCTGAATCCGGCGCATTTCGAGGCCCATTTGCGCAGCCGCTACCTGGCCTAGCATCTTTGTGTTCTGCCGGACTGGGCCGCTGCAACTCGGACAGCGGCCGTACCGTCATGCTGAGCAGCTCCCCTGTTGCTGCCATCCCCACAAGCCGCGGGGGTTGGACCCGCCGACCGTGTACGGCGTCACAACAGCAGGGCCAGGCGTTCCAGGATCAGCACGCCGAAGAAGGCCAGCGCGGCGATCAGCGTCCATTTGACGATGACCAGACCCAGCTTCCGCCAGCGCCGCTGGCCGGTGGCAATGGACATCGCGAAGCAGACGACGGCCGAGAACAGCAGCAGGCCAATGAGGAGACGGGCGATCAGCATATTTACCAGGCGGGCGCCAGCTCCGCAAAGCCCTTGGGCGCTGCCTTGGCGTCTTCGAAGGTGACGACCTCGTAGGCCTCGGGGTCGGCCAGCAGCGCGCGCAGCAGCTTGTTGTTCAGCGCGTGGCCACCCTTGAACGACGTGTAGGCCGCCAACAGCGGCATGCCGGCGACCTGCATGTCGCCGATGGCGTCGAGGATCTTGTGCTTGACGAACTCATCGTCGTAGCGCAGGCCGTCGGCATTGAGCACCTTGTAGTCGTCCACCACGATGGCGTTGTCCATGGAGCCGCCCAGCGTCAGGCCGCGCGAGCGCATCAGGTCGATGTCGGCCGTCATGCCAAAGGTGCGCGCGCGGGCGATCTCCTTCTTGTAGGCGCCCGACCCCATGTCGAACACATAGTGGCTGCCGGTGGCCGCGACAGCCGGGTTGTCGAACTCGATCTCGAAGCTCAGCGTGTAGCCGTGGTGCGGCTCCAGCCTGGCCCACATCAGCTTCTTGCCCTCGCCCTGACGCACCTCGACGGGCTTCTTGACCTTCAGGAAGCGCTTGGGCGCGTCCTGCATGACGATGCCGGCCGACTGCAGCAGGAACACGAAGCTGGCGGCCGAGCCGTCCAGCACCGGCACCTCGTCGGCGTTGATGTCCACGTAGAGGTTGTCCAGGCCCAGGCCCGCGCAGGCTGACAGCAGGTGCTCGATGGTCTGCACCTTGGGCGCACCCGGGTCGCCCCCGGGGCTGATGGTGGTGGCCATGCGGGTGTCGCTGACCGCGGTCACGCTCACCGGGATGTCCACCGGCGGGCACAGGTCCACGCGACGAAACACGATGCCGGTGTCCACCGGCGCCGGACGCAACGTCAGCTCGACTTTCTGGCCACTGTGGATGCCCACGCCCACGGCACGGGTGATCGACTTCAGGGTGCGTTGCTTGACCATGTCCGGGATTGTCCCAGGATCAGCTCGGACTCTTGCGGTCCACTGGCAATCGCAGCGATAGCCTCGTCCCCATGCCTGGCTGCGAATCGATGCGCAGCTTGCCACCCAGACGCTGGGCGCGCTTGATCTGGCTTTTCAGGCCGCGGCCATGCTGGATGGTCTGCAAGTCGAAGCCAGCGCCGTCGTCCTCGACGCGGATCTCGACATGGCTGCCGAGGTGGCGCGTGACCATGCGCACGCGGCTGGCGCCCGCGTGCTTCAGCACGTTGTTCAGCGCCTCCTGCATCAGCCGCAACACGTGCAGCGCGTCGGGCGGCTCCAGCCAGGGCAGCGGCGGCAGGTCCTGCACATCCCACTCCAGTTTGAGCCCGCCGGCCTGCAGCCGCTTGCCCAGCCGGTAGCGCATGGTGGCGAGCAGCGAGACCAGGTCGTGGCCCACCGGCTCCAGCGAGTCGATGACCAGCCGCAGGTCGTCCACGCATTCGCGCAGCACGTCCACGACCTGGTGCTGCGACATATGGCCCTGCTCGACCGCCACCAGCGCCGACAGCAGCGACGAGCCCAGGCCGTCGTGCATGTCAGCCATGATGCGCTGGCGCTCCAGCAGCAGCGCCTGCTGGCGCTCGACTTCGCGCAGCTGAGCGTTCTGCGCCTGCAACGCCGTGATCTGCTCGTCCAGGTTTGCCTGCAGCTGGCTGTTGCGTGCCTGCACCTGCTTGACCGTGCCGACATAGCGGCACTGCACCGCATACAGGCCGCTGAGCGTGACCGCCAGCGTCGCGAACGGCATCCAGAAGAAATGCTCCGGCCAGCCCCAACCAGCCAGCACGGCCAGGTCGTGCGCGCCGATCAACACGCCGGCGACCAGCGCCAGTGCCATCAGGCGCAGCTCGTGCTCGCGCCAGGCCAGCCAGACCAGCCAGCCCGTACCGGCCGCCGCCAACAGCGCCGTCACGGCGTACTGCAGCACCACCATGTCCAGCTGGCGCAGCCAAAGCGGCATGCTCAGCACGCTGAGCGCCACCACGCTGGCGATGAGCGCACGCTCCAGCCGCTGCGCGCGGCGCCGCGCGAACCGCAGCGCGAACAGCAGCGCCGTCAACATGGCCCATCCGATGGAGGCGTGCGTGGCCCACCAGAACCAGTCTTGGCCCAGCGGCGAGGCCGGCGGGCTGACGTAGTAATGCAGGTTGCGCACCCCCCAGGTCAGCGCGCCCAACGCGAACAGGCCGTAGATGCCCTCGTCGGGCCGGCGCAGCCACAGCGTCAGCGCGAACAGGCCCAGCACCGCCAGCGTCAGGCTGACGGCCTGAGGCAACTCGGACTGCATGCGCACCCGCCAACGCCAGCGCTGCTCCAGCGTCTCCCGCGGCCCCACCCACAGGCGCGACACCGCGTGATACGAGCCCGCCGGTACCGGCAGCGCGACCACCAGATCAAGCCCCTCGGGTCCGGTGCCCGGCAGCGGCAGCCACAGCGGTCGCACCCACTGCTCGCGCTCGGCCGGCTGGTTGTCCAGCAAAGGCGCCCAGCCGTCGGGCGTGCGCGCCAGCACGGCCGCCGACAGCGTGACCAGACGCGGCACGTACAAAGCCTGCGGCTGGTCGCCGGCCGGCACGTGCAAGCGGTACCAGCGCATCTCGTAGCCCAGCGCATCATGGACGACCAGCGTTCCGGAGCGCGGGCGCACGTCCGGCAACGTGGCAGCGCGCCAGACCGCCGCGTCGGCAGGCGGCAGCAGTTCGGGTGGCAGGTTCAGACGCGCGCCACCCTTCGCCGCATGCTGTCGCAGCGCGTCCCACCAGGCGTGCAGTTGCGCGCGCGTCCAGTGGCTGACGGCCAGTTCGGCCGGCGCTGCATCGTCACCGGCAGGCGCGCTGGGCTGAGGCAAGCGTTGAGCCAGCGCGGGCCAGCAGGTGCACAGCGCCAGCGCCAGCAACCAGCGCCGCAGCAAGCAGTCCCACTCAAGCATTTCGGCCAGGCCCAGGCATCGACATGGGCCGCGAGCATGCCACAGCGCGGTGCAGCACCCCGTGCCGTCCGCGCGACGGCCATGACCGACTGCATCGGCACGCTGACGACCCAAAGCCCGACAGGCTCCTAGACATGAAAAAAGGCAGGCCCTGCGGGCCTGCCTTCACAGCAGGAGGTGGGGTGTGATCAGCGTCGCATCAATCGGCCTGCTTGCGCAGGAAGGCCGGGATCTCGATCTCGTCCATGCCGTTGGAAGACAGTGCCTCGACCTTGGCGGCCGCGCTGCCCGAGCGGCCATGGCGCCACACGCTAGGCACGTTGGCGCTGGCGAAGTCACCCAGGCCCAGGCCCACATGGGCCTGCTGCGCGGCCGGCGCGCTCATGGCCACGGCCTGGGTCAACACGGGCATGCCATCGGTGCCGTTGCGCACGACCTGGTGGGTCTGCACCACCTGCAGCGGCGCCTGCTGGCGGGCGCGACCGGCCGTCAGGCCGGTGGCGATGACGGTGATGCGCAGCGCGTCGCCCAGGCTTTCGTCGTAGGCCGTGCCGTAGATGATGTGGGCATCTTCCGACGCGTAACGCTTGATCGCGTTCATCGCGTTGCGCGACTCGCTGAGCTTGAAGTTGGCCCGGGCCGCGGCGATCAGCACCAGCACGCCACGCGCGCCGGACAGATCGATGCCCTCCAGCAGCGGGCAGGCCACGGCCGCCTCGGCGGCCTTGGTGGCACGGTCCGGACCGGTGGCCTGGGCCGTGCCCATCATGGCCTTGCCCGGCTCGCTCATCACGGTCTTGACGTCTTCAAAGTCGACGTTGACGAGGCCCGGCACGTGAATGATGTCCGAAATGCCGCCAACGGCGTTCTTCAGCACGTCATTGGCGTGCGCGAAGGCCTGGTCCTGCGTGACGTCGTCGCCCAGCACGTCGAGCAGCCGGTCGTTCAGCACGACGATCAACGAGTCGACATTGGCCTCCAACTCGGCCAGGCCGGCATCGGCCGCCTTGGCACGCCGGGCCCCTTCGAATTCGAACGGCTTGGTGACGACGCCCACCGTCAGGATGCCCATTTCCTTGGCGATGCGTGCAATCACCGGCGCAGCACCCGTGCCGGTACCGCCGCCCATGCCAGCGGTGATGAACAGCATATTGGCGCCGGCGATGGATTCGCGGATGCGAGATTCGGCTTCCTCAGCAGCGATGCGCCCCATTTCGGGTTTCGCGCCAGCCCCCAGGCCGGTGGAGCCGAGTTGCAACAATTGGTCCGCCTTGGAGCGGTTGAGTGCCTGCGCGTCGGTATTGGCGCAGATGAACTCAACCCCTTGAACGCCCTGGGCGATCATGTGGTCAACGGCGTTACCGCCGCCGCCACCGACCCCGATCACCTTGATTTGGGTGCCTTGGTCAAACTCTTCGATCATCTCGATGGGCATATCAAACCTCCTACTGCAATTGTGCCTTGGGCACAGATAAGTTGACTAGTTGCTGACACATTTTTTTCGTGTCTCTTAGGGATGCATGCGACGGTTCAGAAACTACCCATGAACCAGTCTTTGACCCGGCCAAGCAGGGTTTGCACCGAGCCCGCCTGCTGCGCGGCCTTGAAACCCCGCGTGCGCGACAGCCGGGCCTCCTCCAACAGGCCCATGACGGTGGCCGAACGGGGATTGGCCACCATGTCGTAAAGGGCCCCGGAATAGGTGGGCAGGCCGCGCCTGACAGGTTTTAGAAAAATGTCCTCGGCCAGCTCGACCATGCCGGGCATGACGGCCGAACCGCCGGTCAACACGATGCCGCTGGACAGCAATTCCTCGTAACCGCTGTCGCGGATGACCTGGTGCACCAGCGAAAAGATTTCCTCGACGCGCGGCTCGATGACGCCCGCCAGCGCCTGCTTGGACAACATGCGCGGACTGCGGTCGCCGAGGCCGGGCACTTCCACCTGGTCGGACGGGTCCGCCAGCAGTTGCTTGGCGACGCCGTGGTCGACCTTGATTTCCTCGGCATCCTTGGTCGGCGTGCGCAGCGCCATCGCGATGTCGCTGGTGATCAGATCGCCGGCAATGGGTATCACCGCGGTATGGCGGATAGACCCGCCGGTGAATATCGCCACGTCGGTGGTGCCGGCGCCGATATCCACCAGCGCGACGCCCAGGTCACGCTCGTCGGCGGTCAGTGCGGCGTGGCTGGAGGCGCTGGGGTTCAAAACCAGCTGATCCACCTCCAAACCGCAGCGGCGCACGCACTTGACGATGTTCTCGGCCGCGCTCTGCGCCCCGGTGACGATATGCACCTTGACTTCCAGCCGCCCACCGCTCATGCCGATGGGCTCTTTCACCTCATGGCCATCGATGACGAATTCCTGCGGCTCGACCAGCAGCAGGCGTTGGTCGTTGGGAATATTGATGGCTTTGGCGGTTTCGACCACACGGGTCACGTCCACCGGCGTGACCTCCTTGTCGCGCACGATGACCATGCCCGTGGAGTTCTGACCACGAATATGGCTGCCGGTGATCCCCGTGTAAACCCTCGATATCTTGCAGTCGGCCATCATCTCGGCCTCCTTGAGGGCTTGCTGGATAGACTGCACGGTGGCGTCGATATTGACCACGACGCCACGCTTCAAACCATGCGAGGGCGCCACCCCGAGGCCGGCGATGCGCAGCTCACCGCCCGGCAAAACCTCGGCCACCACCGCCATGATCTTGGCCGTACCGATATCCAAGCCGACGACCAAATCCTTGTATTCCTTGGCCATGTCCGTCCTCAACGTTTTCTATTTGCGGGTTTCCCCGGATTCTGGGTCGTCACGCCCTGCAGCCTGACCGCGTAGCCGTCGGCGTGGCGCAGGTCAGCGGACAGCAGCGGGCTGTGGTACTTGGCCGCGACCTGCACGACCGAACGGGCGAAGCGGTCAAAGCGCTCCACGACCTCGGCCGGCGCGCCGCGGCCCAGCTCGATGACGGCGCCGCTGGCCAGCGTCGCGCGCCACGATCCGCGGCCCGACAGGTCCAGCCGCTCGATGGCCTCGCCCAGCTTCTGGGCCGACGGCCCCAGCGCCTGCCACATGCGCAACAGGCTGGCGGCGGACTGCGGCGGCCCGGCCAGCACGGGCAGGTTCTCGTCCTCGACGTCGCCCAGGTTGGCGTGGAAGACCTCGCCGAAGCTGTTCACCAGCGCGCGCTCTGCACTCGCCTCGCTGCCGGCGTCGGCGCCGTCGACCCGCGCCTCCCAGTAGGCCGCGGCACGGTGCTCCTCCAACGTGACCTTGAGCTGCATGGGCCAGACGCGCGTCAGCCGGGCCCGCCGCACCCAGGGTACGGCCTCGAACGCGGCCCGGCCTTCCTTCAGGTTCATGCTGAGGAAGGAACCGCGCAACTGCGGCAGCGCATTGGCCCGCAGCGTCGCGACGCTGTTGCGGCTGACATCGCCCGCCACTTGGATGGCACGCAGGTTGAACAGCGGCAGGCCCACCGCCCAGCGCAGCGCGGCCCACGTGGCCATCACGATCAGCGCCGCGACGAGCAGCGCCGACACCGCATTCATCAGGCGGATGTCGGCGGGCAGGCTGGCGCTGGTCACGGCGGCGTTCACGTTCGGGTCAGCTCCGGTCCAGCCGCGCCTGGGCCAGCAGCCACAGGCACAGCTGGGGATAGGCGATGCCCACGGCCTGCGCGGCCTTGGGCACCAGCGAATGCGAGGTCATGCCCGGGCTGGTGTTCATCTCCAGCAGGAAGGGCTTCATGTCGCTCTTCCTCACCATCAGGTCTGCGCGCCCCCAGCCGCGGCAGCCCAGCAGCCGGTAGGCTTTCAGCACCAACTCTTGGATCTCGGCCTCCAGCGCCGCGGGCAGCGTGCCGTAGAGGTATTGAGTCGTGTCGTTGATGTACTTGTTGTCGAAGTCGTAGTTGCCGGCCAGCGCACGGATCTCGACGACCGGCAGCGCAACGGCGGACGCGCCCTCGCCCAACACGGCACAGGTGACCTCGGGGCCTTCGATGCATTGCTCGAAGAGCAGCTCGTCGTCATAGCCCAGCGCCAACTCGACGGCGCCCTGCATGTCGGAGTAGCCGGCCGCCTTGGTGATGCCGATGCTGCTGCCCTCGTGCGGCGGCTTGACGACGACCGGCAGGCCCAGCTCGTCTGGGATGGCGCGGATGCGCTCGCGCGTCAGTTCATCGCGGCCCAGCGCGAGGTAAGCGGGCGTGGGCAACCCCTCGGCGGCCCAGACGCGCTTGGTCATGGTCTTGTCCATCGCAACGCCCGAGGCCGTCACGCCGGAGCCGGTGTAGGGAATGCCCAGCCATTCCAGCGCGCCCTGCAGCGTGCCGTCCTCACCACCGCGGCCGTGCAAGGCGATGAAGGCGCGCTGGAAGCCCTCGTCCTTGAGCGCCTGCAGCGGCCGCTCGGCGGGGTCGAAGCCGTGGGCGTCCACGCCCAGGCCTTGCAGCGCAAGCAGCACGCCGGGGCCGCTCATCAGCGACACCGGCCGCTCGGCGCTCGTGCCTCCGTACAAGACGGCCACCTTGCCCAGGGCTTTGACGTCGATGTTCAGGTCGATTGGCGTCATGCCGACGCTCCTTGCGAGAAATGTTGGGCCACCAGCCGCGGCAGCGTGCTCATGGAACCCGCACCCATGCCAATGACGACGTCGCCGTCGCGGGCCAGCGCGGCCAGCGCAGCGGGCATGTCGGCGACGCTGGCGACGAAGTGCGGCGTGCCGACGGCGCGGGCCAGCGCCGCGCCGCTGGCACCTTCGAGCGGCGCCTCGCCGGCCGGATAGACCTCGGTGAGCAGCACCACGTCGGCCCCCTGCATCACGCGCACGAAGTCGGCGAAGCAGTCGCGCGTGCGCGTGTAGCGGTGCGGCTGGAAGGCCAGCACCAGGCGCCGCCCCGGATAGGCGCCGCGCGCTGCAGCCAGCACCGCAGCCATCTCCACCGGGTGGTGGCCGTAGTCGTCGATCAGCGTGAAGCGACCGCCGTCGGCAGCGGGCCATTCGCCTTGCTTCTCGAAACGGCGCCCCACGCCGGAAAAGCTCGCCAGCGCCCGCTGGATGGCGGCGTCCGGGCAATCCAGTTCCATCGCGATGGCAATCGCCGCCAGCGCGTTGCGCACGTTGTGCTCGCCAGCCAGGTTCAGCAGCACGTCCAGGTCCGGCGCACCCTCGCGCCGGCAGGTGAAGCGCATCTGCGCCCCGGGCAGCGCCTGCACGTCCACGGCCCGCACCCTGACCCCCTCGGACAGCCCGTAGCTGACGACCGGCCGCTCGATGCGGCCCAGGATGGCGCGCACGCCGGGGTCGTCGGCGCAGACCACGGCCGCGCCGTAGAACGGCATGCGGTGCAGAAACTCGACGAAGGCCTCGTGCAGCTTCTCGACCGAGTGTCCGTAGGTGTCCATGTGGTCTTCGTCGATGTTGGTGACGACGGCCAGCACGGGGCTGAGCTTGAGGAAGGACGCATCGCTCTCGTCGGCCTCGACGACGATGAACTCGCCCTGGCCCAGGCGCGAATTGGCGCCTGCTGCGTTGAGCTTGCCGCCGATGACGAAGGTCGGATCCAAACCCGCCTCGACGAGGATGGCAGTCACCAACGAGGTCGTCGTCGTCTTGCCATGCGTGCCGGCGATGGCGATGCCGCGCCGCAGCCGCATCAACTCGGCCAGCATGACCGCACGCGGCACCACCGGCACCTGCCGCGCCCGCGCGGCCAGCACCTCGGGGTTGTCGGCCGCCACCGCCGTGCTGGTCACCAGCGCCTGCGCATCGCCGATGTGCGACGCCGCATGGCCGATCTCCACGCGCAGGCCCAAGCCGCGCAGGCGCTCGGTCGTCGCGCTCTCGGCGGCATCCGAGCCGCTGACCGTGAAACCCAGGTTGTGCAGGATCTCGGCAATGCCACTCATGCCGGCACCGCCGATGCCGACGAAATGCAGGCGCTGTACCGCGTGCTTCACTTGATCATTCCTTCGATCTCGTCCGCCACCCGCGCCGCGGCACGCGGCCGGGCCAGCGAGCGGGCCTTCTCAGCCATGGCCAGCAGCGTGGCGCGGTCCAGGCCGGCCAGCAGGTCATGCAGCTTCTGCGCTGTCAGCTCGGCCTGCGGCAGATGGATGGCCGCGCCGTGCTGGGCCATGAAGATGGCGTTGTCGCGCTGGTGCGAGGTGGTGCTGACGACCAGCGGCACCAGCACCGCCGCGCAGCCGGCTGCGCACAGCTCACTGACGGTGATGGCGCCGGCGCGGCAGACCACCACGTCGGCCCAGGCCAGCGCTGCGGCCATGTCATCGATGAAGGGGCGCACCTCGGCCGACAGGCCCGCGTCGGTGTAGGCCTGCCAGACGGCGCCCAGGTGGTCTTGCCCCGACTGGTGCAGCACCTGCGGCCGCTGGCCGGCGGGCCACAGCGCCAGTGCCTGCGGCAGCACCTGGTTCAGCGCGCGCGCGCCCAGCGAGCCGCCCAAGACCAGCAGGCGCAAAGGACCCTGCGCGCGGTCGGGGTCGGCAAAGCGTTCGGCGGGCCCCGGCAGCGCCTCGATCTCGGCGCGCACTGGGTTGCCGCTGACGATGGCACCGCGCGTGGACGCCGCTGCCGCACCGTCGAAGCCGAAGGCGATGCGCCGGGCGAAGGGCTTGAGCACCGCGTTGCTCTTCAGCACCGCCGCATCGGCGTTCACCAGCATCAGCGGCCGGCCGGTCAGGGCGGCCGAGATGCCGGCGGGCACGCAGACGTAGCCGCCCATGCCCAGCACCGCGGTCGCGCGGCGCCGCTCGTAGACGCGGCGGGCCGCGCCCAGCGACTTGAAGAAGCCGACCATGCCGCGCAGGGCATGCTTGAGCCCCTTGCCGCGCAGGCCGGCAAAGGGCAAGGCGTCGATCTCGATGCCGCGCGCCGGCACCAGGCGGTTCTCCATGCCCTGCGGCGTGCCTATCCACGACACGGTCCAGCCGCGGCGCAGCATCTCCTCGGCCACGGCCAGGCCCGGAATGACGTGGCCGCCGGTGCCGGCTGCCATCACGACGAGGTGACGTTCGCTCACGAGCGGCCTCCCCTCATCATCTGGCGGTTTTCAAGATCGATTCGCAAGACAACGGCCAAGGCCACGCAGTTCATCAGGATGGCCGAGCCGCCAAAGCTCATCAGCGGCAGCGTCAGCCCCTTGGTGGGCAGCGCGCCGAGGTTCACGCCCATGTTGATGAAGGCCTGGCCGCCCATCCAGATGCCTATGCCCTGCGCGTACAGGCCGGCGAACACGCGGTCCAGCGCGATGGCCTGGCGGCCGATCAGGAAGCAGCGGCGCGTCAGCCAGAAGAAGGCGACGATGACCAGCGCCACGCCGATGAAGCCCAACTCCTCGCCGATGACGGCCAGCAGGAAATCGGTGTGCGCCTCGGGCAGGTAATGCAGCTTCTCGACGCTGCTGCCCAGCCCCTGGCCGAACCACTCGCCGCGACCGAAGGCGATCAGGCTGTGGGTGAGCTGGTAGGCCTTGCCCTGGGCGTACTTCTCGTCCCAGGGGTTGAGGTAGGCAAAGATGCGTTCGCGGCGGAAGTCGCTCAAGGTGATCATCAGCACGAAGGCGCCCACCAGCACCAGCGTGATCAGCAGGAACATCCGGCCGTTGACGCCGCCCAGGAAGAGGATGCCCATCGCAATGGCCGCGATGACCATGAAGGCACCCATGTCCGGCTCGGCCAACAGCAGCAGGCCCACGAAGGCCAGCGAGATCGCCATGGGCGTGACGGCCTGGAAGAAGTTCTCCCGGGCGTCCATCTTGCGCATCATGTAGTTGGCCGCGTACAGCGCGATGCCGAACTTGGCCAGCTCGCTGGGCTGGAAGTTCATGACGCCCAGCGGGATCCAGCGCCGCGCGCCGTACACCACCTTGCCCACGCCCGGGATCAGCACCAGCACCAGCATCACCAGCGCGACGACGAAGACCCAGGGCGCCCAGCGCTCCCACACCGCCACGGGGATCTGCACCGTGATCAGCCCGGCGATCAGACCGAAGCCGATGGCCAGCAGATGGCGGGTCAGGAAGTGCGTGGGCTGGTACTTCGCAAAGCGCGGGCTGTCCGGCAGCGCGATGGACGCCGAATAGACCATCAACAGGCCCAGGGCCATCAGCGCCAGCACCACCCAGACCAGCGTGACGTCAAAGCCCTGCAGCTGCGTCGGCCGGCCGGCAGAGGTGGACACCCAGTCGCGCACCGGCACGTGGGCCGCCTCTTCGCCGCGCTTGAACAGCCGCTGCAGCTTCATTGCGAGGCTGTTCACAGCGTCACCCCGCGCTCGTCGGCCAAGCGCTGCACCGTCGCGACGAAGACCTCGGCGCGATGGGCGTAGTTGCGGAACATGTCCAGGCTGGCGCAGGCCGGGCTCAGCAGCACGCTGTCGCCCGGCTGGGCCTGCGCCAGGCACCAGGCGGTGGCAGCCTCGAGCGTGTCGTGGCGCTGCAGCGGCACGCCGGTGCCGGCCAGCGCCGCCTCGATCTGCGGGGCGTCGCGGCCGATCAGCGCGACGGCGCGGGCATGGCGGGCCACGCCATCGGCCAGCGGCGCAAAGTCCTGGCCCTTGCCATCGCCGCCGAGAATGAGCACCAGCCGAGCCGGCGCCCGGTCTGCGCCCAGGCCGGTGATGGCCGCGACGGTCGCGCCGACATTGGTGCCCTTGCTGTCGTCGAAGAACTCGACGCCGTCGATGCTGCCCACCGGCTCCACGCGGTGCGGCTCGCCGCGGTACTCGCGCAAGCCGTGCAGCATGGGGGCCAGCTCGCAGCCGGCGGCCGTGGCCAGCGCCAGCGCGGCCAGCGCGTTCGCAGCGTTGTGGCGACCGCGCACGCGCAGCGCATCGGCCGGCATCAGGCGCTGGAGGAGCAGCGGCTCGTCGTCGTCGCCCTTCTTGCGCTTGAGCGTCGGGTCAAGCTCGCGGGCGCGCACCAGCCAGGCCAGGCCGCCCTCGTCCACCAGGCCGAAGTCACCCGGCGCGGTCGGCGGGTTCAGACCGAAGCGCACGACGCGGCGCGACACCGTGCGGCCGGGCTTGCCGCGTGTGCCCTTGACGAACACCGGCGGTGGCACCAGCGCCTGGACCTCGGCATCGTCGCGGTTGACGACGATGACGCCCTCGCGACCAAAGATGCGCGCCTTGGCGCGGCCGTAGGCCGCCATGTCGCCATGCCAATCCAGGTGGTCCTGTGTCAGGTTCAGCACCGCGCCTGCCGTGGGCTCGAAGCCCTGCACGCCATCGAGCTGGAAGCTCGACAGCTCCAGCACCCAGACCTCGGGCAGCGTCTCGAACACCGGGCCGCGCGGCGGCGGCGGGGCGATGGGCAGCGGCGCGTCTTCTTCCGGCAACGCGTCCGGCGGCGCATCAAGCGGCGCTTGGGCCGCCCCGTCCTCGAGCGGCGCACCGGCGACCTCTGCGTCCTGCACCGGCTGCGGCGCCGGATCGGGTTCCTTGGCGAGCGCTTCGGTCAGCGTGTCCAGCAGCGTCGGCCCGATGTTGCCGGCGATGGCCACGCGCCTGCCCGTGCGCTCGACCAGCAGACCGGTCATGCAGGTGGTGGTGGTCTTGCCGTTGGTGCCGGTGATGGCCAGCACGGCGGGCGCATAGCCGTGCTGGGCCTTCAGTGCGGCCAGCGCGTCGGCAAACAGGTCCAGCTCGCCGCGCACGGCCGGGCCGTGTTCGTAGACCGCCTTCAGCCGTGCATCCAACGGCGACAAGCCCGGGCTCTTCAGCACGCTGTTGAAGCCGGCAACAAGCTCGGCCGTCAGCTCGCCGGTGATGAAGTCCGCCGCAGCGCCCAGCGCCCCGCGCTGCGGCGGCTGCTCACGCGAGTCCCACACGGTGACCCGCGCCCCGAAACGCGCGCACCAGCGCGCCATGGCGAGACCGGAGTCCCCCAGGCCCAGCACCAGCACGCGCTGATCGACGAGTTGCGGCAGCTCCAGCTTCATGCGCTCACCGCAGCTTCAGGCTGGCCAGGCCGATCAGGCACAGCAGCATGGTGATGATCCAGAAGCGGATGACGACCTGGGTCTCTCTCCAGCCGCTCTTCTCGAAGTGATGGTGCAGCGGCGCCATCTTGAAGATGCGCCGGCCCGTGCCGAACTTCTTCTTCGTGAACTTGAACCAGCTCACCTGCAGCATCACCGACAGCACCTCGGCGACGAAGACGCCGCCCATGATGCCCAGCACGATCTCCTGGCGCGTGATGACGGCCAGCGTGCCCAGTGCGCCGCCCAGCGCCAGCGCGCCCACGTCGCCCATGAAGACCTGGGCCGGGTAGGCGTTGAACCACAGGAAGGCCAGGCCCGCGCCGGCCATCGCGGCGCAGAAGATCAGCAGCTCGCCAGCGCCCGGGATGTAGGGCAGCAGCAGGTACCTGGAGAACACCGACGAGCCCGTCACGTAGGCAAACACGCCCAGCGCCGAGCCCACCATCACGACCGGCATGATGGCCAGGCCGTCCAGGCCGTCGGTGAAGTTCACCGCATTGCTGGTGCCGACGATGACGAAGTAGGCCAGCGCCACGAAGCCCCACACGCCCAGCGGCATGGAGATGGTCTTGAAGAAGGGGATGAGCAGGTCGGCCTTGGGCGGCAGCTCGGTCGAGAAGCCGCTGGACACCCAGCGGTAGAACAGCTCCACGACGCCCAGGAAGCTGGTCTCCGACACGCTGAACGCGAGGTACAGCGCGGCGACCAGGCCGATCAGGCTCTGCCAGAAGAACTTCTCGCGGCTCTTCATGCCCTCGGGGTTCTTGTCGACCACCTTGCGCCAGTCGTCCACCCAGCCGATGGCGCCGAAGCCCATGGTCACCAGCATCACCACCCAGACGAAGCGGTTGCTCCAGTCAAACCACAGCAGCGTGGAGATGCCGATGCCGATCAGGATGAGCACGCCACCCATGGTGGGCGTGCCGCTCTTGGCCAGGTGGGCCTGCACGCCGTAGCTGCGCACGGGCTGGCCGATCTTCATGGCCGTGAGGCTGCGGATGACCCAGGGCCCGAAGGCCAGGCCGATCAGCAGCGCCGTCATGGCGGCCATCACCGCGCGGAAGGTGATGTACTGGAAGACACGCAAAAAGCCCAGGTCCGGGTACATGCCCTGCAACCATTGGGCGAGGCTAAGCAGCATGCGGCGCTCCCGTGTTGTTGTTCTGCAGTGCGGAGACCACGTGTTCCATCTTCATGAAGCGCGAGCCCTTGACCAGGATCTGGGCCGCGTCGGGTTGTTCGTTCAGCGCGGCGATGAGCGCCGCGGTGGTGTCAAAGGCGCGCGCCGCCGGGCCGTAGGCGGCGGCGGCGTCGCGGGCGGCGGTGCCGGCCGTCCACAGGTAGGCGATGCCCATCTGCGCCGCATAGGCGCCCACCTCGCGGTGGAAGGCCGGCCCCTGATCGCCCACCTCGCCCATGTCGCCCAAGATGAGCCAGCCGGCGCCGGGCAATGCGGCCAGCATCGCGATGGCGGCGCGCACGCTGTCGGGGTTGGCGTTGTAGCTGTCGTCGATCAACGTGCGGCCGCGCGCGTCGCGCTTGAGCTCGCTGCGGCCCTTGACGGCGCGGAAGGCCTCCAGGCCCTGCCGGATGGCCGCCAGCGGCGCGCCCGCCGCCAGCGCCGACGCGGCCGCGGCCAGCGCGTTGCGCAGGTTGTGCTCGCCGGCCATGCGCAGCGCCACCGGCACCGTGCCAGCGGGTGTGTGCAGCTCCAGCGCCCAGTGTTCGCCCTGCCACTGCGCCTGGCCCGTGACATCGGCCTGCCCGCGCAGCGCAAAGGTCAGGTGCGGCCGGGCGCCGGCCATCTCGAACCACACGGGCGCGCAGGCATCGTCGGCCGGGAAGACGGCGCAGCCGGTCGGCGGCAGCGCCTGCAGCACCGCGCCGTTCTCGCGCGCGACGGCCTCGACGGTGGCCATGAACTCCTGGTGCTCGCGCTGCGCGTTGTTGACCAGCGCAACCGTGGGCGCCGCCATCGCGGCCAGCGGCGCAATCTCGCCGGGGTGGTTCATGCCCAGCTCGACGACGGCTGCGCGGTGGCTGCGCTCTTCGTCATGGCGCAGCCGCAAGAGTGTGAGCGGCACGCCGATGTCGTTGTTGTAGTTGCCCTGGGTGGCCAGCGCGTCGTCACCCAGCCAGGCACGCAGGATGCTGGCAATCATCTGCGTCGTCGTCGTCTTGCCGTTGCTGCCGGTGACGGCGATGACGGGGATCTGCTGCTCGCGCCGCCAGGCGGCGGCCAGCTGGCCCAGTGCCGCCTTGGCATCGGGCACCAGCAGCCCCGGCAGCCCGGCCTCGGCCAGGCCGCGCTCGGCCAGCGCCGCCACGGCGCCCGACTGCTTCGCCTGCGCGAGGAAGTCGTTCGCATCGAAACGCTCCCCGCGCAAGGCGACGAAGAGGTCGCCGGGCTGCAGCGTGCGGGTGTCGCTGTGCACGCGTGCAAAACCGGTCCCACCGTCGCCGATCAAGGTCGAGCCGGGGAGCAGCGCTTGCGCTCTCGACAAGGTGAGGAAATGGCTCACAGCCCGGCCCTTTCCAGCAGCGCCGCGCGCGCCGCGGCCACGTCGCTGAAGGGGTGACGCACGCCCATGATCTCCTGGTAGTCCTCATGGCCCTTGCCGGCGATCAGCACGACGTCGCGCGCACCGGCCTGCATGACGGCGGCGCGGATGGCCTCCTCACGCGCCTCGATGACGGCTGCGCCCGGTGCAGCGGCGGTGATGTCGGCCAGGATCTGCGCCGGTGCCTCGGTGCGCGGGTTGTCGGTGGTCACGATGACGCGGCCCGCCAACCGCGCGGCGATGGCGCCCATCTGCGGCCGCTTGCCCCGGTCGCGGTCGCCGCCGCAGCCAAACACGCAAACCAGCTCGCCGCCGCGCACCCGCGCCAGCCCCTGCAAGGCCGACAGTGCCTTGTCCAGCGCGTCCGGCGTGTGGGCGTAGTCCACGACGACCTGCGGCAGCTCGCGACCATTGCCCACGCGCTGCATGCGGCCCGGCACCGGCGTCACGCACGCCAGCGCACGCGCGATGTCGGCCAAGGCATGGCCCTGCGCGCGCAAGGCGCCGGCCACGCCCAGCAGGTTGGCGGCGTTGTAGTCGCCGATCAGGCCGGTCTGCACCGCAGCCGACGCACCCGACTCATGCAGCGTGAAGGCCAAGCCCTCGCCGCTGTAGTGCAGGTCGCGTGCGGTCAGGCGCGCGTCTTGGCGCTGCACGCCGGTGGTCCAGACGTCCAGCGCCGCCAGCTCGGCGGCGAGCGCGTCGCCCTTGGCATCGTCCAGGTTGATCACCGCCGCGCGCAGGCCCGGGAAGCCGAACAGCGCGCGCTTGGCCGCCCAGTAGGCGTCCATGCTGCCGTGGTAGTCCAGGTGGTCCTGCGTGAAGTTGGTGAACACGGCCACGCGCACTGCCGTGCCGGCCAGACGCTGCTCGGCGATGCCGATGGAGCTGGCCTCGATCGCGCAGGCGGCGAAGGCCTGGTCGCGCATGCGGGCGAAGGCCGCCTGCAGCAGCACGGGGTCGGGCGTGGTCAGGCCGGTGTAGGTCAGGCTGGGCGGCTCGCCCACCCCCAGCGTGCCGACCACACCGCAGCGCTGGCCGAGCGACGCCGAGGCCTGCGCGATCCACCAGGCCGACGAGGTCTTGCCGTTGGTGCCGGTGACGGCGATGACGTCCAGCGTGTCGGTGGGGCGGCCGAAAAAGGCCGCAGCGATCTCGCCGGTGCGCGCCTTCAGCCCGGGCAGCGACGCGACGCGCGCGTCGACGAAGCCAAAACGCTCCACGCCCTCATCCTCGACCAGGCAGGTGGCGGCTCCCGCCGCCAGCGCTGCGGCCACGTATTCACGGCCGTCGCGCGCATAGCCAGGCCAGGCGATGAAGGCGTCGCCTGGCTGCACCTGACGGCTGTCGGTGCGCAGCGTGCCGGTGCACCATTCAGCCAGCCAGCGGGCGGCGGCGTCGGGGGACTTCAATCGGGTCAGCATCAGAAGCTCTCTTCCACGGGGACCGCCTTCTGGTTGGCCACGATCTGGCTCTTCACATCCAGATCGGGCGCCACGCCCATCAGCCGCAGCGTCTGCGCCGTCACCTGGCTGAACACCGGGCCGGCCACCTTGCCGCCGTAATAGACGCCGGCGCTGGGCTCGTCGACCATCACGGCCACCACGATGCGCGGCTTGCTGATGGGGGCCAGGCCGACGAACCAGGAGCGGTACTTGTTGGTGTAGCTGCGACCCACCTGCTTGTGGGCGGTGCCGCTCTTGCCGCCCACGCTGTAGCCGGGCACCTGCGCGTCGGGCGCCGTGCCGCCCGGGCCGGCGGCTGCCTGCAGCATCTGGCGCACCTCGCGCGCCACCTCGGGGCTGAACACGCGGATGCCCGGCACCGGATGGTCATGCGGCTGGCGCAGCATGCTGACCGGAATGATCTCGCCGTCGCGGGCGAACACCGTGTAGGCCCGCGCCAGTTGGAACAGCGACGCCGACAGCCCGTAGCCGTAGCTCATGGTGGCCTGCTCGATGGGCCGCCAGGTCTTGTAGGGCCGCAGCTTGCCGGCCACTGCGCCGGGAAAGCTGATCTGCGGCCGCTGGCCCAGGCCGATGGCCGTGAACATCTCGTGCATCTCGCGCGCCGGCATCTGCATGGCCAGCTTGGTCGTGCCGATGTTGCTGGAGACCTGGATGATCTCGCGCACCGTGATGACGCCGTGCGGCTTGGTGTCGCTGATCACGGCGCCCTGAAAGGGATAGCGGCCATTGCCAGTGTCCACCAGCGTGTCGGGCTTGACGCGCTGGGTCTCCAGGGCCAGGCCGACGATGAAGGGCTTCATCGTCGAGCCCGGCTCGAACACGTCGGTCAGCGCACGGTTGCGCAGCTGCTCGCCGGAGAGGTTCTGGCGGTTGGCCGGGTCGTAGCTGGGGTAGTTGGCCAGCGCCAGCACCTCGCCGGTCTGAACGTCCAGCACCACCACCGAGCCGGCCTTGGCCTTGTGCGCCGCCACCGCATCGCGAATGCGCTGGTAGGCAAAGAACTGCACCTTGGAGTCCACCGACAGATCGACATCGCGGCCGTTGGTGGCGGGGACGATGTCGCCGATGTCTTCCACCACGCGGCCCAGCCGGTCGCGCACGACGGAGCGCGAGCCGTCGCGGCCCTGCAGCTGGTTCTGGAAGGCCAGCTCTATGCCCTCCTGGCCGCGGTCCTCCACGTTGGTGAAGCCCACCACATGGGCCGCCGCCTCACCCTCCGGATACTTGCGGCGGTACTCGCGGTCCTGGAACACGCCCTTGATGCCGATGGCCTTGACGCGATTGGCGGTCTCGTCGTCGGCCAGGCGCTTGAGCCAGACGAAGCGCGCTTCCGGGTTGAGCTTGGCCTCCAGTTCCTTGCTGGACAGGCCCAGTGCCTCGGCCAGTTCGCGGCGCTTGATGGGGTCGGTGTCCACTTCCTTCGGGATGGCCCAGATGGACGGCACGGCCACACTGGCGGCCAACACCTGGCCGCTGCGGTCGTTGATGCGGCCGCGGCTGGCCGGAAGCTCCAGCGTGTGTGCATAGCGGGCCTCACCCTGCTTCTGGAAGAAGTCGGTGTGCAGGATCTGCACATACAGAGCCCGCCCCAGCAGACCCGTAAAGGCCAGACCCACCAGCGCCACCAGAAAGCGCGAACGCCAAGGCGGCGTCTTGGACGCCAGCAGCGGGCTGGTCGAGTAGCTGACCGCGCGGCCGGAACCCAGCAGGCGCGCACCGGACTTGGGCAGCTTGCTCACTGTCCCACCCCCGAGGCCACGACGGCCGGCGAGATCAGCCGCATGCCCAGGCGCTCGCGCGCCACCTGCTCCACGCGCAGGTTGGTGGCCTGGGCGTGGCGCTCGGCCTTGAGGCGCTCGGCGTCGGTGGCCAGGCGCTGGCCCTCGGCCTTGGCGCGCTCGCGCTCGGCAAACAGCCGCCGCGACTCGTAGGCGTTGTGCACCAGCACCAGCCCGCTGGCCAGCACGGCCAGGATGAGGATGACGTTGATCCGGACCATGGCCTAGCTCTTCAGCGGCGCGTCGGTGCGCTCGGCGATGCGCAGCACTGCGGAACGCGCCCGCGGGTTGGCTGCCACCTCGGCGCTGCTCGGCATGACACGGCCCAGCGATTTCAGCGCCAGCGCGGGCGGCGGCGCGAACGGCGCGCGGCGGTCCACCTCGGCCTTGCTGTGCGCGGCGATGAACTGCTTGACCCGCCGGTCCTCCAGCGAATGAAAGCTGATGACCGCCAAGCGCCCGCCCGCGCGCAGCAGATGCAGCGCCGCGCTCAGCCCCTGTTCCAGTTGCTCAAGCTCTCGATTGACATGAATCCGAAGGGCTTGAAAGGTACGCGTAGCCGGGTCTTGGCCGGGCTCGCGGGTCTTGACCGCGCGAGCCACGAGTTCGCGCAGCTCGTCGGTACGCGTGAGCGGCGCACCGGCCTCGCGGCGAGCAACAAGCGCCTTTGCAATCTGGCCAGCAAACCGTTCTTCGCCATAGTCCCGAATCACCTGTGCAATCTCGCGCTCGTCGGCGCGGGCGA
>JBKBOJ010000039.1:0-30604 GCA_046294815.1 Roseateles sp. | reverse complement strand
GTTGCCGTTGTCGGGCCAGCTGTTCAGCGGCGCGAAGCGCTGGCCGCCGGTGCTGGCGCCGCCGCGACCGTCGGAGACACGGTAGGTGCCGGCTGCATGCCAGGCCATGCGGATGAAGAACGGGCCGTAGTGGCCGTAGTCGGCCGGCCACCAGTCCTGCGAGTCGGTCATCAGCGCATGCAGGTCCTGGAACACCGCATCCAGGTCCAGGGTCTTGAACTCGGCCGCGTAGTCGAAGCCCTCCCCCATAGGATTGCCGCGGACCGGCTGCTGATGCAGCCGGTTGACGTTGAGCTGATCGGGCCACCACTGCGGGTTGGTGCGGGGACGCAAGGGCGGGTTCTGGGCGCCCGAGAACGGGCATTTGGCTTCGGCAGACATCGTGGCCTCCATGGCTTGGTCAATTGCCGAGGCAGTCTAGGAAGCAGCCAGTGAGCGAGCAATGCAATCCTGCCAATGGCTCCGATAGCCACAAATGCGCCAATTGGCGATGCAGTCCACCCCGCGGCACGCACCGCTCATCGCTGCCGTGATCGGCAGGCCACGCCCAAGAGCCGACCGCACACGAAGGCCATGAGACAATCCCGGCCCTCGCCCGGCCGCAGTGCCGGCGAGGCGCTCTCCGTAGTTCAATGGATAGAACGGCCGCCTCCTAAGCGGCAAATCTGGGTTCGATTCCCGGCGGAGGGACCAGCGCTGGATCAGCGCACGCTCAGCCCTGCAGCGGCAGTTGGGCAAGACGGCTCGTTCTTGCGCGCCACCTCTTGGGCCAGCGCGGTGTGAGCTGCCGGGCATGGCAGGATTGCGTCCCATGACCCTGCACGTTGCCTGCCTCTGCGCCGCCTGGTGCCGCACCTGCGAGGCCTACCAAGACATCTTCGAAGCCGCCTGCGCCGAGCTGCCCCGGGCCGGGCTGGGCGTGCACTGGATAGACATCGAGGACGAGGCCGAGCTGGTCGGCGATCTGGACATCGAGACCTTTCCCACGCTGCTGATCGCCGACGACGCGCAGGTGCGCTTCGCCGGCCCGCTGACGCCCCAGCTCGAAACGCTGCGCCGCGTGCTGCGCGCCCACTTAGCCGATGCCACACCGGCCCGCGTGGATGCTGGCTACACCGAGCTGGCGCGCCGGCTGCGCGAGCGCAACGCGAGCGGCTGATGGCGGCCCGGCGAGCAGCCGGCTTGCATCAGATCAAGGACGCGGTGCGGCCCAGGGCCGACCATCGCGCCCATCATGCCGCTCACCCCGCCGCCCCCCAGCTGCTGCGCCGGCCTGCGTCAGACCCTGCTGCATGGCTGGCAACAGGACTTTCCGCTGCACCCCTCGCCGTTTCGGCAGATGGCCGCGCGCAGCGGCGCCACGCCGCGCGAGCTGCTGGGCCTGTGCCTGTCGCTGCAGCGCAGCGGCGCGCTGCAGCCCATACGCGCGCGCTGGGGTGAGGCGCTGCAACGCGGGCGCTGGCGACTGGCCTTCGAGGCCGGCGCCGACGACGCCCGGCTGGCCGCCGCGTTGGCCGCCCTGCCTGGCTGCGACCGCATCGAACGCGGCGCACCAGACCATGGCCTGCCCACGGTCTGGGCCGAGCTGGAAGCGCTGGACGAGGCAGCTCTGCAGCGCCAGCTCAGCCGCCTGCCGCTGCCGCCCGCCGCCCGCCTGGCCCTGCCCGCGCCGGCCCAGGCGCTGGCCTGCGACGACCCGGCGCTGGCCGCCTGCTTGGAGCAAGGCCTGCCGCTGTGCGCCAAGCCCTATGCCGACTGCGCGCGCCGGCTGGGCTGCAGCGAGCAGCGCGTGCTGGCCAGCCTGAACGCCTGGCGGCGCCGTGGCCAGCTGGCATGCCTGGCCCTCAAGCCCACGCCCACCGCGGTGGCGCAGCCTGGCCTGCTGGCGCTATGGCGCACGCTGGAGCTGAACGCGCCGCTGCTGGAGCGCCTGCAGGCGCGGCGGCTGGACCACGTCATCACGGCCCCCGGCACACCGGCCTGGCCCTGGCGGCTGGCGCTGGTGCTGCACGCCACGCCCACGCTGGCGGCCGAGCAGCTGCGCGAACTGATCGCCACCTTGGGCCTGCCGGCGCCCGCGCATGCGCAGCCGCTGCGCATCGAGCAGCCACGCGATCAGGCCCTGCTGTTCAGCGGCTGACGCCCGCGTTCATGCCGGCGTGCCCAGCGGCACGCCCGGCGTCAGCAGCCGCTCCAGCAGCTGGGCCACGCTGGCGATCTGCGAGCCAAAGGGCAGCTCGCCGCGGCCACGGAAGAACAGGCCCTTGGCCGTCTCGCCGCGCAGCGCGGCAGCCAGGCGCTGATCGATGCAGAACTGGCCCCAGCCCTTGAGGCCGTCGCGCAGCCCGCATTGCTGCAGGCAGTCGAAGGCCATGGTGCAGCGCTGCTTGAGCTGGGCCACGGCCTGCAGGCGCTGTTCGGCTTTGAGGTATTTCTTCAGCCACGGTGTCAGCACCGCGCGCGCCGGCAGGCCGGCCACGCTGGTGAACTCCACCAGGTCTTCCTCGCGTGCCTCGGCCAGCACCTGCTTGAAGTGCGGGTGGGCGTCGCACTCCTGAGTCGCAACAAATGCCGTGCCCAGCTGGGCCGCATCGGCGCCCAGGGCCTGCAGGCGCTGGATGTCCTCGCAACGGCGCACGCCGCCGGCCGCGATCAATGGCACGCGGCCCTCGACGCCGGCCTCGCGCAGATGCTGGCGCACGGCTGGCAGCACGGTCTCGAAGGCAAAGCGCGCATCGCCCAGGTCGGCCACGCGCGCCGCGCCCAGGTGCCCGCCGGCATGCGCCGGGTGCTCGATGACGATGGCGCTGGGCAGGCGCTGGCGGCGCTCCCACTTGCGCCACAACAGCGCCACGCCGCGCGCGTCGCTGAGGATGGGCACGAGGGCCGTGTCGGGATGGTCCTGGGCCAGCTCGGGCAGGTCCAGCGGCAGGCCGGCACCCACCACCAGCGCATCCGCGCCCTCCTGCAGCGCGGTGCGCACCGACGCCGCGTAGTCGCTCACCGCGCGCATCACGTTGACCGCCACCAGCCCGCGGCCGCCGGCCAGCTTGCGGGCCTGACGGATCTCGCGCGCCAGCGCCTCCTGGTTGGCCTGCTCGATGACGGCCTTCTTGCGCGCGCCGTCACTCATGCCTTCGCTGCGGGCCATCAGGTCGGGGTGGTGGCGGCGCAGGTCCACCGACGCAATGGTGCCCCAGGCGCCCAGCGCGGCGACGCTGCCAGCCAGCCGGTGGGCCGAGATGCCCACGCCCATGCCGCCCTGCACGATGGGCAGCAACTGGCGGCCGGCGATCTGCAGTGGGCGCAGGCCGGCGGCGACCATGCGTTCAAGAAGAGAGGGAGTGCTCATGGCTTAGAGGGTTGAAGACGCGACAGCCGGCGATGCTGGCCGCGCCCGGCCCGCGCCGCCTTGATGTGATGCAAGCTTTGCGTGATCAGCCGCCCAGCACGCGCATGTCGGCGGGCTGGATGGGGCGGGTGCGCAGCCGGCTGCGCCGCGCGGCGGCTCGCTGCGACCAGATCGCGGCCAGCGCCCGGCATGCGCTGTCGTTGACGCCGCGGCGCACCCCCATGTTGACCTGGCTGCGCTCAAAGCCTGCGCAGCACCTCAGGAACAAGGCACGCCGCCAGGCTCGGTGAGTTGGTAGGGCCCGGTGCCGGCGTTGTCGGCGCACGAGGCGGGCACGAAGGCGCCCACGGCGACGTCGAACACGTGCACCTCGCCGTCTTCGATGACGTAGTGCCAGCCGTGCAGCGTCAGCGTCCTCGCCTCCACCCGCTCGCGCACCATGGGGTAGTCCATCAGCCGCTCCAGCTGCAGCACGATGGCGCGCTGCTCGGTGCGGCGCAGCACCTCGGGGCCAGGCATGGCCACCGGCAGCGCGGCCTCGCGGCCCAGGTCCAGCCAGCGGGCCAGGTTCTGCGCGGCCGGCGGCACGTCGTTGTACAGCGCGCGGATGGCGCCGCAATGGCTGTGGCCGCAGACGATGATGCGCCGTACCTGCAGGTTGAGCACGGCGAACTCGATGGCGGCCGCCGTGCCATGAAAACCCTGGCTCTGGTCGTACGGAGGAACGAAGGCGCCCACGTTGCGCACCAGGAACAGCTCGCCCGGACCGGCGCCGGTCAGCAGGTAGGGCACGAGGCGCGAGTCGGAGCAGCCAATGAAGAGGGTCAGCGGATGCTGGCCATCCTCCACCAGGTGCCGGAACAGCGAGCGCTGCTGCGGGAAGGCGTCGGTGTGGAAGCGCCGCAGGCGTTCGAGCAGTTCGTCGGGCATGGCGGCCTATTGAACGAGAGGAGACGTGGCTGCTTGAAGCTCGACGCCCTGCAGCCGCGCCTGGGCCGCCAGGGTCTGCAGATACTGGCGCAGCGCGGTGAGTTGATGGCGCTGGCGCATCTGCTGAGCCACGGCCTCGCGCACCTGCTCGAAGGCGGGCACGCGGCCGGGCTCGCGCGCGTCGATGGCCACGATGTGCAGGCCGAAGCGGCTGTGCACCAGTCGCGGCAGCACGCCAATCTCGCTGCGACCGAACAGCTCGCGGGCGAACTCGGGCGCACAGTCGTTGGCCGTAAGCCAACCGAGTTGGCCACCCTCGGCGCCGCTCGGGCAGTTGGACAGGTTCTTTGCGGCGGCGCTGAAGGCCGACGGGTCGCTCGCGCGCAGCTCGATCAGATGTCCCTCGGCCTTCTGGCGCAGCAGGCCGACGTCCACCCCGGGCGTGACGGCGAACAGGATGTGCCGGACCTGCAAGCGCTCGCCCTGGGCGAAGTGCTTGGCGTTCGCCTCGTAATGGCGACGGCAGGCGGCCTCGTCGGGCTCGGGGCCGGCGAGCTCCTGCGCGAGCAGGGCCTCGATCGCAGCGGATGCCGCCTCGCTGATCGCCCCGGCCTCGGGGGTGGGGTCGTCGGCATCCAGCAGGCCGAGTTGCATCGCGCGCTGGCGCAGCAGCTCGGTGCAAGCACGCTGGCGCAGTTGCGCTTCATCCAAGGCCTCATCGGGCGTGGCGATCGCGATGTCGTTGACGGCGTAGCTCATCGCATCAGCCCTTCTTCGGCAGGTTCAGGCGGCGCGAACGCACGACCTGGTACGGCCGGAACACATAGAACACCGAGGCCAGCCCGCTCCACACATGCACCAGGCGGCTGAAAGGGAACAGCAGGAAGATCGTCATGCCCAGCACCATGTGCACCTTGTAGGGCCAGGCCAGGCCGACCAGGCCGCTGGCGTCCGGGTTCAGCACGACGATGCGCTGCGCCCAGTCCGACAGGATCAGCATCACCGAGCCGTCGCTGTGCGAGAGCGAGAAGGGCAAGGTGATCAGCCCGAGGCTGAGCTGGATCCACAGGATCCACAGGATCGCCAGGTCGGTGCGGTGGCTGGTCAGGCGGATGCGCGGGTCGGTCATGCGGCGCCAAATCAGCATCGTGAGGCCGATGAAGCAGACCGCACCGGCGATGCCGCCGGCGACGATGGCCAGCATCTGCTTGTGGGCCGGGCTGATGAAGTGCTCATACACGGCGTGCGGCGTCAGCATGCCAACCGTGTGCCCGACGAACAGGAACAGGATGCCGCCGTGGAACAGATTGCTCGCCCACTTCATGCCACGCGAGCGCAGCATCTGCGAGCTGTCGCTCTTCCAGGTGTACTGGTCGCGGTCGAAGCGGGCCAGGCTGCCCATCAGGAACACAGCCAGGCAGATGTAGGGATAGACGACGAAGAGGAAGTTGTGCAGGGCGTTCATGCCTGTGCTCCTGAAGCGTGGACGGTCTTGCGCACGATATGGATGGGCTGGGGCTGATCGGGCTTGGCCTGGCCGGCGGTCGAGCAGCCACCAAAGGCCTCGGGCTCGGCCCAGGCCTCGTCGAGTTCGGGCTCGGGCGGGATCTCCACCGACTCCGCCCGCTCACCCGCCAGTTCCAGCACCGCGGCCAGCACGCTGGCGTAAGGCGAGCGGCGGCGCAGCAAGGCGCTGAAGATCACGCGCACGATGTGCGCGATCTCGCCAAGGAAGGCGCGGGCCTCGCGCGGCGGTTGGGTGCTGGCGAACTCCAGCACCACCGAGAGGTGGTCGGGCAGTTCGCTGGCCGTCAGGTAGAGCCCGGCCTGCTCGTAGGTCTGCTGCAAATCGATCATGGCCGGGCCGCGCTCACGCGAATCGCCGTGCACATGCTCGAACAGGTGCAGCGCGGTGCCGCGGCCGCGGTCGAACAGGTCGACATACTCGGCCTCGACGGCAAAGGGATCGTCGCGCTGCAGGCGGTCGAGCAAGGCGATCAGCTCGTCGATGCGCGCCTTGGGCAAGGCGGCCTCGTCGCGCAGCGCCTGCTGCAGTTCAGGGATCGCCGCGCGGAACGCGGCGTCCGGGTAACGCAGCAGCGCCGCGAGCACGCGCAGCGTGTAGGGACTCGGCGTGTTCTTGAACATGGTCGCGCCCCTTTACAGCGTCGCCTTGATGGGGATGGTGCGCTTCTTCTCCGAGCCGAACAGGCTGGTCTCGGTGACGCCCTCGGAGCAGCCGTTGCCGAAGCTGAAGCCGCAACCGCCGCGCACATTGAAGGCGTTCTCCGCGTACTCGCGGTGCGTGGTCGGGATCACGAAGCGGTCCTCGTAATTGGCGATCGCCATCACCCGGTACATGTCCTGCACCTGCGCTTCGGTGAGACCGGCCTGCTTGAGGACGGCGTGGTTCTTCACGCCGTCCACATGCACGCCGCGCTGGTAGGCGCGCATCGCCAGCATGCGTTCCAGGGCGCTGATCACCGGCGCGGTGTCGCCGGCGGTCAGCAGGTTCGCCAGGTACTGGACCGGGATGCGCAACTGGCTGACATCGGGCAGCTCGCCCACGGCCCCGATCTGGCCCGCGTTGGCCGCAGCGCTGATGGGCGAGAGCGGCGGCACGTACCAGACCATCGGCAGCGTGCGGTACTCCGGGTGCAGGGGCAGCGCGACCTTCCAGTCCACGGCCATCTGGTAGACCGGGCTGTTCTTCGCGGCTTCCAGCCAGTTGTCGGGGATGCCGTCTTTGCGCGCCTGCTCGATGACCTTGGGGTCATGCGGGTCGAGGAACAGATCGAGCTGGGCCCAGTAGAGGTCCTTGTCGTTCGGCGTCGCCGCGGCTTGGGCGATGCGATCCGCGTCGTACAGCAGCACGCCCAGGTAGCGGATGCGGCCCACGCAGGTCTCGGAGCAGACCGTCGGCTGGCCGGCCTCGATGCGCGGGTAGCAGAAGATGCACTTCTCCGCCTTGCCGCTCTTCCAGTTGTAGTAGATCTTCTTGTACGGGCAGCCCGACACGCACATGCGCCAGCCGCGGCACTTGTCCTGGTCGATCAGCACGATGCCGTCTTCCTCGCGCTTGTAGATCGAGCCCGAAGGGCAAGACGCCACGCAGGCGGGATTCAGGCAGTGCTCGCACAGCCTGGGCAGGTACATCATGAAGGTGTTCTCGAACTGGCCGTAGATCTCCTTCTGCACTTGGTCGAAGTTCTTGTCCTTGGAGCGCTTGCTGAACTCGCCGCCGAGGATCTCCTCCCAGTTCGGCCCCCACTCGATTTTCTCCATGCGCTGGCCGGTGATCAGGCTGCGCGGCCGCGCGGTGGGCGCGTGCTTCATTTCCGGCGCCGACTGCAGGTGGTCGTAATCGAACGTGAACGGCTCGTAGTAGTCGTCGATCTCCGGCAGGTTCGGGTTGGCGAAGATCTTCATGAGAAGCGACCACTTGCCGCCTTGGCGGGGCTGCAGGGTGCCGTCGCTCTTGCGGATCCAGCCACCGTTCCACTTGTCCTGGTTCTCCCACTCCTTGGGGTAGCCGATGCCCGGCTTGGTCTCGACGTTGTTGAACCAGGCGTACTCGACGCCGGGGCGGCTGGTCCAGACGTTCTTGCAGGTCACCGAGCAGGTGTGGCAGCCGATGCACTTGTCCAGGTTCAGCACCATGCCGATCTGTGCGCGAATCTTCATTGCGTGCTCCTCGCTTCTCAGGGGTTCTCGCCTTGCGCCTGGTAGGCGGCGGCAAGGTGGTCGTCACGCGGCGTGTCGAGCCAATCGACCTTGTTCATCTTGCGGATCACCACGAACTCATCGCGGTTCGTGCCTATCGTTCCGTAGTAGTTGAAGCCGTAGCTGTACTGCGCGTAGCCGCCGATCATGTGGGTCGGCTTGGTGACGATGCGCGTCACCGAGTTGTGGATGCCGCCGCGCACGCCGGTGATCTCGCTGCCCGGCGTGTTGATGATCTTTTCCTGCGCGTGGTACATCAGGGTCATGCCCGGGTTCACGCGCTGGCTCACCACCGCCCGCGCCGCGATCGCACCGTTGAGGTTGAACAGCTCGACCCAGTCGTTGTCCTCGATCCCCGCCTTCTTGGCGTCGTCTTCGGACAGCCAGATCACCGGGCCGCCACGGTTGAGCGTCAGCATCAACAGGTTGTCGCTGTAGGTGCTGTGGATGCCCCATTTCTGGTGCGGCGTGATGAAGTTCAGCACGATCTCAGGGTTGCCATTGGGCTTGATGCCCTGCATGCCGCTGGTCGCCTTCATGTCGATCGGCGGCCGGTAGCTGCTGAAACCTTCGCCGAAGGCGCGCATCCAGGGGTGGTCCTGGTAGAACTGCTGGCGGCCGGTCAGGGTGCGCCAGGGGATCAGTTCATGGACGTTGGTGTAGCCGGCGTTGTAGGAGACCTTCTCGCTCTCCAGCCCGCTCCAGGTCGGTGAGCTGATGATCTTGCGCGGCTGCGCCTGGATATCGCGGTAACGGATCTTCTCGTCCTCGCGGTGCAGCGCCAGGTGCGTGTGCTCGCGCCCCGTGGCCTTCGATTGTGCCTCCCAGGCCTTCACTGCGACATGGCCATTGGTCTCCGGCGCCAGCTGCAGGATGACTTCGCAGGCGTCGATGTCGCTGACGATGCGGGCGCGGCCGGCGGCATCCTTGCCGTTGAGCTCGGCCAGTTGCGCCACCTCGGTCTTGGTGTCCCAGCTGATGCCCTTGCCGCCATTGCCCAGCTTGTCGAGCAAGGGGCCCAGCGAGGTGAAGCGCTCGTAGGTCGCCGGGTAGTCGCGCTCGACGACCACGATGTTGGGCGCGGTCTTGCCGGGGATGAGCTCGCACTCGCCCTTCTTCCAATCCTGCACGCCCAGCGGCTGGGCCAGCTCGGCGGGCGTGTCGTGCATCAGCGGGCTGAGCACCACCTCCTTCTCCACACCGAGGTGACCCACGCAGACCTCGGAGAAGGCCTTCGCAAAACCCTTGTAGATCTCCCAGTCGCTGCGCGCCTGCCAGACCGGGTCCACTGCCGCCGACAGCGGGTGGATGAAGGGGTGCATGTCGCTGGTGTTGAGGTCGTTCTTCTCGTACCAGCTCGCCGTGGGCAGCACGATGTCCGAGTACAGACAGGTCGTGCTCATGCGGAAGTCCAGCGTTACCAGCAGGTCCAGCTTGCCCTGCGGCGCCTGTGCGTGCCAGCGCACCTCGCGCGGCTTGGCGTCATCCGCGCCCAGGTCCTTGCCCTGCACGCCGTTTTCGGTGCCGAGCAAATGCTTGCAGAAATACTCATGGCCCTTGCCACTGGAGCCCAGCAGGTTGGAGCGCCAGACGAACATGTTGCGCGGCCAGTTCTGCGGTGCGTCCGGGTCCTCGCAGCTCATCTGCAGCGAACCGTCGCGCAGCGCCTGCACCACATAGTCCTTGGGGTTCATCCCCGCGGCGGTGGCATCCTTCACCACCTGCAGCGGGTTGGTCTTGAGCTGCGGCGCGCTGGGCAGCCAGCCCATGCGCTCGGCGCGGACGTTGCAGTCGATCAGGCTGCCGTTGAACTCGGCGCGCTCGGCCTCGGTGGCCAGCGGCGAGAGCACTTCGCTCACGCTCAGCTTCTCGTAACGCCACTGGTCGGTGTGGGCATAGAAGAAGCTGGTGCTGTTCTGCTGCCGCGGCGGGCGCACCCAGTCGGTGGCGAAGGCCAGCGGCACCCAGCCGGTCTGCGGGCGCAGCTTTTCCTGACCGACGTAATGCGCCCAGCCACCGCCACTCTGGCCGATGCAACCGCACATCATCAAGAGGTTGATGACACCGCGGTAGTTCATGTCGCAGTGGTACCAGTGGTTCATCGCCGCGCCGATGATGATCATCGACTTGCCCTGGGTCTTGTGCGCGTTCTCGGCGAACTCGCGGGCGACGCGGATCACCTGCGCGCGCGGCACGCCGGTGATGGCCTCCTGCCAGGCCGGCGTGTAGGGGGCGTTGTCGTCGTAGTCCTTGGCGCCGGAGCCGAAGCCGCGGTTGATGCCGTACTGCGCCGCCTGCAGATCGAACACCGTGGCGACCAGCACCTCGCCGTCATTGGTCTGCAAGCGCGTCGCCGGCACCTTGGCCCGATGGCTCACGCCGTCGGCCTGCGGGTTGGGCGTGAAGTGGCTGCTTGCGGTGCCGGCGAAGTAGGGGAAGGCGACCTCGGTGATCTCGTGCGCCTGCGCGCCGTCCTCGACCAGCGAGAGCTTGAGCCGCACCTCGCTGCCCGTCTGCGCTTCCTTGGCCTCCAGGTTCCAGTGGCCTGCATCGGAGCGCCCTTCGGCGCCCCAGCGGAAGCCGATCGAGCCGTTGGGCAGCACCAGGCGGCCGCTGTCGTCAAAGGCCAGGGTCTTCCACTCGGGGTTGTTGCTCTGCCCCATCTGGCCCTGCAGATCGCTGGCGCGCAGATAGCGCGTGGGCACATGCGTCTTGCGCCCATCGGGCAGGGTTTGCTCCTGCAAGAGCACCAGCAGCGGCAGGTCGGTGTAGCGCCGCGCGTAGTCGTCGAAATAGGGCGAGCGCTGCTTGAAATAGAACTCGTTGAGTGCGACATGGCCCATGGCCATGGCCAGCGCCGCATCAGTGCCCTGCTTGGGGTGCAGCCAGAGGTCGGCGAGCTTGGCGACCTCCGAATAGTCCGGCGTCACCGCGACGGTCTTCGCGCCCTTGTAGCGCACCTCGGTGAAGAAGTGCGCGTCCGGCGTGCGCGTCTGCGGCACGTTGGAGCCCCAGGCGATGATGTAGTGGCTGTTGTACCAATCGGCCGACTCGGGCACGTCGGTCTGCTCGCCCCAGATCTGCGGGCTGGAGGGCGGCAGGTCGCAATACCAGTCGTAAAAGCTCATGCAGACGCCGCCGATCAGGCTCAAATAACGGCTGCCAGCGGCGTAGCTGACCATGGACATCGCCGGGATCGGCGAGAAGCCGATGATGCGATCGGGGCCATGCTGCTTGATCGTGTAGACATTGGCCGCGGCGATCAGCTCGTTGACCTCGTCCCAGGTCGAGCGCACGAAGCCGCCCATGCCGCGCAGCTGCTGGTAGTCGCGGCGCGCCGCCTCGTCGGCCTGGATCAAGGCCCAGGCGGCGACGGGATCCTTGGCCACCGCCTTGGCCTCGCGCCAGCGCTTGAGCAGGCGGCCGCGCACCATCGGGTACTTCACGCGGTTGGCGCTGTAGAGATACCAGCTGTATGAGGCACCGCGCGCGCAGCCGCGCGGCTCGTGGTTGGGCAGATCGGCGCGGGTGCGCGGGTAATCGGTCTGCTGGGTTTCCCAGGTGACGATGCCGCCCTTCACATAGATCTTCCACGAACAGGAGCCGGTGCAGTTCACGCCATGCGTGCTGCGCACGATCTTGTCGTGGGCCCAGCGGTTGCGGTAGGCATCCTCCCAGGTGCGGTCTTCGCCGGTGGTCACACCGTGGCCGGCGGCGAAGGTTTCCTTCGGCAGCTGGAAGGCGATCAGGCGATCCAAGAAATGGGACATGGAGCGTATCTCCGGTTAGCAAGAAAGGGGTGCGCCCCGCCTGAGGTAGCACCACGCACAGATGGCGATGCAGCTCAGGTAGAACGCCAGGAAGCAGAGCAAGGCGGCCGTGGGGTCGCCGGTCAGCGCGATGGCGCTGCCAAAGCTCTTGGGGATGAAAAAGCCGCCGTAGGCGCCGATGGCGGCGCACAGGCCCAGCGCCGCCATGCCGCGCGCCTGGGCCTCGGCCAGCGAGCTGCCCGCCAAGCGGGCCTCGCGCAGAAAGCCCAGCGGGACCATGCGGAAGGTGCTGCCGTTGGCAATGCCGGACGCCACGAACAGCAGCAGGAAGCTGGCAACGAACACCCCACCACCCTGCCCGCCCAGCGCCACCAGGACGCCCAGCACGCCGATCGCCAGCGCGGCGAAGCAGGCCATGCTGATGCGGGCACCGCCGCAGCGGTCCGCCGCCCAGCCGCCCAGCGGTCGGGCCAGCGCGCCCAGCAGCGGACCCAACCAGGCCAGCTGCTCGGCGCCGTCCAGGTCTGGAAACTGGCGCTTCAGCAGCAGCGGATACGCCGCCGAGAAGCCGATGAAGCTGCCAAAGCTGCCCAGGTACAGCCAGCTCATCAGCCAGCTGTGGCGGCGCGTGAACAGCTGGGCCTGCTCAGCAATGCTGACGCCATGGCCCGGCAGGTCGTCCATGCCCAGCCATGCGGCCAGGCTGGCCAGCGCGATCAGCGGCAGCCAGACCAAGCCGGCGCCGGCCAGCGGCGGCAAGCCAAACAGATCCAGCCGGGCGGCCTGCGGCACCCCCCACTGCACCAGCCCGACGCCCAGGTGGGCCAAGCCCGCGCCCAGCCCCAGCGCCACGCCCTGCTCATGCGCCGGGAAGCAGGCGCTGATGTGGGCCATGCCGCTGGCGAAGTTGGCGCCGCCCAGGCCGCTGAGCAGGGCCAGCGCCACCATCCACTCATAGGGCGTGGCCGGGTCTTGCACGGCCAGCGCGATGCCGGCGGTGGGCAACAGCAGGCTGGCGGTGGACCAGGTCGTCCAGCGCCGCCCGCCGATGCGCGGCACGGCGAAGCCGTAGAAGATGCGCAGCGTGGCGCCGCACAGCGCCGGCAGCGCGCTGAGCCAGAACAGCTGGTTGGTGCTGTAGCGAAAGCCCGCGGCCGGCAGGTGCACCACCAACGCCGGCAACAGCATCCACACGGCGAACGACAAGGCCAGCGCCGGGACGGCGAAGCCGAGGTTGCGCAACGCCACCGCACGGCCGTGGCTGGCCCAGAAGTCGGGGTCTTCCGGGTTCCAGGGCAGCGGCAAGGACAGGGTCTGGCTCACGGTGAGCATGGTCTGCCACGCGGCCTCGCGTGCCCATCCACCGGCGGTCGGGGGGCGCTGGCGCGGAAGGACGAGGCGGCGAACAGGCGCCATCGTTCTTTCGGACGATGGCTGCGTACGGGTTGGCGCGGCAGCTTGGGCCGGCCTGGGCTGCATCCCCGCACTCGCACAAAAAAGAATCGCGCCCCATGGGGCGCGATCAACAGAGCTCAGCTGCCGTTGCTCAGGGGTTTTTGATCTCGGCCCCGCGGCGCAGATAGAACCACCAGTTCAACACCAAACACAGCGCGTAAAACACCGCAAACCCATAGAAGGCCAGCTGCGGCGTCCCCGCCTTGATCTGCTCGCCGATCAGCACCGGCGCGATGAAGGCGCCATAGGCGGCAACGGCCGACGTCCAGCCCAGCACCGGACCCGCCTGCGTGCGGTCAAAGATCACCCCCACCGAGCGGAACGTCGAACCGTTGCCGATGCCGCTGGCGGCAAAGAGCAGCACCATCAGCCCCATGAACATCGGGAAGTACTGCTCCGGCGTGGCCGAGCCGTAGGCCTGCTGCATCACATAGCCGACGGCCACCGACGCGAACACCATCACCGCCGAGATGACCTGGGTGACGATGGAGCCGCCCACCTTGTCCGAGATCCAGCCGCCGACGGGCCGGATCGCCGCGCCGACGAAGGGACCGATCCACGCATAGGTCAGCGCCGAAGGCGCATTCGGGTTCTTCAGCGTGTGGGTCAACACCCCGGCCGCGTCCGGCACATGCTGGAAGCCGAAGATCACCGTGATGGCCAGCGGCAGCGCCATTGAAAAGCCGATGAAGCTGCCGAAGGTCACCACATAAAGGGCGGTCAGGCTCCAGGTGTGCTTGTTGCTGAAGATCGCGAACTGCTTGGCGACGTTCTCCTTCATCGCGCCGAAGGCCGCCAGGCGCATCACCAAGAGCGCCGCGCAGATGTCCAGCGGGATCGCCACCCACATGCTCAAGAGCCCCAGGCCGGTGGGCTTGGGCAGGTAGAGATACAGCATGCCGATGGTCGGGATGAAGGCCAGCGAATACAGGTAGCTGATCTTCAGGAAGGCCATCAGCGGCGAGCCGGCATTCGGCGTCACCGTCTTCAGGTTGTTCATGCCGAACCAGCACAGGATGGACAGCGGCACCAGCGACAGCACCCAGGCAAAGCCGGCGTTCTGGATCCAGGTGGGCGTGCCCGCGGGGATCTTGCCGAAGATCCAGCCGCTGTCCTTCACGAGCGTCATCGGCTCACCGCTGAGCCCGAAGAAGCCGACCGTCATCACCAGCGGGATGACGATCTGCATGGTCGTCACGCCGAAGTTGCCCAGACCCGCGTTCAGGCCCAGCGCCGTGCCCTGCAGGCGCTTGGGGAAGAAGGTGGAGATGTTGGACATCGACGACGCAAAGTTGCCGCCGCCCACGCCCGACCAC
Organism: Roseateles sp.; assembly: GCA_046294815.1. GTDB lineage: Bacteria > Pseudomonadota > Gammaproteobacteria > Burkholderiales > Burkholderiaceae_C > Pelomonas. The sequence continues at coordinate 16,058 of JBKBOJ010000039.1, read as the reverse complement.
AGCGCCATCAGCTGGAAGACCCACAGCGGCCACTCGGGGTGCTGCAGCGCGATGCCGGTGCCGATGGCCGGGGCCAGCAGCATGGCGGTGGTGAGAAAAATCGTGTTGCGGCCGCCGGCCATGCGGATCAGAAAGCTGGCCGGGATGCGCATCGTGGCGCCGGAGATGCCGGCGACGGCCGTCAGCGTGAACAGCTCGGCCTGCGTGAACGGGAAGCCGAGGTTGAGCATCTGCACGGCGATGATCCCCCACATGCCCCAGACGGCGAAGCCGCACAGCAGGGCCGGGATGGAGATCCAGAGGTTGCGGTAGGCGATGCGCTTGCCGGTGGAGTTCCAGAAAGCCTCGTCTTCCGGGCGCCAATCGGCGATGTCGTTCTTGCTCATGTCTTTTCCTCGTTGCGATCAGGCCGGCTGCACGCCATGGCCCATGACGTCGGTGCGACGCACCTCGGTCCAGTACATCCAGATCAGCGAGACCCAGACCACGCCGTACATGAACATGAAGGCGGAGGAGCGGATGCCGGTGAGGTCCAGCAGCGCGCCGAACAGGATGGGCAGCACGAAACCGCCCAGGCCACCGGCCAGGCCGACGATGCCGCTGATGGCGCCGATGTTCTGCGGGTAGTCGTCGCTGATGTACTTGAACACCGAGGCCTTGCCGAAGGCCCAGGCCACGCCCAGCACGGCCATGAGGGCGGTGAAGACGTACACGTTCAGGCCGATATGGAAGGTCTTGGGGCCGTCGATGGTGGCCACGGTGAACTCGGTCTGCGGGTAGCTAAGCAGAAACAGGCAGACCCAGCTCACCCACATCACCCACCAGGTGACCTTGTGCGCGCCGTACTTGTCCGACAGCACGCCGCCAATCGCGCGCAGCACGCCGCCGGGCAGGCTGAAGCAGGCGGCCAGCAGCGCAGCGACGCGGATGTCCAACCCATACTCGCCGACGTAGTACTGCACCATCCACAGCGCCAGCGCCACGTAGCCACCGAACACGATGCTGTAGTACTGGCAGTACTTCAGCACCTTGGGGTCCTTGAGCAGCTTGAGCTGCTCACTGAACTTCACGTTGCTGGGCACCAGGTGCTTGGGGTCGCTATAGCTGAAGAACCAGAACAGCAGCAGCGTGCCGGCCATGATGGCCGCGTACACCTGGGGCACCATGGTCCAGCCGAAGGCGACGAGCAGAGCCGGGGCGACGAATTTGTTCACCGCCGAGCCGGAGTTGCCGGCGCCGTAGACGCCCATCGCCATGCCCTGACGGCTCTTCGGGAACCAGCGCGCCACATAGGGCGTGCCGACCGAGAACGACCCTCCCGCCAGGCCGACGAACAGGCCGATGACGAGGAAGTGCCAGTACTGCGTGGCGTAGGCCATCAGCCAGATCGCCGGCACGGTGAGCGCCATCAGCAGGGTCATCACGATGCGGCCGCCGTAGCGGTCGGTCCACAGCCCTAACGGCACGCGCACCAGCGAGCCAGTCAGCACCGGCATGGCGGTGAGCAGGCCGAACTCGGTGGCGTTGAGGCCGAGCTGTTTCTTGATCGGGATGCCGATGACGCCGAACATCATCCAGACCATGAAGCAGACAGTGAAGGCCAGGGTGCTGACGATCAGGACGGACCAGGCCTTGCGGTCCACGGTAGCGGTCATGCGCTTTCCTCCTCAGTGACGATGGCGTCACTGTCCCGCGCGCGGCGGCCAGTGCCCATTCACCAGCAGGATCAGCGCAACACCGCTCGCCGGGAGGACGGTGCGCTGCTCAGCATCGTTCCTAAGAACTACGCCACATGCTGAATCGACGTGGGCCCAGGAAGGCCGCCGGGCCGGCCCGGTGGCACATGGAGCCATTGCGCCCCAGCCCCCGAAGCCAACCAATCGCCCCGGATCGGGGCTAGCCGCGCTGCTGCGTCACCAGCACCGCCGCCTGCACACGCGAGTCCAGATCCAGCTTGCGCAGCAGGTGCTGCACATGGATCTTGACCGTGGTCTCGGCGATGCCCAGCGCGCGGGCGATTTGCTTGTTGGAGTCGCCACGGGCGATCAGCTCGGCAATCTCGCGCTCGCGCGGCGACAGCAGCGCCAGCGGGTCGGGCGGCGGCGGTGGCGGGGCGGCGACCTCGTGGCGGAAGGCTGTGGCCAGCTTGCCGGCCATCTCGGCGCTAAAGCTCGACACGCCGCGCACCGCGCGCTCGATGGCCTGGGTCAGCTCGGCGTTGTCGGCCGTCTTCAGCAGATAGCCGCAGGCGCCGGCGCGCAGCGCGGCGGCCAGGTCGGCCTCGGACTCGCTCATCGTCAACATCAGCACCTGGCAGCGCGGCGCGGCGGCCTTCAGCGCCGGCAGTGCCTGCACCCCGCTGACACCAGGCAGGTGGTTGTCCAGCAGCATGACCTGCGGCTGCAGCTCGGCGGCCAGCCGCTCGGCCGCGCTGGCATCGCCCGCCTCGCCGACGACTTGCAACTGCGGCTGCGTGCCCAGCAGCGCAATCAGCCCGCGGCGGAACAAGGTGTGGTCGTCGACGACGACGATGCGAATGGGATCGTGGTTCATGGATTCAGCACCTCAGATTCCGGCAGCCAGACGCGCACGCGCGTGCCCGCGCCGGGCCGCGAGTCCACCTCCACCGCCGCGCCCACCTTGGCCGCACGCTCCTTCATGATGCGCAGGCCCACATGGCTGTCGTCGGGCGGGCCGGCTGCGGCGTCGAAGCCGCAGCCATCGTCGCGAATGTCGATCTGCCAATGCGGCTGGTGGCTCAGGCGCACATGCACCTGGCGGGCGCCGGCATGCTTGCGCACGTTGGACAGCGCCTCCTGCACCACGTGCAGCAGCTGGACCTGCACGTCGGCCGGCAGCGGCGCGCCATGGCCGTCCACTTCCAGCTCGGCCTGCACGCCGCTTTGCAGGCGGAATTTCTGCAAGGTCTGCTGCAGCGCCGGCAACAAATCGTCGCCATCGGTGCGGGTGCGGAAATGCATCAGCAGCGCCCGCACGTCGGCCGTGCTCTCCTTCAGGCCCAGCGCCAGCTCGTCCAGCAGACGAGCCACCGTGGCGCCCTGGCCGTTGCGCTGCGCGTCTTGCAGCAGCTGCAGCTGGATCTTCATGAAGGCCAGGCTCTGCGCAATGGAGTCGTGCAGCTCGCGCGCCAGCATGCCGCGCTCCTCGGCCACGGCGGCCTCACGCTGCAGCGCCTCATTGCGCAGGCTGTCCATCGCGCTGGACAGGTGGCTGGCCAGGCTGTCAAGCAGCTCACGGTCGGCCTGCGGCAGCTCCGGCGTCTCGCGGTAGAGCAGATCGATCTCGCCCACCGTGCGGCCCTGCAGCGTCAGCCCCACGTTGACCAGCGCGACGAAGCTGGCCTTGGCGCAGTGCGAGCTGCCCGTTGCGTCGGCGATGGGGATCACGCGCGCCCGCGGCCCCGGGCTGCCGCAATGGCAGGCGCCCGGCGTCAGGCAGCGCTCGGCCTCCAGCATGGCGGGCGGCAGACCCTGCGCCGCCAGCAGCACCATGCGCTGCTCGCTTGGGTCCACCCAGCGCACGGCCACCGCGTCGGCCCGCGCCACCCGGCGCAACCGGTCGGCAAAGCCCGCCGCCAGCTCGCGCTGCGAGCGGGCGCCGGCCGCAAACGCCGCGGCGTCGTACAGCGCGGCCAGGCGGCGCTGCTCCTGCCGCAGGTCGGCCGTCTTGGCGCGCACCTCGTCCTCCATGCCGCGATAGACGGCCTGCAGCCTCTCGGCCATGCGGTTGAAGCCACGCGCCAGCTCGCCGAACTCGTCCTGCGCGTCCTCGGGGATGCGGGCGTCCAGCGTGCCCTGCTCCAGCGCCTTGAGCCCGCGGCGCAGCCGGTCCACCGGCGCAAACACCACCAGGTGCGAGGCATACAGAAAGATCAACGACGCCGCGATGGCCAGTCCCACCAGCGCCAGCTGCACGGCCGACAGCAGCGAGTTCCAGGCCGCCATGCGCGCTTCCACCGCATTGACCAACACGTCCACCCGCCGCACCAGCGCCTCGGCCTGCGCGGCGTCCAGTGCCGGCACGCCGTCCGGCGCGGCAGCCTTCAGCGCCCGCCAGTCCGCGGCCACCGCCTGGTAAGCCGCGGCAGTGCGCTCGTCGCGCGGCAGGAACAGCGGCCGTGCCGGGTCGCCCTCGCGCAGCTGGCGCAGCCCGGCCTCGTAGGCGCGCGCCTGGGCGCGCAGCGGCGCCAAGTCGCCGGTCGCCGCCTGATGGGCCATGCGCCAGGTCTGCATGCGCAGTCGCCCCGCCTCATTGACCGCGGCGGCCCCGCCCTCGAGCTGCCAGCCTATCCACAGCGTCAGCCCGATGGAGCCCAGCGCGATGATCAGCAGCGCCCCCCCCAAAACGCCGATCTTGGTGGCAAGGCGGGCGCGGCTCCATCGGTTCGGCATGTCCGGCATTCTGGGCAACCCGGCGCGGCCGGACCTTGCGCTGCATCAAGGCTGACCGGCTGGGCCGCCGGCAGGCTGTGCCCCATGGCCAAGAAGTTCCCCATCCTGCCCGCCAACCCTCAGCGCATCTGCTGGGGCTGTGACCGCTACTGCCCCGCCGACGACATGCAGTGCGGCAACGGCAGCCTGGCCACGCCCCACCCCAGCGAGCTGTTCGGCCCCGACTGGCAGAGTTGGGGGCTGGACGCTGCGTCCGACGCCGCCCAGAGCGGCCCGCCGACCCGCCGTGATGGCGCATCAGGCAAAGCCTGAGGCCGCGCGCAGCAATCCAACGCGAGGGGCCAACCAGGCTGCTGCCCCGGGCTGTCAGCACGCCCACCGACAATCGGGCCCCATGCCGCAACCCGACCGCTGGATCGCCCACCTCGACATGGACGCCTTCTACGCGTCCGTCGAGCTGCTGCGTTATCCGCAGCTCAAAGGGCAGGCGGTGGTCATCGGCGGCCGCCGCGCCGACGCGCCGCGGCAGCTGGCCGATGGAAGCTGGCAGTACGCCCGGCTGCGCGACTACACCGGCCGCGGCGTCGTCACCACCTCCACCTATGCCGCGCGCGACCTGGGCGTGTTCTCGGCCATGGGGCTGATGAAGGCCGCGCTCAGGGCGCCCGACGCCATCCTGCTGCCGGCCGACTTCGACAGCTACCGCAAGTACTCGCGCCTCTTCAAGGCGGCGGTGGCCGAGGTGGCGCCGGTCATCGAGGACCGCGGCATCGACGAGATCTACATCGACCTCTCCGACGTGCCCGGCGTGCGCGACACCGTGGGCCACGATCCGCTGGGCGGTGTGAAGGCGGTCGCGCGCGAGATCAAGAACTCGGTCTGGCGCGCCACGGGCCTGACCTGCTCCATCGGCGTCACGCCCAACAAGCTGCTCAGCAAGATCGCCAGCGAGCTGGACAAGCCCGACGGCATCACCGTGCTGACGCTGGACGACGTCCCCGGCCGCATCTGGCCGCTGGAGGTGCGCAAGATCAACGGCATCGGTCCCAAGGCGGGCGACAAGCTCGTCAAGCTCGGACTGCGGACCGTCGGCGACATCGCCGCAGCGGACCCGCGCTGGCTCATCGAGCAGTTCGGCGACAGCTACGGCCGCTGGCTGCACGACGCCGCGCATGGGCGCGACAACCGACCCTTGATCACGTACAGCGAGCCGGTGTCCGTCAGCCGCGAGACCACCTTCGAGCGCGACCTCAGCGCCAAGCACGACAAGGCGCTGCTGGGCCGCATCATGGACGAGCTGTGCGAGCGGCTGTCGCAAGACCTGGCACGCAAGCGCTATGCAGGCAAGACAGTGGGCATCAAGCTGCGCTTCGAGGGCTTCGTGACCGTCACGCGCGACCAGACGCTGCAGACGCCGGTGGCCAGCGCCGCCGACATCCGCAGCGCCGTGGGCCTGTGCCTCAAGCGCGTGAAGTTCGACAAGCGGCTGCGGCTGATGGGCGTGCGCGTAGGCAACCTGGTGCATGCCAGCGAACTGCAGGCCGCTGCGCCCGCGAAGGCGTGCAACGCCGAATCGGCGTGCGAGAACCTCTCGCTGTTCTGACCTGATGGCCGACTGGACCTATACCGTCTCCGTGCGCAGCCTGTGCGAGTTCACGGCCAAGACGGGCAGCCTGGACCGGCGCTTCACGCCCTCGGCCACCGCGCTGGAGGGGCAGGCCCTGCAGCTGGCCGTGCTGGCGCGGCGCTCACCGGGTTACGAGACCGAGCTGCCGCTGGAGGGCCGGTTCGGGTCGCTGCGTGTGCGCGGCCGGGCCGATGGCTATGAAGCCGACGTGAACCGGCTGGAGGAGATCAAGACCATCCGCGGCCCGGTGGACCTGATTCCCGAGAACCGCCGCGCGCTGCATTGGGCGCAGCTTGAGACCTATGGCGCGCTGATCGCCGCCGACCGGGGCCTGGCCGAGCTGGAGCTGGCGCTGGTCTATGTGGACGCCGACAGCCAGCACGAGACCGTGTTGCGCAACCAACTCAGCGCCGCCGCGCTGCAGGCCGCTTTCGAGGCACGCTGCCGCGCCTTCGAGGCCTGGGCCGCGCAGGAGGCCGCGCACCGCGCCGCGCGCGATGCCGCGCTGGCCGCCCTGCCCTTCCCCAAGGGCGAACTGCGCCCCGGCCAGCGCCTGCTGGCCGAGGCCGTCTACAAGGTCGCCACGCGCGGCCGCCATCTGCTGGCGCAGGCGCCCACTGGCATCGGCAAGACGCTGGGCACGCTCTACCCGCTGCTGCGCGCCATGCCCGGCCAGCAGCTCGACAAGATCGGCTACATGACCTGCAAGGGCACGGGCCGCATCATGGCGCTGGAGGCCTTGCAGGCGCTGCGCGACGCCGCACCGGGCCGGCCGCTGCGCGTGCTCTCGCTGACCGCCAAGACCCAGGCCTGCGAACATCCCGACAAGGCCTGCCACGGCGACGCTTGCCCGCTGGCGCACGGCTTCTACGACAAGCTGCCCGCCGCCCGCGCCGAGGCCGTGCGGGTGCAGTGGCTGGACGCGCCGACGCAGCGCCGCATCGCGCTGACGCACGGCGTCTGCCCCTACTACCTGGGCCAGGAGTTGCTGCGCTGGGCCGACGTGGTGGTGGGCGACGTACACCATGCCTTCGACCCCCACGGCCAACTCTGGGGCCTGGCGCAGTCGCAGGGCTGGAAGCTGGCACTGCTGGTGGACGAGGCGCACAACCTGGTGGACCGCGCGCGCGACATGTACAGCGCTGCGCTGAGCCTGGCCCGCGTGCGCGAGGCCGTGGCCGCCGCGCCCAAGCTGCTGCAACCGCCGCTGCGCCGCTTGGCCGGCGAGCTGGCGCGCCTGGGCCGCGACCAGGTCGAGGACTACCAGCCGCTGGCCGAACTGCCCGAGCCACTGGCCGAGGCGCTGCAGCGCGTGCACACCGTGCTGGGCGAGCATGTGCAGAACCATCCGCTGGAGGTGGGCGCCATGCTCGAGTTCTACTTCGAGTGCGTCAGGCTGCAGCGGCTGCTGGATCGGCTGGACAAGCATTCGCTGTGCGACCTGCAGCGCACGGCCGGCCGCGTGGCGGTGGCCGACACGCCGCTGAATCTGTCGCTGCTGGAAGACAGCGAGCCGGTGGACACCGGCGAGGTGCGCGACGTGCTGCTGTCCGTGCGCAACATCGTGCCGGGCCACTTCCTGCAGGAGCGCTTCGAGGGGCTGCACAGCGTCACCCTGTTCTCGGCCACGCTGGGCCCGCCCGACTATGCGCGCGACTTGCTGGGCCTGCCGCGTGACACCGCCTGGCTGGACGTGCCCGCGCCCTTCCCGCCCGAGCATCTGGTGGTGCAGGTGGCCGACCTGTCCACCCGCTACGAGCACCGCGAACGCTCGCTGGACGCGCTGGTGGACGTGCTGGCCACGCAATACCAGCAGCATCCCGGCAACTATCTGGCCTTCTTCAGCAGCTTCGACTACCTGGACCGTGCCGCCGCACGGCTGGCTCAGCGCCACCCGGAGCTGCCCCAGTGGAGTCAGGCGCGCAGCATGGGCGAGGGCGCGCGGCGCGCCTTCCTGGACCGCTTCGTGCCGGACGGTCGCGGCATCGGCTTCGCCGTGTTGGGCGGCGCGTTCGCCGAGGGCGTGGACCTGCCCGGCACCCGCCTCATCGGCGCCTTCATCGCCACACTGGGCCTGCCGCCGGTGTCGCCGCTCCAGGACCAGCTCCGCGCGCGGCTGGACGCCATGTTCGGCGCCGACCACGGCTACGCCGACCTCGTGCCCGGGCTGCAGAAGGTCGTGCAGGCCGCCGGCCGCGTGCTGCGCTCAATGGACGACCGCGGCTATGTGTGGCTGCTGGACCGGCGCTACCGCCGGCCCGAGGTGCGGGCCCTGCTGCCGGCCTGGTGGCAGATCTGAGACCGATGCCCCACGTCGCGCTGCACCTCGCGCGCAGTTGTGCGGGGATGTTGCAATCGGTCCCTGCGCGCTGCACCCGGTAACCAGGCCCCTGGCGCGGCATACGACGCTGCGGCCCATGCGTTCTCTCCGTACCTTCGGCGCCGCACCGCTCACCGTCTTCCCGCTGGCCTTGCTGCTTACCGCCCACCGCGACATCGGCGTGGCCTGCGTGGCCGGGTCTGGTCCGAGGGCCAGATCGTGCACGACGTCAGCACCGCTGTTTCCGATGCTGGCATCGCGACGCAGCCTCATGCGCCGCGGCCTGCGCGGCGTCGGGCGGGGCCGAAGCATGGCATGCGAGGCATGAAAAACTCATGGCGCTGAGCGCTTGCGCAGGCCCGCCCACGCTGCCGGGCCAGCGCCCGAGAAAGCGTGCACTATTTCACAACCTCACCCGGTCAGACAGGAAACCACAAGTCGCAGCGGCGCCGGGTCCGCTGGGCTAGGTCATGCGCTTGACTGAGAATCTAGGAGTACCACCGCGCCCCTGGTTTGCTACTGGATGAACTCCCGAGATCCCGGCTTCAGCCCCACCCTGCAACTGAAGTCCCTCACGACGCCGCCCGTCGACCCGCTGAAGCAGGGAATGCTGCTGTTTCATGCCGCATCGCCCGACTACAAGCGGGCCGTTGGCTGGTTCCGCGCCGCGGCTGAAGGCGGCGACCGGGACGGCATGGCCATGCTGGGCCTGTGCCAGCTCGAAGGTCTGGGCATGCCGGCAGACCCCGTGCAGGCGCGCGTGCTGCTGGAGAAGGCAGCCGCCAAGGGCAGCGCCATCGGGCGCTTCCAGTTCGGCCGCGTGCTGATGACCGGCCGCGGGGGGCCTGCGGACGAAAGCCGGGGCCTGTCGGCCTACATCTCCGCGGCGGCCGCTGGCCATGCCGAAGCCACGTTCAACCTGGCCAATTGCCTGTACGCCGGCGTGGGCTGCGTGCCGGACCGCCTGGCCGCCAAGGCGCTGTACCTGCGCTCCCGCACGCTGGGCTGTGCGCTGCGCCCGCAGGGCGTGCGCATTCAGCAGCGCGAGCTCAAGGCCGTGCGCGCGCTGGCGCAGCGCTTCGCCGATCCCAACCGGCTGGTCTTCCTGATTCAGGAGCGCCAGCAGGAACTGCAGCTGTTGCAGGCCATCGCCACGCCGCGGCCGCGCCCCGAACGCAACGCTCGCAAGACCCAGCCCTGGCTGCTGGCCGCCGGCGTCATGGCCGCGATGGCCGGCACGCTGGGCCAGTACCTGCGTCCGCCATCGCGCGACGCCGGCCCCACGACGCTGACCAGCTTCTGACGCCGCGCGGCCCGCGGCCGCTGGCTACGATGGACCCATGCCTCAGCACGCCATCCGCCTGCCCTCGCTCGACGCGCTGCTCGCCTTCGATGCGGTGGCCCGTTGCGGCAGCTTCGAGGCCGCCGCGGCCGAGCTGGCGCTGACGGCCAGCGCCGTCGCCAAGCGCCTGGCCGGGCTGGAGGACCGCCTGGGCCGCGCGCTGCTGGCGCGCACGCCGCGCGGCCTGAGCCTGACGCCAGCCGGCCATGAATACCTGCCGCAAGTGCGCCAGGCGCTGGCGCTGCTGCAGGCCATCCCGCTGCACCAGCGCGCCGCGCAGGCACGCGAGCGGCTGCGCGTGAGCTCCACGCCCACCTTCGCGCGCCAGCTGCTGGTGCCCGCCCTGCCCGGCTTCACGGCCGCGCATCCGCACATCGAACTGGAGCTGACGCTGTCGGTGCCGCTGCTGGCCGAGGGCGACGCTGGCGCCGACGCCGAGATCCGCCATGGCACCGTGCCCGACGAGATCGCGCCCGCCCAGGTGCTGCTGCGCGACCGGCTCACGCCGCTGGCCGCGCCGGCCCTGCTGGCCCGCCATGCGCCGCTGCGATCCCCAGCAGACCTGCTGGCCCTGCCGCTGCTGCGCACACCGCTGCAGCCTTGGGCACCGTGGCTGCAGGCCGCCGGCCTGGCCGAGGCAGCCGAGCCCGACGACGGTCCGCGCTTCGTCGACCTGGGCCTGACGCTGGCCGCCGCGCTGGCCGGCCAGGGTGTCGCGCTGGCACGGCTGAGCCTGGCACGCCACGAACTGGCCGAGGGACGCCTGGTGCAGCCCTTCGCGCTGACCGTGCCGGCCGAGCGCCACTACGGCCTGCTGGTGCACCGGCCCAGCGCCGCGGCCACGGCCTTCGCCGCGTGGCTGCACGCGCACTGCCGCGCGCTGCACACGGAAAACCCTTCCGACCCGGCCTGAGGTTTTTTCCGTGCGGCGCGCGCCGCACCGGCCTAGCATGCGGGCCTCACTCAGTCGCCCCCCCCGCCATGCCCGTCATCACCTGCGTCGAAGACCTGCGCCAATTGGCCGAGAAGCGCGTGCCGCGCATGTTCTACGACTATGCCGACTCCGGCTCCTGGACCGAAACCACCTACCGCGCCAATGAGGCGGACTTCCGCGCCATCCAGCTGCGCCAGCGCGTCGCGGTCAACATGGAGAACCGCAGCACGGCGGTGAAGATGATCGGCCAGGACGTCAGCATGCCCGTGGCCATTGCGCCGGTGGGCCTGACCGGCATGCAGCATGCTGACGGCGAGATCCACGCCGCGCGCGCGGCCGAGAAGTTCGGCATCCCATTCACGCTGTCCACGATGAGCATCTGCTCCATCGAGGACATCGCCGAGAACACCTCGGCGCCGTTCTGGTTCCAGCTCTACATGATGCGCGACCGCGAGGCCATGGCCCGCATGATCGACCGCTGCAAGGCTGCCAAGTGCTCGGCGCTGGTGCTGACGCTGGACCTGCAGGTCATCGGCCAGCGCCACAAGGACCTGAAGAACGGCCTGACCGCGCCGCCGCGCCCCACGCTGAAGAACCTCCTCAACCTCGCCACCAAGCCGCGTTGGGTGCTGGGCATGGCCGGCACGCGCCGCCACACCTTCCGCAACCTGGTGGGCCATGTAAAGGGCGTCAGCGACATGCGCTCGCTGTCGGCCTGGACCAACGAGCAGTTCGACCCGCGCCTGTCCTGGGCCGACATCGCCTGGGTCAAGGAGCGCTGGGGCGGCAAGCTCATCCTCAAGGGCATCATGGAAGTGGAAGACGCGCAGCTGGCCGTGCAGGCCGGCGCCGACGCCATCGTCGTCAGCAACCACGGCGGCCGCCAGCTCGACGGCGCGCCCAGCAGCATCCGCGCGCTGCCGGCCATCGTGGCCGCGGTGGGCGATCAGATCGAGGTCTGGATGGACGGCGGCATCCGCTCGGGCCAGGACGTGCTGAAGGCCTGGGCACTGGGTGCCCGCGGCACCATGGTGGGCCGCGCGATGGTCTACGGCCTGGGCGCGATGGGCGAGGCCGGCGTCACCAAGATGCTGCAGATACTGCACAAAGAACTGGACGTCACCATGGCCTTCTGCGGTCACACTCAGCTGACCAACGTGACGCGCGACATCCTGGTGCCGGGCAGCTACCCGACGGCAGCCCCCTGACGGCGCCCGGCGCGCGCATTCAGCATAGAAGCGGCCGTTGGGCGGGCGCGCAGCGCGGTGCACCGAAGTGGTCTCAGGCAGGCGGCCGCGCGCCCAGCATGATGACCGCCATGCCGGCCAGGCACAGGCCCACGCCGACCCAGTCCGTCATCGTGGGCCTGACGCCGTCCACCAGCATCAGCCAAACCATGGCCACGCCGATGTAGACGCCGCCATAGGCCGCATAGACGCGGCCGGCAGCGGCGGGATGCAAGCTCAGCAGCCACGCGAACAGCGCCAGGCTGGCCGCGCCGGGCAGCAGCAGCCAAGCCGACCCGCCCTGCTTCAGCCACAGCCAGGGCAGGTAGCAGCCGACGATCTCGGCCAGCGCGGTGGCGACAAACAGCCCAAAGGTCTTCAACAAATCCATCGTCGTTCAACCTAGAAACGGCAGTTGGGCGGGCCCGAGGGGCTCACCGAGGCGGGTTGCCGGCAAGGCGCGCCGACGCAGTGGGCTCATGCTCTAGGTTCAAGGTTGCAGTGGCCGCACCAGCCGCACGGCCAGGGTCTCGCGCTTGGCCATATCGCCGCGCACGGCAGCGCCGGGCTGCTGCACGGCCCAGCCGGCAGTCACGACCAACCGCTCAACCTGTCGCTGCGTCACGCCGCGCTCCACGTTGCGGTAGGCATAGGGATTCACCGTCTCGCTGTCGATGCGGCTGGTGCCGGTCCAGTACCAGCCCGCCGGCTCGGCCGAGGCCAGCAAGGCCGGATCCTTGCCCAGCGGCAGACGCTCGAAGAAGTGCTTGAGCTCCGGCACCCGCGGCAGCCGCCAGGCCTGCCCCGTGGCCTGGGCATGGGCCTGCGCGAAGGCCAGCGCCTGCGCATGCGTGGCCAGCACCGCCTCACCCGCGCAGCGACGGCCGTCCCAGCGCAGGCCTTGCGCGCAGCGCGCCCACACCAAGCCGGCAGAGGCGTCGATCAGCTCCTGACCATCCGCGCTGGGCACCAGCCGCGCCGGCTGGTCGGCGCAGGCCGGCGCCAGCGGGCCTAGCAGCACCCACAGCACTGCCTGCCGCAGCGCGTTCATCGGCCCGCCGCCTCCACCAGCGCCTGGGCCTCCGCCGGCGTCACCGCGCCCTCGCCCGGCAGTTCCACGACGATCAGATAGCCGGCCAGGTCGGCGCGCGGGCTGGCTGCCGCATAGGCCTGTGCCAGCCGCAGTTGGCCGCTGTGCAGCAGGCGACCGGTGGCCGGATCCCACTCTTCGTGCGACACCATGCAGCCGGCTGACGGCGTGCCGGGAAAGTAGCTGGCGCCGCGGTAGTAGGCCGGGTTGACGACGGTGCCGTGCAGCAGGATCTCGTCGCGCCCGGCACGACCGGCGAGCCAGGCTTCCTTGATGGGCGCCCAGCCGCGCCAGGAAGGCGGCAGGAAGCTGTCGTACAGGGCCTCGCTCCAAGTGGCGTCGGTGTCGGTGTGCTCGAACTCGGCCGGCGTGGCCTCGATGGGCAGCTTGCTGTGCAGGTAGGGCGTGGGGCCGATCCAGGGGTTGGTGGCCGTGCCCGCGCCCACGATGGTGAACAGCCCCTGCGGCGTGTTGCCGTTGGTGATCGTGCCCGGCAGGCCGGTCAAGGCCCGGGCCAGCTGCGGCTGCGTGAACAGCGCGCCGGTCGCGTCGCGCACGAAACGCCCGTCGGCACCGCGCACCAGAGCCAGGCCCATGAAGCCGCGGCCGGGCCGCTGCAGGCTGTAGATGACCGGGTAGCCCGCACGCAGCGGTGCGGCCAGCAGGTCTGCCAGCGGCGGCGCCGCCGCCGGCGCGGACTGCAGGCGCTGCATCAACGCGGCAAGGCGGGCGTCCTGGGCCCAGTCCGGGAACTGCGCCGGCAACAGCGTCAGCAGCCGCCCGGCTGCGCCGGCGTCGGCCTGCAGCAGCGTGTAGGCGGCGATCGCAAAGGGCTTGCTCTCGCGCAACTGCGGCAGCAGCGGCCACAGCAGCGGCGCGGCGTCGGCGGCGTAGTGGGCATGGGCCGCGGTGAGCAGCGCACGCTGGTAGTCCGCATCGCGCGCAGCCAAGCCCGGCAGGGCGGCCAGCAGCAGCGGGCGCGCGGCGTCGATCTCGGTGTTGAACAGCGCCACGGCGTCCAGGATGGCCGGCAGCGCCGCGTCGCGCTGCGGCCCGGGCGGCAGCGCGATGCGCGCACGCATGTCCGCCAGTGCCTGCTCGCGCAGCGCCTGCTCGCCGGCCGCCGACGTGGCCGACCAAGCGAAGTCGGCGGGCGCCAAGGCCAGCAGTTCGGGCGCGGTGAAGCGCCGCTCGGGAGGTGCGGCGGGCTTGAATGGCGCACAGGCGGACAGCAGCAGGGCCAGCAGGGGCAACAGGCGGCAAAGGGCTTTCATCGGCTCCACAGATGCAGGGCGTTGGCCACGCGGCGCAGCGCGGGCTCGTTGAGGGGACGCGGCAGGCGCGATTCGCCGCGGATCAGCAGCGAGGACGAAGCGCCGCCGTCCAGGTTGAAGGCCTGCACTGCGCCGAGCTCGATCAGCAGCTGCGCCGTCTGCACCAGCGTCAGCCCCTTGACCTCGCCGCGCCGGCCCGCGGCCAGCAGCACGATGAGCTGGCGGCCCGCGGCGTCCAGGCCCACGGCCGTGCGCGGATGCGTCTGGGCGCACAGCTTGGCGCAGCTCGCGTCGTCTTCGGTCGTGCGGGCCTGACCGTCACGCACCAGCCAGGGCGTGCCGCTGACGGCCACACGCCAGCCGGCCTCGGGCACGGCGGGCGCGTCGAAGCGGATGCTGCAGATGGTGTCGCAGGCCAGTAGCGGGTCCGCCGCGGCGGCTGGGGCCCGCAACGTTTGTGGCCAGGGCTGGCCGTCGCTGATGGTGAGGCCGCGCGGGCGGAACTGCTTGTCGAAGAAGGACGCATTGACGCTGGCCAGCGCGCCACGACCGCTGGCCATCTGGTCCAGCGCCTGCCCGGCCTCGGCGGGCGGCGACAGCACCACGCTCAGGCGGTCCAGGTCCACCCGCAGAGCCTGCACCTCGCTGTCGGGCCAGGGCGCCCAGACGCGCTGCGACAGGCCGGGGGCCAGCGGCTGCCAGCCCTCGGCCGGTGCAGGCACGCCGGCACAACCGGCCAGCAACAGCAACAGCGAGGCAAGGGACAGGCGCGGGCTCAGCATCTTGGGATGCTAGCCCGGAAATTTCACTGTCCCTCAGTGAAAGCGAGGACGGCATTGCCCCCCCGTGTTGCGCGGCTGGCGTCCCAAGAAGTGGTGTCACTCCACCAGCGCGGCAAGGTGCATCCTTTCGTCGCTCATCGGGGTCTTCCTCAAGGTCAGGTTGACGCTTCGCAACTCCACCTGACCGAAGATGTCCGCTGCCCCTCTGAGCGCGCCGGCTGGTTTGGCCCTGCTGGCCCAAGCCAGCGAGCCTCAATACCTCCGCTCGCACACAGCTTGATGGGACATCACCGCGCCGTCGCATTCAGCGCGAATGGAGCATCGCTGCCCGGGCGCCAGTGACTTCCCTTCTACCGCCCCGAGTCTTCGGTCAACTCACGCTGCCGCCAGGTGCGCTTGCCGGCCTGCTTGGCCTCGTACATGGCGATGTCGGCGGCGGCCAAAAGGGCTTCGCCATCGGTTTGCCCACGCGGCGAACGGGCAATGCCGATGGACACGCCGATGTTCAGCAGGTGTGGGCCCACCTCGAACTCCCGCGAAGTTTCCTCACACAGCTTGCGCGCCAGCGCCTCCAGGCTGGCCATGTCGCGCGCATCTTCGATCAGCACCACGAACTCGTCGCCGCCGATGCGGGCGAGCAGGTCGCCCGCGCGCAGGATCTCGCGGCAGCGCTGGCTAAAGCCCTTGAGCACCTCGTCGCCTGCGGCATGACCATAACGGTCGTTGATCTCCTTGAAGCCATCGAGATCGAGGTAGAGCAGTGCCACGGCCTTTTGTCCACGCCGTGCGCGCGCCACGGCCTGGGCCAGGGTGTCGAAGAACAATGCGCGGTTGGGCACACCGGTCAGTGCGTCGTAGGTCGCCTGGTGGCGCAGCAGCTCTTCCACGCGTTTGCGGGCGCTGATGTCCGCGAACGCCAGCACGCCGCCCGCCGGCTCCATGTCGTTTCGTGTGGAAAGCAACACTGTCACTGGGGCATCGCCGGCGCGAACGGACTGGCCGGCAGGTGCTTGAGCTTGGACATGCGCAGGTAGGCGATGGCGATGAAGTT